>NZ_JBHDYC010000016.1:0-104390 GCF_041894845.1 Natrinema sp. H-ect4
GTCTCGAGCCAAATGAAGCCGCCGAGGATCCCGCCGACGATGCCGATGGCGGTGACGCCCGCCCACTCGTACTGGTGTGGCAGCCAGGGTTCGGTCGCCAGCCGCTCGGTCTCGGTCCCGCCGTCTGCCGCCACGCGCTTCTCTTCGTGCTCGAACGGCGACATGTCGAGGATGCTCGAGCCGCCGACCCTGCCGACGAGCGGGTAGCCGAAGGCGAGTCGAGCCAGGAACGCCGTCGCCACGACCGAGAGCGCGATGTTGTCCGTCGGGAAGCCGACTCCGCCCATGATCCGGGTGAAGAGCATCCCCACTGCGCCGAAGATCGCACCGACCGCGAGGATGTCGGGCTTGGTCCCGAACGCGTACAAAATGTTCTTCCCGAAATGATAGTCCCAGTCGTCTGGTTCCATCTCGGGGTACTTCCGGCCGGCGTACGCCGTCGCGGCCACGCCGCCGGCGAAGGCGATATGGGGACCGGTGACCGCGCCGAAGCCGATCGTCCCGGTGATGCCGGTCGCGATGGTACCGGCACCGACGGCATCGAGTCCGCCGAGTTCGCCCTCGAGGACGGCCAGCCCCTCGCCGAGGAAGACGACGAACCCCGTGAAGACGAACGCGGGCAGCGCCCCGAGGGCCGCGCCGAACGCGCCGCCGGCGAGGGCGGCAATGAGCAGGACGACGAACGGCTCGAGTTCCATCCCGATGACGGGTATCTGAAACAGGGGCTGGAACATGGGTTACTCCTCCGCGTCTTGCGCCCAGTCGCGCGATCGGTCGACGGCGTCGGACCAGCGGTCGTAGCGCCGATCGGCGTCGTCCCGGTCCATCTCGGGTTCGAACTCGGCGTCGACCTGCCAGTTGCTCCGCAGCTCGTCGGGATCGCTCCAGTAGCCGACCGCGAGTCCGGCCGCGTAGGCCGACCCCAGCGCCGTGGTCTCGTCGACGACGGGGCGAACGATCTCCGAGCCGATGATGTCCGACTGGAGCTGACAGAGGAAGTTGTTCTTGACCGCGCCGCCGTCGACCTTCAGCGAGCGCATCTCGATACCCGAGTCGGCCTCCATCGCCTCCGCGACGTCGCGCGTCTGGTAGGCGATCGACTCGAGGGTCGCGCGAACGACGTGTTCCTTGCGGGTGCCCCGCGTCATCCCGACGATGGTGCCACGTGCGCGCTGGTCCCAGTGGGGCGCGCCCAGTCCCGTAAAGGCGGGAACGACGTAGACGCCGTCAGTCGTGTCGACGCTGCGGGCGAGCGACGCCGTTTCGGCTGGGTCGTCGATCAGCGTCATGTCCTCGAGCCACTCGATCGCCGCGCCCGTGACGAAGATCGACCCCTCGAGCGCGTACTGAACCGCCTCACCTGAGCGCTGGAAGCCGATCGTCGTCAGCAGACCGTGATCGCTCTCGACGGCCTCGTTCCCGGTGTTCATCAGGAAGAACGAGCCGGTACCGTAGGT
This sequence comes from Natrinema sp. H-ect4, assembly GCF_041894845.1. Classification (NCBI taxonomy): domain Archaea; kingdom Methanobacteriati; phylum Methanobacteriota; class Halobacteria; order Halobacteriales; family Natrialbaceae; genus Natrinema; species Natrinema sp. H-ect4. Next base: position 1,458 of record NZ_JBHDYC010000016.1, read on the forward strand.
GTTCTTCGCGTCGCCGGCGTCGAAACAGGTCTGGCCGAACAGGGCCGCCTGCTGGTCGCCCAGCGCACCCGCGACCGGAATTTCGGCCTCGAGGAACCCGTCGGGGTCAGTCGACCCGTACGTTTCGTCGTCGCTCGAGGGGCGGACCTCGGGCAACATCGCCTCGGGGATCGAGAACTCCGCGAGGAGGTCGTCGTCCCACGCGAGATCGTGGATGTTGTACAGCATCGTCCGCGAGGCGTTCGTGACCTCCGTGATATGCTCGCCCGTGAGGTTGTAGATCAACCACGAGTCAATGGTGCCGAACAGGACCTCCCCCTCTTCCGCGCGGTCGCGGATGTCCTGTGGACGGGATCGTTCGAGTTTGATCGGATCGGCGTTGTCGAGCAGCCACTCGGCTTTCGTCGCCGAGAAGTAGGCGTCGGCCTCGAGGCCGGTCTTGTCGCGGATGGTTTCGACCATTCCGTCGTCCTCGAGCTGTTCGACGCGGTCCGTCGTCCGGCGGTCCTGCCAGACGATGGCGTTGTGAACTGGCTTTCCGGAATCGGCGTCCCACAGCAGTGTCGTCTCCCGCTGGTTGGTCACCCCGATGGCCTCGAGCCGGTCGGGACCGATATCCGCCTGCCCGAGCGCCCGTCGGATGACCTCTTTGGTGTTTTCCCAGATTTCCATCGGGTCGTGTTCGACCCAGCCGGGTTCCGGATAGATCTGTTCGTGTTTCTGGTAGGCGTTCGCGACGACCTGCCCTTCGTGATCGAAGACGATGAAGCGGGTCCCGGTCGTTCCCTGGTCGACCGCACCGACGTACGTGGATTCTGTCACTCGTATTCACCCGGTGTTGTGTCGCCACGCGACGGTTTACTATTGGTCGCGTGATACCGGTAAACAATTTTGACGACCATTATAAACGTTTCTGAACGTGTCATAAAATGGTATAGAAGTACTAGTAGGGCGGGAACCCCGTAATAACGGCCCAGATTCGGGAATACGACGGGTTCGAAGCCGTCGGTCTGGTCGCCTGATCGCGTCGTCCCGCCGTGGACGAGCCGACCTGCACAGGAATTTACGGGCGTTTGGCTACCACCGATAAAATAATGGGTGGGGTGATCGTAGATGCGGACGAAGGGATGGCAACCGATACGGAGGTCCTCGTTCTCGGCGGCGGCTCGACCGGCTGCGGTATCGCCCGCGATCTGGCGCGCCGCGGCCTCGAGGTCACGCTCGTCGAGCGAGGAACCCTCACAGACGGAACGACCGGCCGGATGCACGGCCTGTTGCACAGCGGTGGGCGGTACGCGGTGTCCGACCGGGCCAGCGCGCGGGAGTGTATCGAGGAAAACGAGGTGCTCCGGGAGATCGCGGGCCACTGTGTCGAGGAGACCGGCGGCCTGTTCGTCCAGCGACCCGAGGACCCGGACGACTACTTCCGCGAGAAACTCGAGGGCTGTCGTGAGTGTGGGATCCCCGCTCGCGTACTCTCGGGCGCGGAAGCCCGCGAGGTCGAACCGCATCTCGCGGCGGACGTGAAGCGAGCGATCGAAGTCCCCGACGGCGCGGTCGACCCGTTCCGGCTCTGCGTCGCGAACGCGATCGACGCCGAGACCCACGGCGCGCGGATCGAGACCCACGCGGAAGTGGTGGACCTCTTGCGCGACGGCGACGACATCTACGGCGTCGAGGTGCGCCACGAGTCGGGACCGGGGAAGCGAACGCACGCGACAGCCGGGACGACCGAGGAGATCACCGCCGACTACGTCGTCAACGCGACCGGCGCGTGGGCCGGCCAGATCGGCGCGATGGCCGACCTCGAGATCGCGGTCCGGCCCTCCAAGGGCGTCATGACGATCATGAACGTCCGGCAGGTCGACACGGTGATCAACCGCTGTCGACCAAAGGGCGACGCCGACATCGTGGTTCCCCACGAGACGACGGCGATCCTCGGGACGACCGACGAGGAGGTCTCGGATCCGGACGACTACCCGGAAGCGGGGTGGGAGGTCGATCAGATGATCGACACCCTCTCGGAACTCGTCCCGATCCTCGAGGAGGCTCGAACGATCCGCTCGTTCTGGGGTGTCCGCCCGCTGTACGAGCCGCCGGGAACCGGCACCGAGGACCCGACCGACATCACACGGGACTTCTTCCTGCTCGATCACGCCGACCGCGACGGCGTCTCGGGGATGTCGAGCATCGTCGGCGGCAAGTTCACCACCTACCGGGCGATGGCCGAGGAGATTTCCGACCACGTCTGCGAGAAACTCGGCGTGACCGCCGCCTGTACGACCGCCGAGGAACCCCTGCCCGGCAGCGAGAACATCGAAACGCTCGAGGCAGGCATGGACGACTTCGGACTGCGCTCGCCGGTGGCCCGCCGGAGCAAGCAACGGTTGGGAAGCCGAGCGCGTGACGTACTCGAGACGGACGAGCCGAACCCGGTGCTCTGCCAGTGCGAGGGGGTGACGCGCGCGGAGATTCGAGACGCGGTCTCGCAGTCGGGCTCGGATCTGAACGCGGTTCGGATCCGGACGCGAGCCTCGATGGGGAACTGTCAGGGCGGCTTTTGCTGTCAGAATATGGCGAACGAACTCCATCCCGAGTACGACGAGGAGACGGTCCGCGAGGCGCTGGACGACCTCTTTCAGGAGCGCTGGAAGGGCGAGCGTCACGCGCTGTGGGGCGAACAGCTCTCGCAGGCGATGCTCAACTACGCGCTGCACGCGACGACGATGAACCGGGACTGCGATCCCGCGAGCGCGGACGCGGATACGGCAGCGGTCGATTTCGCGGCCTTCGACGGCGGTCGGACCGAGGGGGACCGGGTCGACAGCTCACGGGGGGTTCGATAAATGGCGATCGAGGACGATGTCCTCGTCATCGGCGGCGGACTTGCCGGGACGACCGCCGCGCTCGCCGCAACAGAGCGAGACGGAGACGTGCAAGTCCGGCTGGTTTCGTACAAGCAGAGCACGCTCCGGCACGCGAGTGGGTTGATCGACGTTCTCGGATACACGCCGGCAGGCGACGGCCCGCTCGTGGATCCGTTCGACGCGCTCGAGGGACTCCCCGACGGACACCCCTACGAGCGCGTCGGGAGCGAGGCGGTCCGCGATGCACTCGAGTTCTTTGACGATATCGCGGGCGACGCCTACGACGGGGCCCACACCGATGCGAACGCGCTCGTCCCGACCCACGGCGGAACGGTCAAGCCGACCGCCAGGTATCCGGTTTCGACCGCCGCCGGGCTCGCGAGCGACGACCGCGACGCCCTGCTCGTCGGCTTCGAGACGGTGCCGGACTTCGAAGCGCCGCTGGCGGCGTCACACCTCGAGGCGGCGGGCGTCCCCTTCGAGGCCTGCGGGGTCACTGTTCAGTTCCCCGGCATCGCTCGAGACGACGCGAAAATCACCCGGTACGCGCACCTGCTCGACCACGACGAGTCCGTGGAGACGGCAGCCGGTGAGACGACCGCCCGTGACGCCCTCACCGAGACCGTTCGCTCTCACCTCGAGGGCGAGTCCCGCGTCGGCTTCCCCGCAATCCTCGGCGACGAGCACGCCGACGCGGTCAGAGCCGACCTTGCGGATCGACTCGGCGTCGACGTCTTCGAGGTCCCGATGGGGCCGCCGAGCCTGCCCGGGATGCGACTCGAGGATCGCCTGTACGACGCGCTCGAGGAGCGGGGCGTCCGGGTGACGACGGGGGTTCCGGTGGTCGATTACGAGACCGACGCGGGCGAGACGGCCCCGAACGGTCTCGACCGGATCGATCACGTCGTCGTCGACCGGAACGGCAGCGAGATTCCCCACCGCGCCGACCAGTACGTGCTCGCGACGGGCGGACTGGTCGGAAAGGGCGTGCGATCGGAGCGCGAGCGGGTGTTCGAACCCATCTTCGACTGCCACGTCCCGCACGCGGCGGACCGCTACGACTGGTTCGTCGACGACGTCTTCGGCGACCAGCCCTACGCGCGGTTCGGGCTGCCGGTCGACCGCGACCTCCGCCCGCTCGACGCCAGCGACGAGCCCGAGTTTTCGAACCTCCGGGCGGCGGGAGCGGTGCTCGGCGGCTACGACTTCGCGGCGGAGAAATCGGGCGCCGGCGTCTCGCTCGCGACGGGCTACGTCGCGGGCCGGCGCGCCGCCTCGGAGGGCGAACGATGAGAGACGACGTGTGCGCCTCGAGCGGCGGAATCGACCGACGGCACGCACATGATCGGAGCCGGCCGACCGACACGAGCGGCACGGACGGTACGAGCGGCACGGACGGTACGAACGGCACGGACGATACGAACGGCACGGACGGTACGAACGGAATGGACGGCGACAACCGACTGATTCAGGTAATTCAATGAGCGACGCAGAACGACCGACCGACGACCCAGCGGGCGACGACGAGTTCGAGCCGATTCAGGTCTTTCCCGAGGCCGAGGAGATGGACCTTCGGCCGGGTGCGGACGACTGCTACAAGTGCTCGACCTGCGATACGAACTGTCCCGTCGCCGAGGTAGACGACGAGTTCCCCGGGCCGAAGTTCCAGGGCCCCGAGCAGTGGCGGCTCAAGCGCCAGGACGATCACGACATCGACGACTCGGTGATGAAGTGCTCGAACTGCATGCGCTGTGACAGTGCCTGCCCATCGGACGTCCCCCTCTCCCAGATGCACAACACCGCTCGAGGGGAGTACGTCGAGGAACAGATGGACACGTTCTCGCGAGAGTACGTTCGGAATCGCATCCTCGCGAACTACCGCCGACTCGCCCCGCTCGGGTCGATGTTCCCACGGACGACGAATTTCGTAATGGGGCTCTCCGCGACGCAGTGGCTGGGCGAGAAACTCCTCGGAATTACGAGCGAGCGGGAATTGCCGGCGTTCGCGACGGAGACGTTTCGGGAGTGGTGGATAAAGCGAGGTGGCAACGCCACCTCGAAAAAGCGAGCGCAGAAGGCGCGAGTCGCGAGGGACTCGGAGAGTCCCTCGGACCGTGCGAGCGGGCAGTCGGCCCGCGAGCAGACAGAGCGAGGCGGTGCACAGGTTCAAAACGACGAGAAGCGCATCGCCTACTTCCATGGCTGCTACGCGAACTACAACACGCCAGAGGTGGCCAAGGCCCTCGTGCGGGTCTACGAACATTTCGGCTACGAGATCATGGTTCCCGACCAGCACTGTTCGGGGACGCCGATGTTCGCCAACGGGATGCTCGAGGACGCGCGCCGGTCGGCCGAGACGAACGTCCGGGAACTCGCCGCGGCGCTCGAAGACGGCGCGGACGTCGTCGCCTCCTGCAGTTCGTGTTCGATGTCGATCCGGCAGGAGTACCCCGAACTGTTCGACTTCGAGGGAACTGAGGATGTCGCCGCGAACACCTGGGATGCCGTCGAGTACCTCCGGGTTCACGAGGACCTCGAGAGCGAACTCGAGGGGACGTCGATCGATGGGGCGCTTGCGGATTCGAACTTCGCCTACCACGCGCCGTGTCACGCGCGGAATCAGGGCCTCGACGGGCAGACGATGGAGGTGCTGGCAGCGATCGACGGCGTCGACGCCCACGATGTCGGCGACTCCTGTTCTGGGATCTCCGGCACCTACGGCTGGAAGGCCGAGAATTACGAAACATCCATGAAAATCGGGTCGGAAATGGTCGACCACATGGAAGATGCGGACGCGGAAACGGGACTCACGGAGTGTCCGACCTGTTCGATGCAGATGGAACACGGGACCGGCTACGAGATCACCCACACGCTCGAGGTGCTCGAGGCGGCGCTGGTCGGAACCGCGACGGAGGCAGACGCGCAGTAATGGACCTTCAGGAGCGAATCGCTCGCCGTCGATCGGCGCGGCAGGGACGACGTATCGTCGTGGATCGCGACCAGCTCAGCCCGGTCGTCCACCGGCCGGAACCGGTCGGTCGAGGCCCCGTGCTGGAGCAACTGCTCGACGCGCTCGAGCCGATCTTCGACGGGGAGCTGCCGCCGCCGGTCGCGATCGTCGGGCCGGCTGGATCGGGCACATCAGCGGTCGTGACCGCGATGTTCGACGCGTTGAACGACCAGTTCGGCGGCTCGAGCCGCGCAATCGAGACGACGACAAGAGGTGGACGAACCGAGCCGGTGACGTGGTTCGTCACCGTCGACGGCCGGCAGGTCGAGAGCCCTTTCGCGTTCTACCGAGCGGTGCTGTCGGGGCTCTCGTCGGAACGGGTTCCCGAGAGCGGCGTGGGCACTGACGACCTCCGCGACCGTCTCAGCGACAGGCTGTCCCGTCCGGATCGGCGTGCCGTCGTCGCGATCGACCACCACGACGAGCCCGAGACGCTCGGGGTCGGTCGCGTCCGCGAACTGCTGGCACCGGTCGCGGACTGCGCCACCGTCGCGGTCGGACGGACCGAACCCGACGATCACCGGGGCGAGACGGTCACCGTCCCGGCCTACCGCGATCACGAACTCGTCGACGTCGTCACCGATCGCGTTTCGACAGGACTCGCGGCGGGCGCGCTCGATCACGGCGCAGTCCGTGAACTGGCCGACTGGGCCGACGGGAACGCCCACGACGCGCTCGCGGCCCTGTTCGGCGCCGCCGTCCTCGCGAGCGAGGACGAGGCCGACCGGATCGAGTCCCCCCACCTCGAGGCAGCGCGGACCGACGTTCCCGACGACGGCGTGCACGTCGCTCGAGCGCTCGCGCTTTCGGCCACCCGGCAACGGGTGTTGCTCGCGCTCGTCGATATCGATCCGAGTGACCGCCCGATCCGCGAGCTAGCGAGCGCTATCGCCGCCCGGTCGTCACTAACCGCCGGAACGGTCACGCGATTCCTCTACGAGCTCGCGGATCGAGGCGTCATCGAACGGGTTCGGTTGTCGTCCCCCGGTCACAACAGCGGGCGGCAACCCAGCACGGTCGAACCGCGGTACCCCACGATCGCGTTCCGATCGCTGACGACGGTCTCGCTTGACGACGCTCCGTGATCGGCGACGCTCCATGATCGACGACGCTCCATGATCGACGGCCGATACAATCATTTTTGACCGTGCGGCGGAATGAGTTGGACGACAACGGGGACACATGACTATCGAGATCGCGGAAACGGCCGACCCGTCCGGGCTCGAGGTATACGATTCCATCGAGCAACGCCGCTTGCAGATCGAAATGCCGGGGACAGTGTCGCTCGATGCGGTCGAGGGGGAGTTCTGTTTCCCGATCGACGAGACGTGCCGACTCGAGACTGACTCGCTCACGTTCAATCAGCTCTACTCCGTCACCGTTCACGACGAAACCGGTCGCACGGAGGCGAGCTTCGACGCCAGTGAAACGGTTCGACTCGAGGAACGGACCCAATTCGTCGGGTTGAGCGGCCCGATCAAGTTGTACTGTCGCATCGACGCACCGGGCACGATCGACATCGGGCTGACGTCGGTCCGGATTTCGACCGATCGAGAAACGACGGTTGGACTCGGTGCGCGGTCACTCCACGACCGGCCGCGGGGGACGATCACCACACCGCCCGACGTCGAATCGATGATGGAGGCCGTTTCCGCGCTTCCGTCCGCTCTCAAAACGACCTCGCCGGAGCGGACGTGGCCGACGCTGCGCGGCCATCCGCCGTTGCTCGAACTCGGCGACCGACTCGAGATTCCCGACGCTATCGATCCACCGGACGGCGAGATCTCACTGACCGTCCCGCGGGAGTACACTTCGGTATATCAGGCCGCTCCGCTCGCGTTCTTCCTCGGGGCGACGATCCGGCCTGGGACTGAGCCGATGCTCGAGACGTCGCGCTTCGAGTACTCACTCTCGACTCCCCGCTCGTTCGAAGACGAGATGGCCCACCTTCTGAAACGATTCTTCTTTCTCGACGCGATCGTCCGTATGGACGGCATGTTCCGGTATGAACTGCTAGAACGGGCCTCGCTCGAGGACGACCTCCCGTTCGACCTCGCGGAAACGTACGACCTGTCGCTTTCTCACCGGCTCAACCGATACCTCGAGGTTCCCTTCGAGGTGATCGAACCCCACGTCCCGCGGTGGCCGCTGACCGCCCACGTGCCATCGGAGCCCGAAAGCGCCTCGTTGCTCCCGTTCATCATCAACGAACTCGGAATCGTCCGCGAGACGCGGGGGCAGACGCCCGAGTCGATCCCGTCTCCGGAGACGACGAGTTCACAACTCGTTCGGTCGGCAACGACGTATCGCTCCCCCTCGGAGCTTCGGGACGAGCCCGAGTTCGTCGCTCCGGCCGTGACGGGCGAGTCCGTCGAACACGCCTGGTTCGGGGGCGGTATTCCCCAGCAGGCCTCGAAGGCGACACTCGAGGCATACCAGAGCCAACTCGAACACAGGAAACCGGTCGAGTCGATCGAACTCCTGCTCGTCTGTAACGACGTTCGGATGATGGACGAACACGACTCGCTCGACGGCAGCTACGGCAATCGGGAGAACCTCCCCTTCGAAATCGACTCGAAGTTCGGCGTCGGTTCCGAGCAATTGGCCGCGCTGCTAACCGACGGCGGCTACGACTTCTTTCACTACATCGGGCACGCGACCGAAGACGGACTCCGCTGTCCCGACGGGGACCTCGACATCCGAACTCTCGAATCGGTTGACCTCGGCGTCTTCTTCCTGAATGCGTGCCGGTCATACGAACAGGGGCTTGCACTCACCCGCCGTGGCGCGTTCGGCGGCGTCAGCACGTACGCCGATGTCATCAACGAGGACGCCGTCACGGCCGGCGAGACCATAGCCAGACTGCTCAACCGCGGCTTCCCGCTTCGGGGGGCGCTCGAAATCGCTCGAGACAACGCCATGCTCGGAGAGCAGTATCTCATCGTCGGCGACGGTTCGACGGATATCGCCCAGTCGGACGGCGGTGCGCCGATGCTCGTCGCGATCGACTCTCGCGACGGGGACGGATACGATTTCTCCGCCAAATCGTACTCGACGAAGGAGTTCAAACTGGGAACCACGACGGCCTCGCCTATCGATTCGGTGTCCGACTGTCACCTCACTCCGAGCCACACGCCGCAGTTGCCGGTCGAGACGATGGAGCTTCAGGAATACCTCACCTGGACGGAGTTACCGGTCGTCGTCGACGACGAGTTACACTGGAACGACGGCATCGGAACGTCGCTACTAAATTGAGAACGAGGGTCTTCGCGACGGCGGGCTCGATACGGTTCAGTTTCTGGTCACGACGGAACGGTTCGAAGCGATTGTCTCCCGATATCAGGGTCCCACTTGGGACATGCTTCCCGCTGCAACCGACCCTGCCTGACTGAGCAGGACGAACAGGGTGAACAGCGCGCCGATCATTCGGGGGTGCTTTGCGAGGTAGTCTTTCATGCTGTTTTTCGCGGACATTGCAATCCAATGGTTGTTTCCAATGGGAATAAATTTATCTAATAGTTACATATAGTAATTATTATGTTTCAACGAGAACGGTTCTCGAAAGGGGAGACGGCGGTCTGATTCCAGTTTTCAGCGGCTAGTCAGCGATAGTTCCGTACTCGATGACAGTGGCGTGTCGTTACAATAATACCACTGATCCGGACCAGCGACAGCCGCGACGGCCACAACTGCCGGCCGTTCGGATGGGCCAACCCGCTGGATCGTCGCCAGCCCCGCACCCGATAACCGGAACGCACGCCGATCGAAGCCGGAGAACCGCGAGCGACGCGGTTCGATACCGCTCGAGGACCCGTCGAACGACGCGGTTCATCCGGCTCACCGCGGCGCTCCTGCCGATCACGAACCCCGCGGTCGAGTCGGTCGCGCAACGATCGATCCGTCGTTCGATCTCGGCAGCCAACGCGATTGCCAGCGCCCCGAGGTTTCGATCGCACCGACCGACGATCGATGCGCGCGTCGCCTTCGAGACGCCGGCCGCGATGTCGGCCGATCCCGTGGAGACCCCCCTCGAGAGACGCCGGGAGAGCCGTTCGCATCGCTCGTGTCGTATTTCGGAGTCGCTCAAAAACGTTCTCAGCTTTCGCACCGATCGAGAACCGAGCCGCGACGTGAAGAACGGACAGCCGCGTTAGTGTGCTCGTTGCGGTGCGACCGGCTCGAGCGCGTTCGCGGTCCCGTTGTCGGCAGTTCCGTCGTCCGACGAGTTGGTTCCGTCCGTGCTTCCGTCGTCGGTCTCGTTGCCGGTCGTTTCGTTACCCGCCGTCTCGTTGCCCGGCGTCTCGTTCCCGGACGGATCCTCGACCTCCTCGAGGTCGCCGGCGTCGACGGTGTCGCCCTCCACCACTGCAGGCTCGGGGACGGCCGTCTCTCCGGTGAACTGCCGCAGTCCCTGTTCGCCGGACTCGAAGACGCTGACGCTGTAGTTGCCGGTCGCCTCGACGCTGCTGTCGGTGTAGCCGTCCTCGACGCCCAGTTCGTTGTTGGTCGCGTACGGGACTGTCACTTCGTAGCTCCCGTCGTCCGCGAGCGACGCCTGCTGTCTGTACGTGAACGTGCGTCCGGTGTCGGTCTCGAGATCGACCGCCACGACAGCCGTGGCGTTAGCAGCGTCGATGTCGTCGGCATCGTCGACGCTGCCGGTGATCGTCGCCCCCTCGACGCGCTCATAAGTTTTCACCGACGAGACGACGTGACCGTCCCACACAGGCCTCCCGAGACCCTGATAGATCTGATTATTGCTGCGGGCCTGTGCGAGCTGCTGTTGGATCGCCTGCGTCTGGTTCGTCCATCCGGAGCCCCGGAGCCGCAGGGAGTAGCGGGGAATGGCCTGTCCGTTGACACCCATGCCGCCGACGATCGCGTACTTGTCGTTCTCGTGGACTAACCGGTAGTGTTCCATCCCGGCCGCATCCTGCAGGTACAACGACGAGAGCGTCGTATTGTCGTAATTCTCGTTTGCGCTCGGTAGTTGTTGCGTCTGGTTCCCTCCAGCCGAGAACTGCTCACCGCTGACGTAGTGGCCGTAGTCGGGGCCGGACCACTGCGTGATCGGACTGAACTTCTGACCGGCCATCTCGTTGTCGATCATCACGTATCGGACGTCCTCGCCCGAATCACTGCCCGAAGTCGCCTGCCGGAGTTCCTCAGTGGAGCGATCGGCAACCGGCTCGCCCGCGGCGATCGCGTCGAGAACCAGTTCCGCCCGCTCCTCGGACTCGGCGGTCAGGTACGTCGACGACGACCGCGCGTTTTGCTGGAACGGGTTCGAGTGCGGAATCCGTTCGGCCTGGGTCGTTATCAGGTGGCCGTAGTCCCACCACGACATGACGCCGTAGGCCCCCTCCGGATACTCGTAGTCGCCGTCACCCGGATTGTACGTTCCGTAGTAGTCGAGCTTATCGGCGTTGTTCGCGCCGCCGTAGTTCCCCGGCGCAGGCGTGTTCTCTTTGAGCCAGTGGTTCGATTCTTCCCAATTCGTCGCGCTCCCGCTCGGACCGGTCTGTTTGCCCTGATCCCACGCAGTCGCCTGCGCGAGCGGTGGCAGGAGCGGTGCAAAAAGGAGCAAAACGACGAGCAAGACGACGATCACCTGATAGGTTTCGACCTGTCTGATGGAATCGAGGCTACTCTCGAGGTCGAGATCGAAGAGGCGGGTGATTTCCGCGACGAACGCCGCGTTGACCACTGCGACCGCGAGCGTGAGGTAGTACATGAAGCGCACCTGCGTCGCGGCCATGCTGATCAGGAACAGCGCCCAGACGATGACCAGCGTGTGCTCGGCGCGGAATTTGCGACCGAGGAGCGGCCGAATCGCGAGGAATGCCAGCCCGGCGAGCATCGTGTAGAATGCGCTCCCGAACTCGGTGAAGACGCGGTCGAAGAAGTTCTCCGGCGGCTGGGCCTCGGCGATGGTGAGGTCAGTGGCCGTCCCGCCGAACGGGAGCATACGACGCGTCGCGTTCCCGATGATCGAGTCGAACAGACTCGGGACGGCGAGCCACATCACGACGAACGTCGCAGCGATGAGTCCGCCGATTGCGACGGGGTAGTATTGGCGCTCGAGGCCGCGATTATTCCATTCGCGTGCGAGCCAGGCCATGAAGACACAGCCGGCGGCCACGAGGAAGGCGAGTAGCGGCTGGAGGAGACCGAAACTCGTCGAACTCATGCTTCCGGGTCGCTCCATGAGCAGGATCGTCAGGATGGCCGTCACGCCGAGGCTCACCGCACCCACGAAGGCGACGTGATCCGGCGAGACACCGCGAAGGTAGTCGAGACAGAGCTGGACGGTGAAGAAGATGGCGAAGATACCGATCAGGAGGATCGCGGACGGCCAGACCCAGATGTAGAGCGTGAGCGCGAGTCCGGCGAGTCCGCTATACAGTGCGGGCCGTCGGAGCGCGTCCCAGTCCTTGTCGACGACCAGTTCATAGATCGGCTTCTCTCGTTCGCCCACGGTGAGCGCGACCATCATCGCGAGGACCGCGATGGACATGAACAGGACCTCGCCGACGTGGTGGTCGAGTTGGCCGACCGTCGATCGAGAGAGGAACTGCCCCTTCGCGAGTGCGAGGACAAGGACGGAGACGACGCCGCCGAGCGTGCCGCCGAGGCGCCGACCCGCGTAGAAGACTGGGATCGCCACGAGTGCGGCCATGACCGGAATCGCGAGCAGCGAGATGGTGTAGAGGGTTTGCTGCGATGGATCACCGAGTCCGACGATCATCGCGACGGTGACGATGAGCTGATCGAACAGCGTGCCGAACTGGCCGACGTAGTTTCCGGTCGGGAACCCCGTCCAGACCTCGTACGGCATCGTGTGCGGGTAATTTTCCGCCGTCCAGTTGATCGTCCGCCAGTGATACCACGAGTCGACTCCCGCCAGGGCGGGCGTTCCGTCCTCGGTGACGAACCGATCGTACGACTGGGTTCGCAACCAGACCATAAACAGCATCACGACCCCGATCACGGGGAGGTGATACCAATCTCGGAACGACTCGAGGACGGACGTTTCGGTCCCGTCCTCGACACGTTCGGTGTCGGTGCTCATTAGGTTGCACCAGACGCAAGTCAAGAATAAGTCTTGTTGTATACTCGCGCGCCTTTGCTATCTCGAGCCCAACCAGGGGTAATTCGGTGATTGTCTTTGATACGTGAGGAATGTGTTACCAGCTCCGAGTGAACGAAAAAGCTTATTCAGGCGTCACCGAAAGCCGTTCGAAATGAAGGTCTCCGTTGTTATCTGTACCTATGCGATGGAACGCTACGACGTCTTTTCCGAGTGCGTCGACAGCGTTCTCGCACAGACGTACGAGCCACTCGAGGTCGTGATCGTGGTCGATGGGAACGATGCGGTTTTCGAGCGCGTACAAGATGACTACGGCGGGAGAGAGGACGTCGTCCTCCACTGTAACGACGAGAATCAGGGGATTTCGTACAGTCGGACGCGCGGGGCCGAAATCGCGACCGGGGAGGTCGTTGCGTTTATCGACGACGACGCCGTTGCTGAGCCGAATTGGGTTGAAGAGCTGGCTCGAGTGTACGAGGAAAGCGACGCGATCGCGGTCGGCGGCCACGCGAAACCGGATTGGGTGACCGAGAAGCCCGACTTCTTCCCCGAGGAATTCTACTGGCTCGTCGGCTGTGACGAGCGCGGGATGGGCGAGCACATGGAGGAGTTACGGAATACGTACGGTTCGAATATCTCGTTTCGGCGGGACGTGTTTCTCTCAGTGGGTGGCTACGACGAGAATACGGGTCGGCACGGCGATCGGCACATTCAGGCCCACGAAGCGCCAGTCTGTATCCGGATGGCCAATAAGTACGGAAAGGGTGTGATCTACAATACGGATGCGGTAGTGAACCACAAGCTGTTCGACTACCGCGGTGACTTTCGGTGGTTGGTGTTTCGGTCGTTTTGGCAGGGGTACTCGAAGCGGATTATGGATTTATTGCTGCCGGAGGCGAAAGGAGACAAGAACGAGTACTTGGGACAGCTCATGCTTGAGTTTGTTCCGAAACGGCTATCAGGTCTCATCCGGCGGCCGTCGGTTCCAAAAGTGAAACAGTTCCTGACGATTTTCGTATTTACCGCGGCAGTTGGCCTCGGATATCTGTATGGTCTAGTGGACGTCGATCAGTCGAAGTTGATGATCGATCGTGAGATTACAGCGGAGGCCTAACGGGGCACACCACATTATCGCGCTATCACTCGAATGAATATACTCTATTTCGTTAATCGATTTCCGAAGTTATCGGAGAGTTTCATAATCAATGAGATTCATGAGCTCGAGCAACGCGGTCATCGCATAGCCGTCTTTTCTCTTCGGCGGCCGGAAATCGACATGCAGCACGAAGAGGTTAACAACCTTGACGCAACCGCTGGGTATCTCCCGGAGCCATCAGTCCAGTCAACTCTACAAACGCCCGGTCGGTGGTGTCTCGATCGAGACGTTCTCCGACGTGCGGTGCATTCCGCACCACCAGTTGCACATGCCGGATCAGCGTATATCGCTGGTCACTGTGTTCGATTCGTCCGATCACTAAACTTCGATATCGATCACGTTCACGGCCACTTTCTCAACTGGCCGAAGCTCGCAATGGATTACGTCGCCTCCCATTTCGGGGTTCCGAGTACGACGACAGCACACGCCTACGGCCTCTACTCGGATCCAAACGAGCGACTGCTTCAGTTACTCACCAATCGGATGGATCGCATCGTGACGATCTCGGAGTACAACCGTCGGTATCTGCGCAACCAGATTAAGACAACGTCACCAGTCGATGTCGTCCACATGGGAATCGATCCTTCGAAGTTTCACTCATCTGGATCAGTGGTTTCGAACCGAATTCTGACGGTTGCACGGTTCGAAGAGAAGAAAGGCATCCCATACGGAATCGACGCAATCGGTCGAATTCAAGAAGAACTTCCAGACGTAGAGTATCACATCATCGGATCCGGCAGGCAAGAAGCGGAGATTCGTAATCGGATCGATAAACATGGACTCGAGGAGACCGTATCGATTCTGGGCCACGTGAGTGATGATCGGTTGATCAGGGAACTGGACGAGGCCGAGTTGTTTTTGCTACCGTGTATGATCGCTTCAGATGGAGATCGGGACGGCATTCCCGTTGCTCTGATGGAGGCGATGGCGATGGAAACGATTCCACTCTCGACGCGAGTATCCGGGATCCCCGAGTTGATCGATCACGGGGAGAACGGACTGCTTGTGGATCCAGGTGACGCAGACGGACTAGCTGATGTCTTACGTGAGTATTTCGCCGATGAGTATCCTATAGACCATTCGTCAACACGGAAGCAGATTATTCAGGAGTTTAACGTGAAAGAGTGTGTGGGAGAGTTACTCGAGGTATTCAGATCGTGCAAAACGGACCATAGATAGCCAAGGTTCCCAGAATTGCGGAGCTAGAAATCAAGTATGGCGTGATCCGTTTCCGCAGGGATTAAAGCGAATCGTGGTTTTTACGAGCGTCTCGCCCTGTCTACCTCTTCGAAGAGTGGTTCATAGAGGCTCAGTAGTCGATCGAACGAATAGTTCGCGATCATGTACTCTCGTCCGCCATCTCCGAGTGTCTCACGGAGCGAGTTATTTAACTCGAGACGGTCAACAGCATCGACAAGGGACCCCATTGATCCGGCATGTATTCCGACCGGTTCGTTCGTGAGGACGCCGTCGAGCGTATGGTGCAGCGAGACGACAGGCGTTGCATATCGCCATGCTTCGAGGAATACGTTGGGGAAGCCCTCATAATCAGAGGTATTTACGAGCGCGATTGCCGACCGAAAGTGATCGTGGATTTCGTCGGGATCGACAAAGCCCAGGAAATTCAGGTTCGGTATCTCAACGGCTTGGGATTCAATCTCGTCGTAGTGTTCCGGCATGTCGTTGTCCGGAGGACCGATCATGCGAAACTGGACGTCCGGGAGTTCGCGTGCGAGCTCGAGCAATCTGCCAGGACGTTTCTGGTCAGGATCCATCGAACCAACCCAGAGCACGTGGTCCCGTTCGGTGTGGGGTACGAGGTCCGACTCGTTGGGTACCTCGTACCCGTTCGGGATCCGCAGCGCGTCGATCCCGTGCTCGGATGCGAGTAGTTCCTGCTGGTGGTGAGTTTGCGCAATCACGCGATCGGCCGATCGCATCGCCCACGTAAACGGGTGCCGGAGGATGCCTCGCTGCTCGAGGAGTTCCGGATCAACGTTTGTATCGTTGGCCACGGCATAGACAAAGGCTGCACTCGAGAGGCGAGCATGAGCGGCAGTGACCATACAGAGGAAGTCATTCCCCCGGACGTAGTAGATGTCAGCGTCGATCTTGCGGAGAGCATGGAGGGTCTGTATTGCTTTGTGCGGTGCTCTGGTAATGCCCCGGATGTCCGGAATTACTCGCCAGACATCGATGCCGTCGATTTTGGCGTTTCGTTGGTCGGTGTGTGCCAACGTCGCTACCGAGACCTCGTATCCTCGTTCTCGTAGCGCAGTGGCGAGCATATACTGTTGGCGCTCCGCGCCGCCAGTGCCCGACTCGAGACCAGAACCGAAGTATGAGTGGAGAGTGTCTGAAACGAAGCAGACATTGGGTTTCCGAGTCATCACCTGGTTCCCTCGAACTGTTCCATCCTGATTCTTCCGGACAGTATCATTATATATCCGTCGGGTTGTTTCGGCCGAAACTGGGAGGGACATTGATGCTTTCGAGAAGAAAGATTTTTATACGCTCTATGGGAGTGGCAGGCACGAAGTCGTACATCGGCATTTAGTCCAGAAATAGGGATCAATACTCAGATGTCACGTTGAATCTGATTATCAAAGCCAAAACGATGATGAAACTTCCCTCGAGATAACGACCATGAATAAGATGCGGATCATTCGAGGTACATGTCAGAAGGACACACTTCGAAAATTAACTAAAGAAGTGAAAATACCAACTAATTCGTTCAGGCATTTAGACCAGTGGGCCGGAGACAGGAGTGAAAAAACGGAATTCATGAGCGGGCGGGAGACCTCTTGGCAGCGCATTACAAACGCTGGGGAAACTGTAAAACAAAAATGACCGATGTGTTGTATATTACCGTCGGAGATAGAACGTGGGCAAGCACGCGATACAGAGCGCTGTATTTAATTCCTGAATTACAAAAGAGAGGCATCAACTGTACAGTTCATCAGCGAATAAGTTGGAATATTCTCGGACCAGTCGGACGTAGATTCGGCTCTCTCAGAAATATTGTCAAAGCGAGAGGTTACGATATCGTAGTTCTGCAGAAGATCCTTCCTGGTTCGAAGGAGTTGGATGTATTATTGTCTTCTAACAGTAACGTCATTTACGATTTCGACGATGCCATTTATACAAATCCTCCTTGGGACTCTACGCGAGATGAGGAACGAAGACAAAGTGTGATTAGAGTATTAGAAAGAATCCCCTATGTTATCGCTGGAAATCCCGTTTTAGCCGACTATGCATCTAACTACTGCTCAAATGTATTCGTAGCACCAACTGCGATACCCGAAGAGCCGTATCTACAATATCGGAACAACGAAAACGATACTAAGAGCGTTGTAATCGGTTGGATCGGCAATGAAGAGAACATTTGGTACCTGAATCAGATCGAAGACGCGATTCGAGAGGTCCTTTCGAGTTACGAGTCCGCTGAACTCCACGTCATTACATCGAATGACCGTCCAACAACGCCGCTAGAAGAACGAATCGGTAATGACGTACAGTATATAGAGTGGAGTGAGGAATCAGAACTTGATGATCTGAGTCGGTTCGATATCGGTATCAGGCCGCTCATACATGACGAGTGGAGTCGAGCGAAAGGCGGTTTCACTTCGGTGGTCCAGTGTATGGCTATGGGGATGCCGGTCGTCGTTACCCCAGTCGGGATGTTAACGGACATAGTCACTCACGGGGAATGTGGATATCACGCTGATTCCCACGATGAATGGATATTGTATCTTTCAAAACTTATCGAAAGTCCGAACCAGATTTCCTCAATGGGTGACAAAGCACTAGAACGCGTCGAGAAGGAACGCTTCTGGACCCATCAGCGATCTGAGGATCTTGTGAAAATTTTCGACTCAATTCATTAATGACCTATTCATCAATAAATATTTTTATTTATTTAAACACAATTGTCCAGATATATCCAAAGCCTGTGTTGTTCTTGAATTTATCTTACGTCTAAATGCCTCGCGAGCTTTTTCCCAGATTTGATTGCAAGTGAGTGAGGTCCTTCATCCAGTAGGACATAACCGGTTCTTCCTAAGTAGAACAATCCGTTAGATATTCTGCTATCATCTCTAGTTCTTCTGATTTGGACCCAATACGGCCAGAATCTATTTCTCCAATCGTTTGGTTTGTGTGGAAAGATGCGGTATACATCGCTTTCTCGTGCAGGTTGAGAAACCATGTTAAATTCCACGTCCTCTTTCCAGAACGCATACATCAAACTCAGTTGGTCTCTGGGAGTTTCGGTCAGTATTTCGTTCCACCAAGTTTCCATTGTCGATTTCACATCCGGTTCGTTGTGTCGCCTGTAAATAACGTGATTTTCTGTCAGATGATTCGAGTCCGGAAAATTTTCATTCTGGTATTTCCTCATTTGTGCTTGTATTGCGTCTTCACTTGCTTTATTCTGGATGATACAAGCTTCTGCCTCTTCCTTGATCCCAGAACGGTTGGGATGTTTGTGTAGTGCAATGTTGAAATTCTGTAATCTCTCCCTGATAATTTCGCCAACTGGCTCCGATATAAGAATGTTCCCATCGATGTAAAGACTCAAATTCTGTTTGGGGAAATATTCGTGAGGATGGGTTTTCACGTATCGATTGGCAAGATGTGGATCGTACTCAAGTCCCACCTCTTTCACGTTCCAAATATCAGATGTTAGTGTCGGATCATCAGTAAGACAAACGTATTCAATATTATTTTCGACTACCTTCGGGTCAACTAATATATCATAATTGTTGAATATACCGGTGTAGACTACTATATCAGAGGTAGATGAATCCCCTAGAGTCATATTGGTGCGTTATATTCAACTGCTTAAAAAGGATAGTTATACTCGATTGTTTAAAAGTAGCACTCGAAATTCCGAAAGGGTCTTTACAAGACAGTGGATTTAGACCAAGGAAATGCAACGGTATTATGATCAACTTGAATAACAATATAAATATTGATGATTGACTTGTTCAGACGAGGATATAAAATACTTCGAACGGCGGGGGGTCGCTAGCTTCATGCTAGAAACATTTCAATTTTTCATTCATCAGATGAGGAGTGGTTACGGATTTTATCTAGCAGGGTTACCCGGATTTCCCGCTCCTGAGTACAATGGCGTCCAAATAAAACTATCTCATTTCCCTTGGCAGGACGTTGACAATCCTACGTATGAATCAGGCTTAATCAAAGGAATAAATGACAAGGTGTGTTCTGGGGATACGGTGGTGATCGTCGGCGGTGGAAAAGGGATCACGGCTGTGAAAGCGGCGAAGCGAGTTGGAGAACAAGGGAGAGTTATTGTATTCGAAGGATCTGAATCTCAGGTGAGAAAAACAAGACAAACAATTCAATTCAATGGAGTGAATGAGATCGTAGAAGTCCACCATCGAGTCGTAGGAGCGGCTGTTGGAGTATATGGTGATCAAGAGTCATTTGATCCATTGCCTCCTTCTGATCTCCCCGGATGTGATGTTCTCGAGTTAGATTGTGAAGGTGCTGAGATCGAAATACTAGAAAACCTCGAACAGCGTCCTCGTACGATACTGGTTGAGACACACGGAATGCACAATGCACCTCCCGATCGTATTCGGAGCCTGCTCGAAAATTTGTCCTATGAGGTCGTCTCTAAGGGCGTAGCTGATGACAGTAAGTCGGAATTCTGTATTAAAAATGGCATCATGGTTCTTACAGCTATCGGTCAGAACCCAGAGTGAAAAACCGTCTGAACAGGCCGCTTTATCGGATTATCCGCTTTGTAGTATCGCTAGTCCGCACTTGATTTGAGCGATTTCACTGAGCACGTCGAAACATAGAAACCGAGAGACTGCGGTGGATTCTACGGGATCTGACCGTTCAACAAATACGCTTGATCCAGGAGAAGACAGTTTCGATCATCCAGTGGCAATTGTACCAGAGACGGCTCATTCGAGCGTTATGAGCAAGGTCCAGCAATGAGTAGATGAGCGAGCGAATGCGGTAGTATGCTCGCTGGGCATAGTGGTGAGGGCTGGTCCCGGTCGAAGCCAGTCGAGTCGATTGCAGCGTGGTCAGTGCATTTCCCGGCGAAACAGCCGCGAAACGCACGGTAGGGCTCCATCGGAATGGTCTCGAAGCAATCGCGCAGGATCGGGAAGTGAGGAAGACGCGTTCAGCCGAGTACCTCAACGATTCCAGGCGTCTCGCTAAGGAGATCGATCATCTGGCGGTAGGACTTACCGAACTTGAGACGGATTGCTTGGAGCGCGAGCATCACCCATTCAGCGAACCCGCCACCTCCTTCGGGGTCGCTGGGTTCGTCTGGGTTCTCGATAACTGATTTAGCCTTAGCAACCGTAACACGAGTGAAGAGGTGGAATTCTGAAATTATACCAACCCGTCTCCTCGCTTTCTACGGAGATAACGAGATTGTCGCCTTTGCATCTAGCGATCCTACAGACCAATATATTTCTGACAGACAAAACAGTTAAGTGTTTAAAATGATATAACCGGTTAAGGTCATGAGTACTTCTACGACAGGCGGCAAAAACATCCATCCATCACTGTATTATCTCAAAGACAAAATATCGAAAAACGATTTGGTACTGGATCTCGGATGTAAAAATGGTAAGTATATGGATAAATTATCTACTAAGACAGTAAGTGTGGACATTTCATTTACTGAAACGTCAGGCGAAACTGAATATGTCTATGGCGATGGGTTTAATTTACCATTTAATTCCAATAGCTTCGATTTTGTTTTTTGTAGCCAAACTTTAGAACATGTGCCAGATACTGGCACAATAGTTGCTGAGGCAAGTCGTGTTCTGAAGAGGAATGGGAAATGTATTTTTACTTTCCCAAATCGCTTAGCGCCAACTAAACCTCATCCATTACCTAGATGGTACTCATATTTACCGGTACCAATAGGAACTAGGATTGCACCCTATCTACTGGATGATGAAACCGTTGAATTTTACCGCACATCAGAGTTCATGATGACAACAATCACTGCGCAAAAGCACTTAAACCGGATATTTAGTGACGTAGAATATCTAACATTCCAAACATCAGATTATGATCCCTCGCCTCATACCCTAACCAAACTGGCAAAAAGGGTGGACGAAAACATCCCTATCGTCCGATCTCTGCTAAGGTTGTTTTGGCCAGATGTACAGTACTTGTGTAAAGATCCGAATATAGCAGAAGAGTCTAGACCGGATGCAAGAAACAATCTTTTGGTCAAAAAGCAAAAAGATCTGAGGGACAACGCCCCTGGATAGAAAAATGCTGAATTTCGGACACCAGAAGCGGACAGAAGCGAACTAAATAACTGATTCAGACCGACAGATCGGTCAATGGGCATAGAATCTACAAAATGTAGATTGCAAAATTGTGGCGAAAGTTTTATTGTATTATTATTGACAGTTCTGGCGAGGTGTTAATAATGACAAATATATTAGGGAAATGGATTAAGGTAGATATTTGGGTATTAGCTCCGAGACTGGATCGCGTATAACTCTGCATATTCTCCCTCATCAGCTAAAAGTTCCCGATGGGACCCTCGTTCGATAATCTTTCCATCATCTATCGTATAGATCTGGTCAGCGTTCTTCACCGTTGATAATCGGTGAGCGATCGCGATGATTCCGTAATTGCGGTCCATCGACTCGATCGCATCCTGAACTTCTCTCTCGAGGCTCGAGTCTAGATCGCTGGTTGCCTCATCGAGTACGAGGAAGTCAGCGTCTTTCAACAATGCTCGCGCCAAAGCAACTCGCTGACGTTGTCCACCTGATAGCCGGACGCCGTCGTCCCCGAGTTTGGACTTGTACCCGCTAGGGAGTTCGTCGAGGAACTCGTTGACCTTGGCTATCTCGGAAACTCTCTCGACATCTTCTCGAGTCGCGTCCCGCTTGGCGACTGAAATGTTATTCTCAAGAGTGTCGTTGAAAATAAATGGCTTCTGTTGGACCACTGCGATTCGCTCGCGCCACTGGTGAAGGTTGTACTCCTCGAGTGGCACGCCGTCGGCCTGGATCTCTCCCTGATCTGGATCGTACATCCGAGTCAGCAGCGAGACGATAGTCGATTTCCCAGCCCCAGACTGACCGACGAATGCGACGAATTCACCTTTCTCGACCGCGAAAGAGATATCCTCAAGGACATTTTCGTCGTCATCGTACGAGAAGGCGACGCCTTCGAATTCGACACGCTGAACTGTTGAGATCGGGCGCTCTCCACCGTCTTCTTGTTGCATCTCGAGTTCGTCTAAAAACGTCTGGGTTCGGACGAGATGAGAGATTTGACCTTCGACTTGATACAGTCGGCTATTCAGCTTACTGACTTCCGGGGCAAGTTGGAACATCGCGATCAGAAAGATCCCGAGTTCGCCGAGAGAAAGCCCGGAAAAGACGAATCCGATGTAAATGAGTACGAAGATTGTCATCGCAGCCGAAAGGCGATAGAAGTTCTCGATCGCCGCTTCGTTTCGCGATAGGTCTATCGATGAAGTCGTATACTGTTCGACCGAATTGAGGAACGTTGTAAACACTTCCTCGCCAAGTCCGAACAGCTTAACGTCCCGAATTCCCTGAGTGCCGGCCTGAACGGACCTCTGAACTTGTTCGTTCGCCTCGGCAACTCGGGAGCCGACGGTGACGGCCGGCTCGACGACGACCCGCAGTAAAACGGTGATACCGCCGAGGACCGTAAGTGCGAGTGCCGTCATCGTTGGAGTGATGTACAACATTACGACGAAGTACATGGCGATCAGAAAGAGCGTCTCCATCAACTCGACTCCTTTCCGAATCACCTGCCCTGAGTACCTCGTTTCAGTAATAATGGCGTTCAGTACGTCATCAGAACCCTCCTCGTCGAAGTAACCGATCTCCGCATGTAGGGCGCGTTTGAACGCACGAGTCCGAAGCGTTTCCTCGTACTGATAACTCAGAAGGGCCTTCAGCCAGGCGGCGAGAAATGACATCGCGTACCGAAACGTCATCACGATAGCGACACCCACGATCAAATTTCCTAACGTAAAGGGGATATCAAAGAACTCGTAGAACGAGATGAAGGCGTTCATGACTCGGCCCTCCCCGGTGACTGGTCCTTCCGTCTGGGCAACCTCGATAATCGGGTAAATAAAACCGAGTCCGACACCTTGGAAGAAGGCAACGAATCCACCTAGTATAATGAGTCCGAACGTGAAAACTGGCCGGTATTTCGCGACCCGGGTCAGTGCGTCGATTTTTTCGCGCCAGCTGAGGTCTTCGGAGTTCGTCATTCGGAGTTGTCTTCGGTTTCCATTCTCAAGTCATAAACTTGCTGTTTCGGCAGGTCCAGCAATGACTATATGCACTAGAGTTGTCTGCTCGCTAAAAACGTCGTACGTTTGATTACAGTGTCCAGGTAATAGAGACTGGTCCGAAACTAACTAACGACCCCCTCCCGTTCGGACGGGTATGAACGTCCTCGTAACCGGTGGTGCGGGATTCATCGGTTCTCATATCTCCGAGGGGCTCCTCAATGCGGGCCACGACATAGTTGTTCTCGATGTCCTCGATCCGTACTACGATATAGGAATCAAGGAACAAAATATTGAACACTGCCGCGAAACCGCTCCTGATCGGTACGAGTTCGTCGAGGGCTCAATCACTGATGAGGAACTGGTTCGCGAACTCGTCTCGAGCCGCGATATCCAGTTCATCTATCACCAAGCCGCGCAGGCGGGGGTCCGAACGAGCGTCGAGAATCCGAAGAAACCGCATGAGATCAATACGACCGGCCTCTTGAATCTCCTACTCGCTGCCGATGACCACGGTATTGAACGGTTCGTTAATGCATCTTCGTCGTCCGTCTACGGCGAAGTCGAGTACCTCCCGTACGACGAGGAGCACCAGAATGTACCGCAGAGCCCCTACGGCGTAACCAAGCTCACGGCCGAACACTACTGTCGAGTCTGGAATGAAGTCTACGACGTGCCGACCGTTAGCCTTCGCTACTTCACGGTCTACGGTCCCCGGATGCGGCCGAATATGGCGATTACAAACTTTACATCCCGGTGTCTGAATGGAAATCCGCCGGTCATCTATGGGGATGGACAGCAGACGCGTGACTTCACCTACATTGATGATATCGTTGAAGCGAATCTCGAATTACTCGAGACCGACGCAGCGGACGGCGAGGTGATGAATATCGGATCGACTGGTACTATCACGATTCAAGAATTGGCGGAGTACATCATCGACGAGACTGGAGCCAACGTGACAATTGAATACACGGCGGCCAAGGAGGCCGATGCCCGCCACACTCACGCTGACGTTTCTAAGGCGAGCGAATTAATCGGTTACGAGCCTTCAACGAGCATCCGTGACGGTGTCTCCTGCTTCGTTGACTGGTATCGTGCGAATCGACAATGGTATGAGCCATTAGTACTCAACTCGTAACAATATTTAGCTGAGCGAGGACGGTTGATGACCGACAGCAGACATCCATAGTACGGTTACCGCGCGGGGACTGAAATATCGCTCCAGAACGACGTTCAACAGACTTATAGCTGTCCAGAAACTCCCCCAAGTCATGATTGACGGGGTAGAGGCACGGGATCTCCGTGTGAACGCCGACGAACGGGGACATCTCGTCGAGGTGTTTCGAGCGGATTGGGAACTCTTCGATTCCGAGCCAGAGATGTCGTACTACTCGATGACTTATCCCGGTATCGTTCGTGCCTGGCACCGGCATAATGAAGGACAGATCGACCACTTCATTTGCCCGAAGGGACGGATCAAGGTCGGCATCTACGACGATCGCGAGGACTCCCCAACACAGGGTGAACTGGACACGTTCGTCATCGGCGAGCACAACCAGAAGGCCATCCGCATTCCGGGTGACTGCTGGCACGGGTTCAAGGCGATCGGCGATGAGCCGGCGTTCCTGCTCAACTTCCCGTCGAAGCTCTACGACTACGACGAACCCGACGAGGAACGAATCCCCTACGACACGGACAAAATACCTTTAGACTGGGACGAAGAACCGAGCGGATAACCAATGAAAGGTGTTCTTCTATCGGGCGGGACGGGCTCGAGACTCCGTCCAATCACCCACACCGGTCCGAAGCAGCTCGTCCCGGTCGCGAACAAACCGGTCCTCGAGTACGCGATCGAGGACCTCAAGGAAGCTGGCGTCACCGAAATCGGCGTCATTCTCGGCCACAAGGGCCGCAAGGAGATTCAGGAACTGCTCGGTGATGGCAGCGACTACGGCGTTGAAATCACGTATATCGTCCAAGGAAACCCATTAGGACTTGCCCATGCGGCGGGCTGTGCTCGAGACTTTGTTGGTGATGACGACTTCGTAATGTACCTCGGCGACAATATTCTCAAACAGGGAATCGCAGAACTCGTCGAGAGCTTCGAGCGAGGCGACTACGGGGCAGGGATCGCGCTTCAGGAAGTCGATACCCCGGAACAGTTCGGGATCGCTGATGTCGACGATGAGGGAGCTGTCACGCGACTTATCGAGAAACCCAACGATCCACCAACCAATCTCGCACTTATTGGAATCTACGTCTTCTCGAACGAGGTGTTCGACGTCATCGAGCGTCTCGAGCCATCCTGGCGCGGCGAACTCGAGATTACGGACGCAATCCAGACCCTGCTCGAGGACGGTCATTCGATCGACTCTCATGTGGTCCGCGGCTGGTGGAAGGACACAGGCAAGCCCGAGGATATTCTTGAGGCAAACCGACTGGTACTCGAAGACAATCACCTTGAATGTGCTGGCTATGTCGCACCCGATGCGACAGTCGACGGCCGAGTCGATCTGCACGAAACAGCGAGGATCGAAGATGGCGCGGTCATTCGCGGCCCCGTTTCAATCGCCGAAAACACGGTAATCGAGTCCGGGACGTACGTCGGCCCGTATACGTCAATCGGGCCGAACTCGACACTTGAGGGCGTCCATATCGAGAACAGTGTCATCATTGGTGAGTCGTTGATCGAGACGAGCGGTAAGATCGTGGATAGCCTCCTCGGACGTGGCGCAAATATCGGTCGTGCAGACGACGAACTCCCGGAAGGACGTCGACTCGTCGTCGGTGAAAATTCACAGCTCAAACTCTAACCATGCGCATCATCACACACACCTGCACGGAGTGTAGAACGGTCGTCTCAGCGAATGAATTAGAGGCCAACCGTGTCATGAAATGTCCGGGGCTCGAGTGCGAGAACGTGCTCCGGTTTGCAGACCTCCCGGCAGACGACCGCGAATTCTTCCTCGAACATGCAGAACAGTACGGACTTTAGAAGTGGTCCTCAATCGCCCGTAAATCGTCCTCAAGCGTCGGTTGGGGACGTTCCAGTTCGTCTTCGACGGCAGTCACGTCGAGACACGTGTATGCAGGTCGATCCGCCGCTCTAGTCATATCAGATTGGTCGCTCTCGCGAATTAGCGTTTTGTTTGCATCTTGTATGCGGGAGACCTCGTGCCCGAATTCGTGCGGCGTCACGCATGATCGACTCGCAATATGATACACGCTCTCCGCACCTGACTCAAGGAGGTCAAGGATCGTCGCAGCCGCCTGACCTGCCCGAGTCGGTGTGAGGTGCTGATCGACGAACAGCGGAACCTCGTCGCCCGCTTGTAGTGTATCGCGAACCCAGGATGGAAAGCCAACGAGGTCGTTCGTATCTCCACGAACCCCGTAGACGAACGACAACCGAGTAACCAAGTTCTCACCATCGACAGCTCGGACGGCTTCTTCACCGGCGAGCTTCGATTCACCGTATACCTGAATCGGCGCTGTCGATTCCATTTCGTCGTACGGTGCCGTCGCTTCGCCGTTGAAGACATAATCCGTCGAGATGTGAACGAACTGAATGTCACGTGTCGCACAGCTACGAGCGAGTTCTCCAGGGGCAGTTCCATTGACGTCGAACGCCCTTTCTCGGTCAGACTCACAGCCATCAACGTCCGTCATTGCAGCGCAATTCACCACGGTGTTGGGCAGATATTTGTCCAGTAGTGTCTGGAATTCCGCCGTGTGACGGATATCGTGCTGTTCGAGTGGGATTTCGAATGACGGAGCGGTTGAATGATACGTCCCAACTACGTCGATCGATTGCTCAAGGCACTGGCCTACGAGCGCACTCCCGAGTAATCCACTTGCACCGAGAACGAGCACCGTCATATACGACCTGCCTTCCCGAAACTGTAAATACGTGCTGGGATGCAGGTGATCATATGCGAATACTCGTTACTGGCGGCGCGGGATTCATCGGCTCTAACTACGTCCGCTATCTGCTCGAGAACCGAGAGGACGAAGTCGTCACACTTGACGCGCTGACCTACGCTGGTTCACTCGACAATCTTGAGGGGGTTCTCGAGCAGCCGAACCACGAATTTGTCGAAGGGAATATCTGTGATCGCGAACTCGTCCACGATCTCGTCGCGGACGCGGATGCAGTCGTCAACTTCGCCGCTGAATCGCACGTCGATCGCTCCATCAAGGGCGCAGGCCCGTTCGTCACGACGAACGTCGAGGGAACCCAAATTCTCCTTGACGCCGCGGTCGATGCAGATATAGATCGATTTCTCCAGATCTCGACGGACGAAGTATATGGACAGATCCTCGATGGTACATTCAGAGAAGACGATAAATTGAACCCGCGAAATCCGTACGCGGCGACGAAAGCCAGTGCCGATTTGCTCGCCAAAAGTTACGGGATGACGCACGATCTACCTGTCCTCATCACCCGCACCTGTAACAACTTCGGCCCACGACAGCATCCAGAGAAACTCATTCCAAAATTCATCCGGAAGGCCGCTGCGGGTGACGGTCTCCCCGTGTACGGTGACGGATCAAACGTCCGTGAGTGGATCTACGTCGAGGATAACTGCCGCGCGCTCGATCTCGTCCTCCGTGACGGCGACCCCGGAGAGGTGTACAACATCGGCTCTGGTGAAGAGCGAACAAATCTCGAGGTGACCGAGGCGATTCTCGACGCTGTTGGCGGATCGAAAGACCAAATTACATTCGTCGAGGACCGGGCAGGTCACGACCAGCGGTATGCACTCGAGACGGACAAAATCAAACGTCTTGAATGGAAGCCGTCTTGGTCCTTCGAAGAAGGGTTAGAACGAACCGTTAAGTACTATCTCTAATTACGTCTATATTCACAATTCTCATGAAATGATCTCTGATATGATGTTTGCCTCCAGCCCAAAGACATATAGTAATCAAGTATTATCGATGGGAATATGCAAGCAGTCGTGTTGGCCGCTGGCAAAGGAACTCGCCTCCGGCCCCTCACCGACGACAAACCCAAGGTCCTCGTCGAAGTCGACGGCAACCCCCTCCTCGAGGACGTCATGGACAACCTCATCGAAATCGGTGCGACCGAGTTCGTCCTCGTCGTCGGCTACATGAAGGAGAAGATAATAGAACGCTACGGGGACGAATACAAGAATATCCCCATCACCTACGCCCACCAGCGCGAGCAGCTCGGCCTCGCCCACGCCATCCTGCAGGCGGAACCCCACATCGACGACGACTTCATGCTCATGCTCGGGGACAACGTCTTCCGATCGAATCTCGGCGACGTGATCAACCGCCAGCAGGAAGAGCGCGCCGATGCCGCCTTCCTCGTCGAGGAAGTCCCCTACGAGGAGGCCTCGAGATACGGCGTCCTCGACACGAACGAGTACGGCGAGATCGTGGAAGTGATGGAGAAACCCGACGATCCGCCATCCAATCTCGTCATGACGGGGTTCTACACCTTTACGCCGGAGATCTTCCACGCGTGCCACCTCGTCCAGCCCTCCGATCGCGGCGAGTACGAACTGCCGGACGCGATTGACCTACTTATCCAGTCCGGCCGGACGATCGACGCGATTCGGATGGGCGGCTGGCGGATCGACGTGGGGTATCCCGAAGACAGGGATCGAGCCGAGGAGCGACTGACCGATGCCGAGGTCGCGGCACCGGCCGAATAACGACAGCACTCGTTAGAGCCGCGATTGAGATCCTCTCTCCACCTCACCACTTTCACTCGAGCGATGCCGAATCCTCATATCCCCCCACGCCGACCCGTCGCTCGAGCGCCCAGACGAGTACCGCACACAGCCCGGCGACGAGCGCCGGCCAGCGGTCGGTGCTCAGGTAGAGCCCGCCTGCCGGCAGTCGGTACTCGGTCAGCGGCCAGAACGCGGCGTAGGAGTATCCCGTCGAGGTCATGAGGCCCAGATCGAGGACGTGGTGTGACGCCGCACCGATCGCGACGAGTACGACGACGTCCCGGCGGTACTCCGGTGCGAACAGGAGCGAGCCGAAGAGCGTCACGACGATCGTTCCGCCGAGAAGGTGGAGCGGCGCCCACGAGAAGGGGATGTCGAGCAGGTAGCTAACGAGTTCGTCCGGGAACACGAGGTCGATCTTCGTGAAGTCCGGAGAGAGCGCGCCGATCATCACGAGCGTCACGTGCGCTCGCCGCAGCCGCGCGTACCGAATCGACAGGAGCGTCCCGATGACGTAGCCGACGAGAACGTGCGTGAGGACGTCAGTCACTCCGATCACCGCCGCTCGCGCCGCCTCGAGTCCCGGGAATCACGTCCCGAAGGGAGATCGGCTCGTCCCGGGGGACGACCGCGAACCGACCGAAATCGAAGCGCCAGTCGCGGGCGAATCGGCCGAACGCCCAGAGCCCGCCGAAAAACGAGACGAGGAGCATGTACGTCGTCCCGGCCGTATCGCCGATCGTCGTTCGGTCGACGACAAGGGTCGACTCGTCCTCGAGGGTTCCGAACGCGCTCACGCGGTCACCCTGTTCGAGGGGCGCATCCGAGTTCTGGAGTCCGTCGTCCGCGTTGACGAGGGTGAACCTGCCGTAGCCGCTGGCGCGCGTCGCGATGATGACGGGGTCCGTGTCGACGACGCGACCGCCGAGGACGACCTGCTCGCCTACGTAGGCCTCGCGGTTCGGGGTGACGTCGACTTCGTCCGGATAGCCGCCGCTCATCAGATCGGAGGGGACCGCGCCCGCCCACAGGACGAGCCCGGCCAGAACGGCGAGGAGGACGATGCCCGCCGCGAGACGGCCGCGGTGGCCGAAGGGTTCCTGCATGTCTCTCTAGGGAGTCTCGAACGACAAGAATAGCTTTCGTGTTGGTGACGGTCGCCGATCGGGACAAGTCGGTGTGCTCGAACCCAAAAACGTCTAACGTCCACCCCGCATCCCGTCCCCTATGAACGTCTCCATCGTCGGCAGCGGCTACGTCGGCACCACAATCGCCGCCTGTCTCGCCGACCTCGGTTACGACGTCACGAACGTTGAGATCGACGATGAAATCGTCGCGACGATAAACGCCGGGGAGGCACCGATCCACGAGTCGGGTCTCGAGCAACGAATCGCCGACCACGCGGGCACAAACCTCCGCGCGACGACGGACTACGATGCAGTCCGCGACACGGACGTTACGTTTCTCTGTCTGCCCACGCCCCAGTCCGAGAGTGGCAGTCTCGACCTCGCGATCATGCGAGCCGGTGCGGAGTCGCTCGGCCGCGCGCTGGCCGACAAAGACAGCGAGCACCTCGTGGTCGTCAAGAGCACGGTCCTGCCCGGCACGACCGAAGACGTCGTCGGGCCGATCCTCGAGGCCGAATCCGGAACGGAGATTGGCGACGGCCTCGAGCTCGCGATGAACCCCGAGTTCCTCCGGATGGGGACCGCGGTCGAGGACTTCCTCGAGCCGGACAAGGTCGTTCTCGGGACTGCGAGCGAGGGGGCTGCCGCGACCCTCCGAGAACTGTACGCGCCCATTCTTGCGCGCGAGGAGACGGACCTCGTCGAGACGGACATCCGCGAGGCCGAACTCATCAAGTACGCGAACAACGCCTTTCTCGCGTCGAAGGTCTCGCTGGTCAACGAACTCGGGAACATCGCCAGGGAGTACGACGCGGACGCATACGAGGTGCTCGAGGCGGTCGGGCTCGACGACCGGGTTTCGGAGCGATTCATGCGCTCGGGACTCGGCTGGGGCGGCTCCTGTTTCCCCAAGGACGTCAACGCGCTGCGCGCCGGCGCTCGCGAGCAGGGCTACGATCCCGAACTGCTCGATGCGACCGTCGCGGTCAACGACGAACAGCCGCGGCGGCTCGTGGCCCTGCTCGAGGAGCACGTCGCCCTCGAGGGGGCCCGAATCGCGGTCCTCGGACTCTCGTTCAAGCCCGGGACTGACGACGTGCGCAAGTCCCGCGCGCTGGACGTGATCGAGCAGCTCCGGGATCGCGGCGCGGAAATCGTCGCCTACGATCCGGTCGCGATCGAAAACGTTCGACCCGACTTTCCCGAGATCGAGTACGCGGAGTCGGCCGAAAGCGCGCTCGAGGGGGCCGACGGCGCAGTCGTTGCGACCGACTGGCCGGAGTTCGATGACCTGTCGTTCGAGGGAATGGCACGCTCCGTCGTGGTCGACGGTCGGCGGATCGAGATCGACGAGGAGTCCCTCGAGGTCTACGAAGGTCTGACCTGGTGACGAGGCGGTGGCCGCGTCGAAGCCAGTCCGACGTAAAAGCCCGACACTACTCAATCAGTAGCCTTTTGCGGGTACGCGGGCGAATACTGTCCGATGGAAGATGACGCAGTACGTGCGGGCTCGAGCATCCTCTCGGACGGCGCAGGGGAGGTCGCCGCGACCGAGGACGCCCGCGAGATCTCGCCCGACGACGTCTGCGTTCTCATCCCGACGCTCGACGAGGCGACCACGATTGCCGACGTGATCGAGGGCTTCTACGAGCAGGGGTACACGAACGTCGTCATCGTCGACGGCAACTCGACCGACGGCACTCGCGAGATCGCTCGCGAGCACGGCGCCGAAGTGCTGGTCCAGTCCGGTGACGGAAAGGGCCAGGCCGTCCGCGAGGCCCTCGAGTACGTCACTGTCCCGTACGTACTGATGGCCGACGGCGACGGCACCTACGATCCGGCCGACGCCGACAAGATGGTCGAACCGCTCTCGCGAGGGTACGAGCACGTGATCGGCAACCGCTTCGCCGAGATGGACGACGACGCGATGCGCGCGTTGAACGGCTTCGGCAATCGGATGATCAACCGCGCGTTCGGGTTCGTCCACGGAGCCAACTACGAGGACATCCTCTCAGGCTACCGAGCGTTCACCGTCGAGTCGTTCGAACGGCTCTCGCTTGACTCCGACGGGTTCACGATCGAGACCGAACTCGCCGTCGAATGCGTCAAACACGGCGTCGAGACGACGGTCGTCCCGGTCAGTTACCGCGCTCGGCCCGACGAGTCCGAAACCAATCTCCACCCGGTCACAGACGGCGGAACGATCCTGCTCACGCTGTACTCGCTGGCCAAGACCAACAACCCCCTGTTTTACTTCGGCAGTCTCGGGGTCGCCGGGATCTTCTCGGGCAGTCTCATCGCGGTCTATGTCCTCTGGGAGTGGATCCAGTACACCCAGAGCCACGAAGTCATGGCTCTCGCCTCGGCGGCCGCCATCCTACTGGGCGTCCAGCTCCTCATGTTCGGCGTCCTCTCGGACATGCTCGTGACCCTCCACCGCGAGCAGCGGCGGCGACTCGAGCGGATCGCTCGAGAGTCGAACAACGAGTGACGGCGGGTGTCGTGAACTGCCGAAAGAGGGCTGCGGTCTACCCAAAACGTTCAGATAATCCACATCTATCAGCCGGTCAACCAGCGTGCTGTGGCGCGCGCTGTACCGTGATGAGCGAAAAGCGAATCACGGTACGAAGCTGTGCGGGGTCGTCACGAGTGTAGCGAGTGACGACAGGAGCGAGCGTTAGCGCGGAACCGGGGGTTCCGCGAACCATACGAATAGTGCGAGACCGGCGGTCTCGCAGACCATGCGAACGGGCCGCAGGCTCGTAAGCAGACGGCGGCGGAGCCGCCGTGAGTAGAAATCGGCTGGGGAGGGCGTGGCGATTCCGTGTTGCCACGATAGCAGGACGCTCATCATCTTCGTTTCCATTTTGTAAATATGGCTCTTTCACTGACACCGCTATTGTTCGCTGTCAGCGATATTTCATCGACAGTGAAAATTCAGAAGGGCAATAGCGAGCGGAACTGGGCGACGACCCCGTTCGAGTTGTTTCGGCGGTACTCCTCGAAGGGTTGATGGAGCGCGTTCAACAGCTCCTGGCGCGAGTCGAACTGCTCAGTCGGGACTTCGGCGAGCATCTCGCTCAGCGGCACGTCGTTCCCGTGAACGTCGTAGGGTACGTTCTCGTGGCCGATCTCGGCTCTGACGTCGTCCTTCGTGGCCGGAAAGGAGAGATCGGAATCGCTGAGATGAGCGTCGACGGCCGCAATGCCGAACTCGATACTGTCGGTTTCCTCGTCGTCTCCGCTCGATGGTGGCCGGACTCCCATACCTGTACCTCCCGCTACGGAGCCGGATATAAAAATGCCTGTGGAGACGGTAGCGGAGTGTCACCGAACAGTGACTGTTCGTCGAACGCTGTCGACGCTGCCAACTGCCCACTGTCAACTGCCTACTGTCAACCGCCCTCCGCTACCAGCAATTTCGGCCGACAGCAACCGCAGCCAACGGCAACCCGGCCGACAGCCGCGTGAGCCATCGACCACCGGGTCGGTGGCGACCATCGACCTGTCGACACGCATTTGGGGCCCGCGACAGAGTATGGCGTATGACCGACTACACCACGGTGTCGATTCCGAAGGATCTCGCGGACCGCGTCGATGAAACCATCGAGGGAACGAGCTTCCAGAGCACGAGTGACCTCGTCCGATTCCTGCTGCGCAGCATCGTCATCCAGCACCAGCGGGAGGGTGAACTCACCGAAGCCGAGTTCGAAGAGATCACCGAACAGCTCCGCGGGCTGGGCTATCTCGAGTGAGCCGGCCTGAACCGATCTGAGCTGCCCAGTACTACCCGAGACACCCCTGCCCGTCCGCCTCGAGCGACCCGGGGCCGCGGCCGACTCCGCATCGAACGCTCCTGTGGGACCGCAGATGGCCCCGGTAGAGGGTCCGGAACACCGTTTTTTGCCTCGAGCGCATCGCTATGCACGAGGGAAAGGCATGCCTCACATCCCGGACTTTCCATCCAACGACAGTGACGACGATGGACGCGACCGGAACCCCGATCGCATCATCGACCGGATCATCGGAGACGGAGAGCTGCCGCTAGGGGGCTGACCTAACTTCAGCTATTTTTGAGATTGCCAGATCCCAGTAACGAGTGAGCATCACTGCTTGACGGATAGCAGCCGCGCTACGCAGTCGACGTGTCCGGTCGCCGTCGGACGGTATCGATCAATCGGTCAACGACTGCCCCGGCGGCGAGGCGTCGATGATCTCGAGGGTCCGCCGGTTGCCGCTCCGGTCGAACGCGGCGAACGACCGATCGTCGGGTCCCCACGGCGGGACGGCGACGAAGATGACTTCTGCCAGGTGGTCCCGGCGCGTCACCTCGAGCTCGCCGACGGGGTGGGAGACGAACCGACCCTGGGCCTGGCGCGCGGGCGTCGAGAGATCGACGCCGAAGACGGCGTTGACGGAGTTGTCGGGATCGGGGAGAAAGAAGTCGGTGAAAACGGGTGTTTCGGGCGGGATCGCGTCCGCGCCCTCGAGTTCGCTCGCCGGCGTGACCGAAACGCCGGTCGTCACGTCGTTAGGGTCGGCGTCGCTCGCCAGGTCCAGAAGGACGTCGACGAGTGCGCGAGTTACGTAGACCACAGGGTCCCTTTGGGTGGCCGGGAGTTTAGCTGTATGCCTCTCCAGGGAGCCGTGCTGTCTCGTCCCGATCGGTTCCCGGACGCGTTAAACGGGAAGCAGCTCCCAGGCTGTGGTAGCGTACAGCCGTGGCGCGCCTTTTCTGGAGTTGGCGAGCGCGGTCTCGAGGACGCGCGCGGCGTCCGCCATCACGCCAGTGCCGTGGCCGACGAGCACGCGCTCGGGTGCAACGCCGCGGAGGGCCGTCCGCGGTGGGTTCAGCCGCAACATCGGATGGACGCCGAGTTCCTCGTCGCCGGCCTGGAAGTACGCCACCGACCCGACCGCTTCGGGGACGACAAGCGTCCCGTCGGCCGGGTTGTAGAGGGCGACTTCCTGCCAGAAGCGGTTGTCGACGATCGTGATGGCGCGGATCCCGGTATCGGAGAGTTCGTCGTCGAAGCGGGCGACCGCGGCGTCGATGTCTTCGGTGACGCCGTCGAAGAATTCGGGCAGGTAGACGGGGACATCGTGGCGGTCCGCGACCGCGGCCGCGTCGCGTTTGTGCCGGTCGAGCGTGACGACGACACCGGTCACGTCACCGAACTCGGCGAACAGGTCGTCGATCCCTGCGGCGTCGACCGGGTCGATCACCCAGACCTCGCCGTCGACCGCGAGGGCGTGGCTGGCACGTTGCATCCGTTCGTCGGGGTAGGCGATCCAGCCGACGCCGTTCTCGAAGCGGTCGATCTCGCGGAACTCGGTCTCGCGTTCGTCGACGCGGGAAGTCATACTGCCATCCTTTGGGCCGTCGCTCCATAAACCTCGGCGACCACTGTACCGACCGGTCAGTCGCCGGAGCGCGGCCGACCGGACTCGAGCCACCCGCCGGGGCAACCGGCGACGCTTCTATGCACGCGCTTCGCGTACGTCCGCGTATGCTAACCGGGTTGGACTGGCTTGCCCTCGAGGCCAAGTACCTCGAGGTCGCGGGGACGTTCTACGAGGAGACCTTGGGATTAACGTGTCGCGAGCGCGGGGCGGACGAACTCGTCTTCGCGGCGGGCAACACCGATCTCGTGCTCCGCCGACCGGCGGCGCTCCCGCGGGGCGGGCTCCACACGCACTTTGCGTTCTCGATCCCCGCGGCCGAGTACGACGACTGGTGGGACCGCCTCGACGACAACTACGACCTCGAGGAGGCGCGCTTTGGCCCCTCCCGATCGCTCTACCTGTACGATCCCGATGGCAACTGCGTCGAACTCGGTCAACAGGACGTCGCGGGGCCGGGAATCGACGGCATCTTCGAGGTCGTCCTCGAGGTCGCGGATCTCGAGCGCGCACAGGCCTTCTACGAGGATCTCGGATTCGAAACGGTCGACGAGGGCGACGACCGAAAGCGCGTCCGACTCCACGGGCCGATGGCTCTCGAGCTCTGGGAACCCCACCTCGGAATCGCCGACGCCCGCGGCGGCGTCCACGTCGACCTCGGATTCGAAACCGACGAGCCGGCCGCTGCGCTCGAGGCGGTGCGCGATCGGATCGGTTCGCTCGAGCGGGAGGCAGATGAAGAGGTCGTCATCCGCGATCCGGACGGCCACTTCCTAACGTTTACCGTGGCGTGAGGGCGTCTGCACTTCGAAACGGGGAACAACCATGCGGTGGCGCGCGCTGTGTCGCGGCGAGCGAAAGCGAGACGCGACTCACACTGTGCGAGGGATGAGCGAACGAACGGAGTGAGTGAGCGAATCGGCTGGGGAGGGTGTGGCCCCTCCGTGTTGCCAGTGTCAGTAGAACGCGCTCTTCATTCATCGAGGCACGATCGAGACGGCATCGAAATTCGACCACTTTGCTTTGCCGGTCGTTCGCGAGACGACTACAGTCGCTCCGTACTCACGTCCACGCCAGGCGGTGTCACGAGCAGAAACCCCCGGAAGTGGACGAGATTCCCGCCCGACTCCTTGATATCTCGCGCGAATCCCGCGGCCAGTTCGTTGACGTCGCCGTCGACGTTGAGCACGAGCACGTTTCCCTTCGAAATCGCCTCGAGCCACTCGTCGTCCGGCGTCTCTCCATCGAGGAAGCCGAGGATGATACTGCCCTCGAGCTCGAGTTCGTCGTCGATGTGCTCCTCGACGGTCCGAAGGTCGAGGTCGAAATCGCTCATACAGGGTGGCTCGAACCGGGACGAGAAAAACGTTCTCCCACGAAATTCTTCTCAGCGATGCGGATACTTCTACTATGAAGAGTGCAATTCAGAAAGGAGAAGAGTGGGCCGAGTGGATAGATACTTCAATATGTGGGTACAATGTATGTACAAGAGGGAGTTTGCAAATGGGAAATACACGAGTCAACTTTCGGCTTCCGGAAAACTTGATTCAGAAAACCGACGTCGCAGCCGAAATCACGCATAAAAATCGGACGGAGATCCTCAAAGAGGCCCTCCAAGAATACCTAGAAGACGTAGAGGACAACGAAAAATTCAAAGAAGCAGTCATCGAACTCTACTTGGACGATCAAATCTCCTTCGAGGTGCTCAAAGAATTCATCGGTAGGCAGGACGCTGAAGCAGTAAAGACTTCGAAAACCCTTCTCGACCAAGGCGAAGAAGTAGCCCAAGAACTTGCCGATCTCTGAAAATCGCAGGTCTCAATTTTGAATGATTGTCGCCGATACAAGCGCCTTGATCACAGTAGCCAGCATTGACCTCCTCGACACCCTGGTATCCGATTTCGATATTCACACCACAGAAACAGTGCTCGAAGAGCTCAAGGCGACCAGCGAGTATGAAGATCGGCATGCAAAAGCCGCTCAAACAGTCTTGGCTCAAACTCACCGAATAAACATCCACAACACCGAAAACACTGACTTACAGTCCTCTCGAATAGACGAAGGAGAGGCCACCACCATTGAACTCACAAATCAATTAGAGTCCGATTTCTTGATTACCGACGATCTCCGAGCGCTCCCAGAACTACAACCAGTAGTAGAAGCGAGGGTCGCTATCTCCCCGATCATCCTAAAAGCATTTGTCAAAAGAGACGTGCTCGACGAAAAAGAGGCGTTAGAAAAACTCGAAGAGGCCGCAAAAAACCGGGACTGGCTCGAATCACCGATATACAGAAGAGCCAGAAACCTATTCAAATAACCGCCTGTGCTTTGGGCCGTGCGCAGGTTGTGGCGGTTCTCTTGGAAGCTATATCACATGTAGTCCGGCTTGCGCAGGGGCAGTTACAGGGATCGGCGCAGTAGCTTGTACTGCTTGTCGGTCACTGTTTACCAAGATATTGGATTTTTATTAGTGAATGAATATATCGGTTATTTAATTCCAACAACCGTCTGTCTGTCAGTCCATCGGGAACTCCTTCTGGAAGCCGCGGAACTCGGTCCGGTGGGCCTCCTCGTCCGCGAGAATCGTCACCGCCACGTCCTCCGTGACCGGATCGTTCGCGTCGGTTGCGGCCTCGATCAGCGACCGGTAGGTCTCGATGGCGGACTCCTCGGCCTCGAGGACGCCCTCGATGACTGACTGGACGTCAGTGGTATCTTCGGGCGGCTGCAGGCTGTGCTGGTTGGCCTCGAACGACTCCGAGCCGGGCGGGGATTCGTCTAGCTGTTTCAGGCGTTCGCCGAGCATTTTCGCGTGGCCGAGCTCCTCTTGAATGTCCTCCTCGAGGCTCGCCTTGACCTCCTCGGCGTGGATGCCATCGAGCACGATCGCGTTGGTCTGGTAGTTCATCACGGTCTCGAATTCGTCGATATACGCCCCGGTCAGCAAGTCGGTGATCTCGTCGGTCGTCATGCGCGCCGTCCTACCACGACCGGACATAAAACGCTCACACGCGCGACTGCTTCCGGAGGGGTTCCGTTCCGCCGATTCGAGTCCCTACTTGGCGTGGGGTGCGATGAGTCCACGGAGCGTAGCAACGCCACCTGATTGTCGGTCCGATCCCCACCGCCCATCGCCAATGGTGGATGAATGTCTACTATCTACGCTGGAAGTCGGGGCGGAACAGTAGTATGTTGACTCGAGGATGCGAGCGGTGATCGAACGTCCACAGTCGACCGCGCGCCAGCGCTCGAACGGGGCAAATGAGATCGAACGGCCGGTAATTCGGGTTCGATGCTCGATATTCGGGGCAGATTGCTGGAGAGTGCCTAAACAGTATTAGGAGATACTATCAGATACTAGGCCGTCGCAGTCGTGCGGTTTCGCAATGAATCTGATCGGAACTGGCAGAGCCCGCGACCGCTGTCCGCTGCTCACAGCGTTAGGTTTATATATCTCGTCGCACCTCGGATTCAGATACAATGTCTTCACAAGACAGCCCATCCTCTGATACCAATCAGGGGGGTCGAGTTCTTCCAGGGCACGTTAGATTCCACTGACGAAATAGAGTCAGCACGTGTCTTCGATACGACCCTCCGGGACGGCGAGCAGTCGCCCGGCACATCGTTTTCCTACGACGACAAACGGCAGATCGCGTCCATTCTGGACGAGATGGGAACCCACGTCATCGAGGCCGGATTCCCCGTCAACTCGGACGCCGAGTTCGAGGCCGTTCGTGACATCGCTTCGGCAACCAGTTCGACGACCTGCGGGTTAGCCCGCGTCGTCGACGGGGACATCGAAGCGGCGCTCGATTCCGGCGTCGAGATGGTGCACACGTTCGTGTCCACCAGCGACGTCCAGATTGAGGATTCGATGCACGCCACCCGGGAGGAAGTCGTACAGCGCGCAGTCGACTCGGTCGAACGCATCAAAGAGGCGGGCGCGACCTGCATGTTCTCGCCGATGGATGCGACTCGAACCGACGAGGAGTACCTGCTCGAGGTCATCGAGGCGGTCTCGGACGCGGGTACCGACTGGATCAACATTCCGGACACGTGCGGCGTCGCGACGCCGACCCGCTTTCGGGCCATGATCGAGAAGGTCTGTGCCCACACCGACGCGCGGGTCGACGTGCACACGCACGACGATTTCGGGCTGGCCACCGCTAACGCGCTGGCCGGTATCGAGGCCGGCGCGGCCCAGGCGCAGGTGTCGGTCAACTCGATCGGCGAACGGGCCGGCAACGCGGCCTACGAGGAGTACGTGATGGCCATCGAGTCGCTCTACCAGTGCGATACGGGGATCGACACGACGCGCATCACCGAACTATCGGAGATCGTCGAAGAGAAAAGCGGGATGGCGACGCCGGGCAACAAACCCGTCGTCGGCGACAACGCCTTCTCCCACGAGAGCGGCATCCACGCCGCCGGCGTCATCGAAAACTCCGACACCTTCGAACCCGGCGTCATGACCCCCGAGATGGTCGGTGCCGAGCGCAAGCTCGTCATGGGGAAACACACCGGTACCCACTCGGTCCGAGAGCGGCTCGTCGAGTGCGGCTTCGACCCTACCGACGAGCAGGTCAAGGCGGTCACCCGCCGCGTCAAGGACTACGGAGCCGAGAAGCGCCGCGTGACGGTCGACATCCTCGAGCGCTTCGCCGAAGAGGCTGGCGTCGAACGCCAGCAGGAGCAAGAGGAGGTGCGCGCCTGAGGAATGTCCTCACCGTTTGCCACCGGCCGCGAGCCCCTGCTGTCGCGCTCGAGCGGACGGACGGATGCGACTCGTAAGGATTATCACCCTCGAGGGAGCTACGTAGACAGTAATGACGGTCCGCGCTCCCCTGTCGGCTCGCGTTCACACGGTCGGCACCAGCGCGCTCGCTCCGATTCGTATTGTAGGGGCGTTCTAGCCCCATTTTCAGTACCTCGTAGCTTCGGACCGGAATCCGCATCGTTCTCCGAGCGATCAGTAACACAGCAGATGACACACTACCGTACACCACCCGATCGCCGCACACCGGCGGGAGGCAATCGATGAGCGAACGCGCAGCAAAGGTCACACCACCGGATGACGAACAGGACGACGACCAGATCACCGACAGCGCCGCACCCGACGCGGCCACCGAGGACGACGCGGCGGCCGGCGACGCCGAGACGACGCCCGCCCCCGTCACGTCGGGCGCAGAAGCCGTCGTTCGCGCGCTCGAGAACGCGGGCGTCGAGTACGCCTTCGGCGTCCAGGGCGGAGCGATCATGCCCGTCTACGACGCGCTTTATGACTCGGACATTCGTCACGTGACGATGGCCCACGAGCAGGGCGCAGCCCACGCGGCCGACGCATACGGCATCGTCTCGGGCGAGCCGGGCGTCTGCCTCGCAACCTCGGGGCCGGGCGCGACAAACCTCGTTACCGGCATCGCGGACGCCGACATGGACTCGGATCCGCTGCTCGCGCTGACGGGGCAGGTCCCGACCGAGTTCGTCGGCAACGACGCGTTTCAGGAGACCGATACCACGGGCGTCACGACGCCGATCACGAAGGACAACACCTTCGCGAGCGACTCGGATCGCGTCGGCAGCGACGTCAGCGAGGCGTTCGCGCTCGCCGGCGCGGGCCGACCGGGACCGACCCTGGTCGACCTCCCCAAAGACGTCACGAACGGCGAGACCGACTGCGAGCCCGACGCCCCCGCAGTTCCTGACACCTATCGGGTGCAGGAGCGAGCGGATCCGGAGATCGTCGCGGCCGCGGCCGAGCGGATCGAGAACGCCGACCGCCCCGCCATGTTGCTCGGCGGCGGCGTCATCAAGGGCGAGGCCAGCGAGGCCTGCCGCGAGTTCGCCATCGAACACGAGATCCCGGTCATCACCACGATGCCCGGCATCGGCGCGTTCCCCGAGGATCACGAACTCT
The DNA here is from genome assembly GCF_041894845.1 of Natrinema sp. H-ect4. Taxonomy (NCBI): domain Archaea; kingdom Methanobacteriati; phylum Methanobacteriota; class Halobacteria; order Halobacteriales; family Natrialbaceae; genus Natrinema; species Natrinema sp. H-ect4. The sequence continues at coordinate 43,037 of NZ_JBHDYC010000016.1, forward strand.
CCCTCGAGATGGCGGGCATGCACGGCACCGGCTATGCCAACATGGCGATCACCCACTGTGACACGCTGATCGGGATCGGGACCCGATTCGACGACCGGCTGACCGGCGGGATCGAGACCTTCGCGCCCGACGCGGAGCTCATCCACGTCGACATCGACCCCGCGGAGATCTCGAAGAACATCCATGCGGACTACCCGCTGATCGGCGACGCCGAAACGGTCGTCGAGCAACTCTCCGAGGCCGTCGACACCTCGCCGGAAGCGAAAAAGTGGCGCGCACAGTGCCAGCAGTGGAAATCCGACTATTCGATGGCCTACGACGCGCCCGAGGACGAGCCGGTCCAGCCGGAGTTCGTCGTCGAGGCACTCGACGAGGCCACGAGCGACCGAGCGATCGTCACCACCGGCGTCGGCCAACACCAGATGTGGGCCTGTCAGTACTGGACCTACACTGAGCCCCGCACCTGGGTCTCGAGTCACGGGCTCGGGACGATGGGCTACGGGCTGCCCTCGGCGATCGGCGCGCGACTTGCAGCCGACGACGATCAGGAGGTCGTCTGCATCGACGGCGACGGCTCGTTCCTGATGACGCTGCAGGGGCTGTCGGTCGCCGTCCGCGAGAACCTCGACATCACGGTTGCCGTACTCAACAACGAGTACATCGGCATGGTTCGACAGTGGCAGGACGCCTTCTTCGACGGCCGTCACTCCGCGTCGGACTACCACTGGATGCCGGAGTTCGACAAGCTCGCGGAGGCCTTCGGTGCGAGCGGGTACCGGATCGACGACTACGACGATGTCGCCGAAACGATCGACGCCGCGATCGCCTACGACGGCCCGTCGGTGATCGACGTTCATATCGATCCCGACGCCAACGTCTACCCGATGGTGCCAAGCGGCGGCGACAACGGTCAGTTCGCACTGACGGAGGACCAGCTATGAAACGCGGTCTCGACGGGCCCGAACCCGAAACGCGCCCGACCCCCGCGGGACGGCGCAACAAACAGGGCATTCGCATCGATCCGGAGGTCGAAGTGACCCACGAGCCCCGGCGCACCGTCATCTCGGCGCTGGTCGAACACGAACCGGGCGTCCTCTCGGACGTCTCGGGACTGTTCTCGCGGCGGCAGTTCAACATCGAGAGCCTGACCGTCGGCCCCACGGAAAACGACGATCACGCGCGAATCACGATCGTCGTCGAGGAACCCGATCCGGGGATCGATCAGGTCGAAAAGCAACTGCGCAAACTGGTGCCGGTGATCTCCGTGCGCGAACTCAAGCCCGACGCGATGCGTCGGGAACTGGCGCTCATCAAGGTCGACGCCGATCGACCCGGCCAGGTCGCCGCCGTCGCGGACATGTACAACGCCAAGACGGTCGACTCGAGTCCGGAGACGGCGACGATAGAAGTGACCGGCGCGCGCCAGAAGATCGAGGCCGCAATCGATACCTTCAGCCAGTTCGGGATCCGAGAGATTTCCCGGACCGGGACGACGGCGCTGGCCCGCGGCACCGATCGGACCGCCGCGTCCGATTCGACGGGACAGCCCGCCGACGAGGCGAACTACGACGGACAATACACAGAGACAGCTACCAATGACTGACGAATTCAACACCGACATCTACTACGACGACGACGCGGACGGATCGTATCTCGAAAACGCGACAGTAGCCGTTCTCGGCTACGGGAGCCAGGGCCACGCCCACGCGCTGAACCTCAACGACAGCGGGGTCGACGTGGTCGTCGGCCTGCGCGAGGACTCGTCCTCGCGCGACGCGGCCGAAGCCGATGGGTTAGACGTGACGACGCCGGTCGAGGCAGCCTCGCAAGCCGACGTCATCTCCGTGTTAGTTCCCGATACGGTTCAGCCGGCGGTCTACGCGGACATCGAATCGGAACTCGAGGAGGGGAACACGCTGCAGTTCGCCCACGGCTTCAACATTCACTACAACCAGATCCAGCCCCCGGAGGGCATCGACGTGACGATGATCGCACCGAAGTCACCGGGCCATCTGGTTCGCCGCAACTACGAGAACGACGAGGGAACCCCCGGACTGCTCGCGGTCTACCAGGACGAAACCGGCGATGCGAAGGAGCGTGCGCTCGCGTACGCGAAGGGGATCGGCTGTACTCGCGCCGGCGTCGTCGAGACGAGCTTCCGCGAGGAGACCGAGACGGACATCTTCGGCGAGCAGGCCGTCCTCTGTGGCGGCATCGCCGAACTGATCAAAACGGGCTACGAGACGCTGGTCGACGCCGGCTACAGCCCCGAAATGGCCTACTTCGAGTGCATGAACGAGATGAAGCTCATCGTCGACCTCATGTACGAGGGCGGGCTCGGCGCGATGTGGGACTCTGTTTCCGACACCGCCGAGTACGGCGGGCTCACCCGCGGCGACGACGTGATCGACGACCACGTTCGCGAGAACATGGACGAAGTGCTCGAGCAGGTCCAGAACGGCGAGTTCGCAACCGAGTGGATCTCGGAGAATCAGGCGAACCGGCCCGTCTACACGCAGCTCAACCAGGCCGAGAAGGACCACGAGATCGAGGAGGTCGGCGAGCGACTGCGTGACCTGTTCAGCTGGGCCGAGGAGGGAGAAACCGAAGACGAAGCGGAGTCCGCCACGGTGCAGGCGGACGACTAACACCGGAACCCGAGAACCATGAGCGAAAACGACACGACGACGGACACGATGGGCGAGATCAGCCATACGAATCCCCACACGGGGGAGACGGCTGGCCGGCTGTTCAGCCGCGGGCCGATCGTCGCCGCTGACGGCGGTACGTCGGAGACGACCGAGGCCGACGGAGCGGACGAGACCGACACGACCGGAACGATGAGCGACGTCGACCACACGCCGCCGAAGCGGGCCGACGACGCGAACCGCGTTTTCGAGCGCGGGACCGAACACGGACGACAGTCCGATAGCGATACGGTAGTAGAGGAATGAGCAAGGGCACACTGTACGACAAGGTCTGGGATCGACACAAGGTAACTCGCCTGCCGACTGGACAGGATCAGCTGTTCGTCGGGCTCCACCTCATCCACGAGGTCACGAGCCCGCAGGCGTTCGGGATGCTCCGCGAGCGCGACCTCGAGGTCGCCTTTCCGAAGCTGACCCACGCGACGGTCGACCACATCGTGCCGACGGCCGACCAGTCCCGTCCCTACAAGGAGGACGCGGCCGAGGAAATGATGGCCGAACTCGAGGAAAACGTCCGTGAGGCGGGCATCGAGTTCTCGGACCCGACGACGGGCGATCAGGGGATCGTCCACGTCATCGGACCGGAGCAGGGGATCACCCAGCCCGGCAAGACGATCGTCTGTGGAGACTCTCACACCTCCACCCACGGTGCCTTCGGCGCGCTCGCGTTCGGCATCGGGACCTCCCAGATCCGCGACGTGCTCGCGACGGGCACCGTCGCCATGGAGAAGCAAAAGGTCCGCAAGATCCAGATCGACGGCGAACTCGGCGACGGCGTCGAAGCGAAGGACGTCATCCTCGAGATCATTCGCCGGCTCGGCACCGAGGGCGGCGTCGGCTACGTCTACGAGTACGCCGGCGAGGCCATCGAGAGCCTCGGGATGGAAGGGCGGATGTCGATCTGTAACATGTCCATCGAGGGCGGCGCTCGCGCGGGCTACGTCAACCCCGACGAGACCACCTACGAGTGGATGAAAGAGACCGACTACTTCCAGGAGAACCCGGAGAAATTCGACGAACTCAAACCCTACTGGGAATCGATCCGCTCCGATGCGGACGCCGAGTACGACGATGTCGTCCACATCGACGCGAACGAACTCGAGCCGGTCGTCACCTGGGGCACCACGCCTGGGCAGGGAGTCGGCATCTCCGACCCGATTCCGGAACCGGAGTCGCTGCCGAAAGAGAAGCAAGACACCGCCCGACGCGCACAGGAACACATGCGCGTCGAGCCCGGAGAGACGATGGAGGGCTACGATATCGACGTTGCCTTCCTCGGTTCCTGTACCAACGCCCGCCTGCCGGACCTGCGACGCGCCGCTCGGATCATCGAGGGCCGACAGGTCGACGACGACGTCCGCGCGATGGTCGTCCCCGGCAGCCAGCGCGTACAACGGACCGCCGAGGAGGAAGGCCTCAAGGACACATTCGAGGAAGCCGGCTTCGAGTGGCGAAACGCCGGCTGTTCGATGTGTCTCGGCATGAACGAAGACCAACTCGAGGGCGACGAGGCCTGTGCCTCCTCCTCGAACCGGAACTTCGTCGGCCGGCAGGGCTCGAAGGACGGTCGCACCGTCCTGATGAGTCCGCGGATGGTCGCCGCGGCGGCGATCAACGGAGAGGTCTCTGACGTGCGCGATCTGAAGGAGGTGAATCTGGCATGAGTAGCGAGACGCGAATCGTCTCGGAAATGCGAACGGGGAGTGTAACGACCCGTGAGCACGCGGAGCGAGTGCTTCCATCGAAGCGCGAAGTGCTGGAGGTGGAAGCATGAGCGACGACGTCGAGATTCCCGAGGTCAACTACGTCTCCGGCTCCGGCGTTCCGATTCGGGGTAACGACATCGACACCGACCAGATCATCCCCGCGCGGTTCATGAAGGTCGTCACCTTCGACGGACTGGGCGAGTTCGCGTTCTTCGATCTGCGATTCGATGACGACGACAACCAGAAGGAGCATCCGTTCAACGAGGAGCGCTACCAGGACTCCTCGGTGATGGTCGTCAACAGCAACTTCGGCTGTGGCTCCTCGAGAGAGCACGCCCCCCAGGCCCTGATGCGCTGGGGGATCGATGCGGTCATCGGCGAGAGCTTCGCCGAGATTTTCGCGGGCAACTGTCTGGCGCTGGGCATTCCGACCGTCACGGCAGACAGCGAGACGATCGAGGCCCTGCAGGACTGGGTCGACGCGAATCCTGACGGCGAGATCGACATCGACATCGAGGCCGAAGAAGTGACCTACGACGATACCACGATCGACGTGACCGTCGACGACGCCCAGCGCAAGGCGCTCGTCGACGGCGTCTGGGACACGACGGCGCTGATGAAGTCCAACGCCGGCGCGGTCCGCGAGAAGGCTCGAGAACTGCCGTACGTCGACGATGCGGCGATTCCCGAAGCCGAATAAGCAGGCCTCCGTTTTTGCGACTCGGTTTTGATCGCTCGTCACATTCGACCGCATCTCGTGTCACGACTCGAGTCGTGCGTATCGCCCTGACGACCGAATTGCGTCGTGGTGCCACACCGAAAGCGGCAGGTAACCACGGAAATCGCGAGCTATTTCGGAGACTGACGGCTATACTTCCCCATGTCTCGCGCTCTCGATGCGTCGCTTTTCGTGTTGCTGGCCGTTCTCTGGGGATTTTCTTTTCCCGCGATTTCGATCGGCCTCGAGTACCTCCCACCCCTGCTCTTCGCGGCCGCCCGGTACGACATCGCAGCGGTCTTGTTACTGGCTGCAGCTGTCGTCCGAGTCGAAAAGTGGCGTCCGACCGCGCGGAATGATCTAGCGGCCGTCGCGGGCGGTGGCATCTTCCTCATCGCGGGCAACGGGCTCCTCTTCCTCGGCCAGCAGACGGTTCCGAGCGGGGTCGCCGCGATCTTGCAGGGACTGGTTCCGATCCTCACCGCACTGTGGGCGATCCCGCTGCTGGGTGAACGGCTCTCGCCGCTCGGGGCCGTCGGTGCCGCCATCGGCTTTCTGGGCGTCGGCCTCGTCGTCCAGCCCGATCCAGGGAACCTGTTGGCGGGCGACACCGCCGCACGGCTGCTCATCGTCGGGCAGGTGTGTAGCGTCGCGCTCGGCGGGGTCCTGATCCAGCGGGCCGGGCCGACGCTCGAGCAACTGCCGCTGGTCGGCTGGTCGATGCTCGTCGGTGGACTGGTCTTACACGCCGTCAGTCTGGGTGCCGGCGAGTTTCCCAGTGCCGACGTGCTCGGTCCCGTCTCTATCGGTGCCCTGCTCTACCTCGGAGTGTTCGCGACCGCCATCGCGTTCATGATCTACTTCTCCATCCTCGAGGAACACGGTGCGTTCGAGGCGGCGCTGATCGGCTACCTGGTCCCGATCGTGGCGACGATCGCGAGTGTCTTCCTGCTCGGCGAGGAAATCGGCGTCCTGACGGTCGGTGGCTTCGGGCTGGTCGCGGTCGGCTTCGTCCTGCTCAAGCGCCGCGCGCTCGCCGAGGCGGTCGGGTTCTCGACCGGTGTCAGCAGTCCCTGAGCTCGACGATAGCCACGACTGCCGGCCAGCCGATGGGCGACTCGTCTCGAGTCCGCACTGATTCGGTCCCCAGCGCCGGTATCGATACCCTCTTTTCGGCCCCACGTCGATGTTTGGGCATGACTCACGAAATCGCCGTCATTCCGGGCGACGGAATCGGACAGGAAGTGACACCCGCCGCGGTCGAGGTCCTCGAGGCCCTCGCGATCGACTTCGAGTTCGTCGACGCCGATGCGGGCGACGCGGTAAAGGAGGAGACCGGCGAGGCGCTGCCCCAGGAGACCTACGACCTCGCGGCGTCGGCGGACGCGACGCTGTTCGGCGCGGCCGGCGAGACGGCCGCGGACGTCATCCTGCCGCTTCGGACGGCGGTCGACTCGTTCGTCAACGTTCGGCCCGCGAAAGCGTATCCGGGGATCGACGCCGTCCGCCCCGAGACGGACCTGATCTTCCTCCGGGAGAACACCGAGGGCGTCTACGCGGGTCACGAAGATCGACTGACGCAAGACGTCTCGACGCTCACCCGCGTCGTCACGGAGTCGGCCTCCGAACGGCTCGCCGAGTTCGCCTGCGACTACGTCGCCGGCGACGACCACGACGGCTTCTCGATCGTCCACAAGGCCAACGTCATGCGCGAGACGGACGGTCTCTTCCGCGACACCGTCAAATCGGTCGCCGACGAGAACGGCGTCGAGACCGATCAGGTACTGATGGACGCCTTCGCGACGCGGGTCTGTCTCGACCCCGAACAGTTCGACGTGGTCGTCTGCCCGAACCTCGCGGGCGACGTGCTCTCGGACCTCGCGGCCGGCCTCGTCGGCGGCCTCGGCCTGCTCCCATCGGCTAACATCGGCCCCGATCGCGCGCTGTTCGAACCCGTCCACGGCACCGCACCAGATATCGCCGGCCAGGGAGTCGCGAACCCCGCCGCGACGATCATTTCCGCCGCCATGCTGCTCGAGTACCTCGGCTACGACGAGGAGAGCGACGCCGTTCACGAGGCCGTCGAAGCGACGCTTGCCGACGGGCCGCGGACCCCCGATCTGGGTGGGGACGCCTCGACCGATGACGTGACCGACGCGATCATCGATCGGCTGTAGGCGTCTCCGTTTGTGGCCGGAGAGTTATCACGGGAGCCGTGGTACCGGCGGCCATGACTCGAGACGACACCCTCGGTGGCGTCGACTCGCGAACCGTCGAAACGGACCGACTCGAGACCCATTACCTCGAGTCGGGCGGCTCCGATCGGGCCGCCGCCGAGGGAGAAACCATCCTTTTTTGCCACGGGAACGTCTCGTCCTCGCGGTTCTTCGAGGACGTACTGGTCGACTTGCCCGCCCGCCATCGCGCGATCGCGCCCGATCTGCGGGGGTACGGCGATTCGGAGACGAAACCGGTCGACGCGACGAACGGCCTCGGCGACTTCGCGGCGGATCTCCGAGCGTTCGTCGACGCACTCGCGCTCGCGGAGCCGCTCGTCATCGTCGGCTGGTCGAACGGCGGCGGGGTCGCGATGCGGTACGCGATCGACCACCCCGAGGCGGTCGCCTCGCTCGTGCTGGTCAACCCGCTCTCGCCGTACGGCTTCGGCGGCACGAAGGATACGGACGGAACGCCGTGTTTCGACGACTACGCCGGCTCCGGCGGCGGGATCGGTAACGACGCGTTCGTCGCGGGCCTCGAGAACCGCGACCGAAGCGAGGAGGGACAGACCTCTCCACGAAAGGTGCTGCGAACCTACTACGTCGACCCGACCCACGAGTTCGACAGCGAGCGCGAGGAATCGTATCTGACGGGGATGCTCGATACGGCGACCGGCGATAAGAACTATCCGGGATCGTCGAAGTCGAGCGACAACTGGCCCGGCATTGCCCCGGGCGAAACGGGTGTGAACAACGCGATCTCGCCGAAGTACTGTGAACTCGAGGCGATCACCGAAATCGATCCCGACGAGAAACCGCCCGTACTGTGGATTCGCGGTGATTCCGATCAGATCGTCTCGAACGCCTCCCTCTTCGATCTGGGCACGCTCGGCCGAATGGACGAACTCCCGGAGTGGCCCGGCGAGGACGTCTTCCCGCCACAGCCGATGGTCGACCAGACCCGCGCCGTTCTCGAGGCCTACGCCGATCGCGGCGGCGAGTTCGAGGAAGTCGTCTTCGGAAACGTCGGTCACACGCCCCATGTCGAGGTCCCGGGGGACTTTCTGGATCGGCTCGAGTCCGTCCTGTAGGGCCGGAAGCCGTGGTAGTGGTGTGGTTCAGCGCCTGGAGCTTTGCTCCGGGACCCCCTCCGCGGACGCTTCTTCCTCCCGTTCGTCGGTCGCGCCCTCGCTGCGCATCGACCGCAGCGTCGACAGTCCGCGCTTTCGGGTCACGCCCTTCGAGATCCGGATGCCGTCGAACGTCCCCTCCCAGTGCTCGTCGCTCGCACCGAGGTGGTCCATGTAGTACGCGAAGGCTCCGAGCCACAGCAACGCGGCCGTGAGCGCGAGGAAGACGACCGCCGAGACGAGCGTCGACGGGCCGAGCGCCCCGACGCCGATTCCCGCGACCACGTAGACGAAGGCGGCGATCACCATGAGGACGGTGATCGTCGCGAACATGTCGTTGACGGCGGTCACCCGCGCGTTGTACTCGTGACCTCCGGACCGCTCATGGCCCATGCTTTCCCGCACCGACCGTAAATCTCCCGGCGTCCGTTTCCGATCGAAACGCGGTCGTTCGGGAGGACGATACCGGCCGCCGAACCGGTCGTCGTCACCGAGCTTCAACCGCTGTCAGCGATCCTCAACCGCCGTCAGGCGATCTCGAGGACAGCTCGGTCTGCCCCGGCCAGTTCGACCAGTGCGTCGGCCTCGAGCAGGTGACACTCCCCGGGGATCACGAGCAGATGCAGCGGGTCGCCGAACTCGCGGCCCGCCAGTTCGGTCATTGTCCCGGCCTCGACGAGCGGATCCGGGCTCCCCGCGCGGGCGACGACGACGCCCGCGAGATCGGGGTACTCCGCTGCGAGCAGTTCGGCACCGACGTCGGCTGTCATGTATTCCTCGCGTTCTGCTTTGTCGTCAGAACTCGAAGAGTTCTGACTGCTGGTTGGATCGTATCCAACCTTGATATCGAGGTAGACGACGGTGTGCAGCCCATCAGCACGGTTGTCGTCGATCGTCTCCGTGACGCTCGCCGGGAGTCCCTCGGCCCCGTGAGCGTACGGAAACGGCAGCGTCGTCGCCTTGCCGAAGCGGTAGTTCTGCAGTCCGGTCAGCGCGCTGGTGGCCGTCTGGGCGGTAACGCCGTGGATCACCCGCGTCTCGATTCCGCGGTCGTGAGCCCGCAGCCGAAGGTCGACGTGGGTCGTCGAAATCATCGTATCGCCCGCCGTCAGGAACGCGATATCTTCGTCCTCGGCCGCTGTGAGCATGTCGTCGGGATGCTGTTCGACGCCGGCCCGATCCCGGACCTCGATCTCGAGGTCGTGATAGGACTCGAGGTCGTCGATCGTCGTCCCGATCAGCTGACTGGTGTAGAACTCGGCGTAGACGCGATCGGCCGCTCGCAGGGCGTCCCGGCCCTCGACGGTGATCGAGCGCTCGTCGTAGAGACCGAGGCCGATGAAGGTGAGCATAGGCGGTCGTAGTCGTAGCGCGCGGAATACGTTTTCGAGACGCGCACACCCTTCCGGAGAGTCGTTCGCCGTCGCGGACGATCAGAATCCGATGTGGGAGGTCGACGCCGGGCCATCGTCATCGTCCTCGTCGTCGCCTTCGTCGATCCCGCCCTCGTGGGCGAAGGTCACGTCGTTGTCGGTCAGATAGACGACGCCGTCGTCGACGCTGACTTCGACGCCCGGGAGCGTCGTGTCGGCCGCCTCGCCGTTGTCGCAATAGCCCGAGCAGGAGTCGAACATCGAGCCGTGTTTCGGACAGATGATCTGTCCGTCCCGCATCGCGGCCCCGCGGCCCGTATCGAACCGCTGGGCCTCGTGGGTGCAGCGATTGATCCACGACTCGACGTTGTCCCCGCATGGCACGAGGATCGCTTCGTCCGGTTCGCCGTACTGATCTCGGATCGTGAACAGCCACGACCGGTTTTCGTGGACCGTCTCGACGGTCGTGAGCCGTCGGCGCTCGCTCATCTTGAGCGGGGATACGCGCGCCGAACGGAAAAGCGCTCTCGAGGCCGCGACCCCATCGCCACCGCAGACGAGAATCGGCCGGGTGTCGGATGAAGGTGATGCACCTGCGACGGCCGACGTGGAAATATAGTACCAACTGCAACTATTCACACACTGATCGCACAGCTGTCGTGCGATCAGGTGTGCAGTGACTTGCAGTGGCTACTATAGCTCGTCGAATGATGGGCTACACGTTTGATAGAGGGGAACCACGTATCGCTCCAGACCAGCCAACCGGCGTGCGGTGGCGCGCGCTGGGCCGCGGTTCACCGCGGCGCAACATCGTGCGAGGGATGAGTGAGCGCCGTGAAGGCGCGATCGAATCGGTTGGGGAGGGCGTGGCGATCCCCTGTTGCCACGATCGCAGCGCGTTTTTCATAGCAACTCCGTCAAAAGTAGCTGTTACACAAGCGCTCTCTCCCAACAGCGATCGAGACTCCCCACTCGTCTCGAGAGGTTTTATGTCCAAACGCGCCGGTACCCACCGTATGACCGACGATCGACTGCGCATGACGCCCGGCCCGACCGAGGTGCCGGCGGCCGTCCGCGAGCGGATGAGCGAGCCGACGCCGAACCCGGATGTCGAGCCGGAATTCTTCGAGTTCTATCGCAATCTGACCGCGAAACTCGAGGCGATCTACGGCGACGACGACATCGCGATCCTCGGCGGCGAGGGCATCCTTGGTCTCGAGGCCGCCGTCGCGTCGCTGGTCGAACCGGGCGACCGCGTGCTCTGTATCGCGAACGGGCTTTACGGCGAGGGGTTCGCCGATTTCGTCGAGATGGCCGACGGCGAGGCGGTGGTCTGCGACGCGCCGTGGGACGAGCCACTCGACCTCGATCGAGTCGAAGCCCACCTCGAGGAGGGCCCGTTCGACGTCGCGACGATGGTTCACTGCGAAACGCCGACGGGTGTCCTCAACGACATCGAGCCAGTCCTCGAGGTGCTCGACGAGCGCGACGTGATCAGCGTCGTCGACGCGGTCTCCTCGCTCGGCGGCGTGTCAGTCCCGACGGAGCGAATCGATGTCTGTCTGGGTGCCTCCCAGAAGTGTTTCAGCGCGCCGCCGGGACTGACGGTCTGCTCGGTCAGCGACCGCGCATGGGCGAAGATCGAGTCGTTCGAGACGGCGAGTCTGTACACCGATCTCGAGCCGTGGCGCGACGCCGCCGACGAGGAGTGGTTTCCCTATACGCATCTCGCCGCGAACCTGTACGGCCTCGAGACGGCGATCGACCTGTTGCTCGAGGAGGGACTCGAGACCGTCTTCGAGCGCCACGAAGCGGCTGCGCGGCGATGTCGCGAGCGAGCCGACGATCTCGGGCTGTCGCTCTATCCTGTCCCCGCGCGGTCGTCGCCGACCGTGACCGCACTCGAGGTTGACGGACGCGCACAAGCGCTCCAAGAAACGCTGGCCGCCGAGCACGATATCGTCCTCGCGACCGGCCTCGGCGACCTCGCGGACGACATCCTCCGGATCGGTCACATGGGACACAACGCGCGCCTCGAGCGCATCGATCGGACGATGGACGCGCTCGAAGCGGTTCTGGAGTAGTGTGTCGGCCCGTTACCGTTCTCGGCGAATGTAGTGAGCGAGAACCGCGGGGACGCGAACGGTGAGCGAAGCGAGCCGTGAGTGAACACAGTGTGCGAGAACCGCGGACTGTGCGATCGGTGTGTGAATCGTTTCAGTTGGTACTCTCGTATCGGTTGTTCAGCTACGCCATCAATCATAAGATATTCGTGAAATTCTTCTTCCCTTCTCTTTTACCTTTCAGCCGTGGCGTTACGTCCAAAAAACCTTACCATCGGGTCTAATTAAAAATGGGAAGATAGCCACCAAATAATATAAATAACAATTAAGGTTATCGAACCCACTGGATTTGCGTAGACGTACCATGACTCAGATAATCTGGATCATCGCGGCAGTGTTAGTGACGTTTACCATGGGGTATGTGGGATACTCGCGATACCTCACGCAGTTCGTCGAACTCGACGAGGAGGCGGAAACACCGGCTCACAAATACGAGGACGGACAGGAGTACGTTCCATCGAAGAAACCGGTCCTGTTGGGCCATCACTACTCGAGTATCGCGGGTGGGGCACCGATCGTGGGACCGATCACAGCCGGCGCCATCTGGGGATGGGTGCCCGCCTTGCTGTGGATCGCCATCGGGAACCCGTTGATGGGTGCCGTTCACGACTTCGTATCGCTGTCGGGCAGTCTCCGTCACGAAGGGAAGTCGATCGGGTACATGATCGGCGAGTACGTCGGGGAGAGCGGCAAAAACATGCTGTTGTGGTTCGCGTTCCTGACGATCATATTGGTCGTGGCAGTGTTCGCGTTGGTCGTGGGGATCGTCTTCAACGCCTATCCGCAGGTGGTAACGGCATCCCTGATTTACATCGGGTTGGCACTGGTGTTCGGTATTTACCTGTACCAGTTCAACGGCCCGTTCATCCCCGGAACGATTCTATTCGTCGCGGGGGTCTTTGCGGCCGTCTGGGTGGGGCTCCAGTACCCGCTGGCGCTGTTCGCCGGTGATTATCCGGCCGAGACGATCGTGTTGCTCGGCGGTGACGGGAGTTGGGTGCCGGGAGCTGCCGCGCTTGGCGGTAACACTGCGGGATGGATACCAGTCGTCATGGTCTATGCCGCGATCGCGAGCGCGTTGCCGGTTTGGGTGTTGCTCCAGCCGCGTGACTACCTGTCGTCGTTCCTGTTGTACACTGGCGTCGGAGGGGCTATCGTCGCGATCATCGTCGGGACACTCCTCGGGACGTCGTCCGAGCCGCTCGTCGTCGACAGCACCATCGGCGCGTTCGAAGGCTTCTGGGGCGTTGAAGCCGCTGGACTCGCACCACTGTTCCCGCTGCTGTTCATTACGATCGCCTGTGGGACGATCAGCGGGTTCCACTCGCTGGTTTCCTCGGGGACGACCGCCAAACAGCTCGACAACGAGACCGACGCTCGGCTGATCGGCTACGGCGGGATGCTCGGCGAGGGTCTTCTCGCCGCGGTTGCACTCTCGACACTCGCAGTGTGGGGATTCGCCGACCCCGCAGGTGGGATCGGCGCTGCACTGCCGAACTTCGCGTCTGGTGGTGGACTCATTCTCACGAGTCTCGGCATTCCCCAGAACGTCGGTGCCGTGTTCATGGCGCTGGTCCTCTGTAGCTTCCTGCTCACGTCGACCGACACGGCCGTCCGTCTCGGTCGGTACATGATGGAAGAGCTCGTCGGCACGCCCGCGGGACGGAGCGATACCGGGCTGAACCTCGATCCGCGCTCGATCGCACGCGGTCGGTACACGAACCCGATCGTCCAGATCGTTCCCGCGTACCTGCTCGTCGTCTCCGGCCAGTGGGTCGTCCTCTGGCAGCTGTTCGGCGGCGCGAACCAGCTGCTCGCGGCGCTTGCGCTGCTCACCGCGACCGTCTGGCTCGCCAACTGGGACGACAACAAACAGCTCATCTCCACCGGCGTTCCGATGGCGATCATGGTCACGATCACCGTCCTCGGACTGTCGATCCTGGTGTTCTACGAGAACCTCTACTTGAACCTGCTCGAGGGTGGGGCAGAAACCACCGAGGCGATGATCTCCTCGGGCGTGCAGATGGCTCTCGGCCTCGTCCTCATCGGCCTGGCACTCGCACTCGTCCGACTTGGGTACAAGAACATTCGGACCGTCCGTCGCGGCCCCGAGACGCCCGCGGCCGAACCGGGCGACGACTAGCAGCGACCGACTGTCATTCGGTTTTTTCAGCCGCTGGACACGACGTATCGCTAGAACAGTCTGCAACCGCCGGAACGACGCTACCGCCAGAACCGTTTCGCGAACCGCGACAAGAACCCCTCTTCGGGCGAGCTCACGTCGTCCCAGAGGGTAAACGCCTCCACGATGTCGGCGGCCTCGCTGGCGACGTGTGCTTCGACTTCAGGGACGACGACGAGGAGGTTGATCTCGTAGTGACCGTGATAGCCGAACTTCAGTAACGTTCGGTCACGGAAGCCGGCAACGAACTCGCGGACGTCGTCGGGTAGTTCGTCCGCGACGAGGACAAAGGTAAAGTCCGTCCCGAAGTGCTCCTCGTCGGCGACGACGCGCTCGTCGGCGAGTTCGTGCCCGAGGTCGACGAGTCGCTCGAGTTCCGCGACGGTCGGCCGCGATTCGTGCCGGACGAAGAGGTACTCCTCGGCCTCGTGATCGGCGTAGGAAAGCGCCGGATGGAAGAACTGCTTCTGGCTGAGAACGCGCATCTCCCCGTAGAGATCCCAGCGCTCGCCGCCGACGCGGCGATCTTTCTCGAGGTCGTAGTTGTACATCAGTCGGTCGGACACTCGGTCGAGGTACTCGTCGTCCCAGTCGGGGACCGCCTCGCGGATCTCCGCCGGCAGTTCCGCTGGTTGCGCGTTTTCGCTCATCGTGCGTTGACGGGGTGTGACAGTGATCGCTCACGACCCGGTACCAGTTCCGTTCTCTCCGGACCCATGACTCGTTCTCTCATACCATCGGTTACCGTCGGGGTATCAAATAATCGTCGGTGGAACCGATCCGATACCTCGCCTCGTCATCGCAGCCCCTCGAGTCGGCAGTAGACTTTAGCCCTCGCAGACGAACTATCGTGCAAGGGATACACATGGGAGGAAAGAAGACCGAAGCCTGCGGCCGCTGTTCCATGTCGACGGTCGTCGACGTCGCCTCGTCCGGTGATGACGAGGACGCCGACGGCGAGTCGACGCGAGACGTGTTCGGCGAATCCGCTATCGAGGTCGACGACGAGACGCTCCGGCGCGTCTCGCCGGGCGCCTGGGCGGGGCGCGTCACCAAGCGCCTCGACGATCTCGGTCGCCGACTTATTTACGGCCGATAGGGGGAACCGGCGGATTCGCACTCACGACATCGTCACGAGATACGTCATCGCGAACAGCAGTATCGCCGCCGTGGCGACGTTAATGAACCCGAACTCGAGAAAACCCAAATACGACAGTCCCCAGACGATCGACCACGCGAATAGCGTTGATAGTACGGCGTTCATCGCGAGCAGGACGCGCGGATCGCCCTGCGAGGACGATACGCCCGCCTCGAACCCGTCCTGCTCGGAGTCCCCATCGCTCATACAGGAAGACGATGATACCGCCACTTAACTGTTCACCGTAAGCCGTTCACGAATTCACCACCGACGTCGACGAGTTCGATCACGGCTGCCAGCGCACGGTGTAACTCTTTGCCGCTCGAGGGCGAACACTTCGTATGCGACTTCGCAACCGTCACGGATCGCACGTGGACCCGGTGCCGTTCGTCGTGGTCGCCGGGCTCACCTTCATGATTCTGCTATCGTTCGGCCCGCTGTACGGGCAGGCGCTGGGGCTGTCGCTCGAGACCGCGATCGCGCTCTCCGGCGCGCTGTTCGCCGTTGCCACCGTCGTCGCCTTCCACCGCCAGGTGTGGACCGCCCGGCCGGAGACGATCGGCGCCGTCCCGTCGGCCGTCCGCGCCGAACGACTGTTTTACCTCATTCCGATCCTCACGGCGCTGATCATCGCGCTCGCGGTCCCGTTAGTCATCGGTTAGCGGACGCGACCGGTCGGTACGTTCGGCGCGAACCGCGCGATCGCGAAAGCGTGCTAATTTATCGCACAGTATTATCGGTGTTCACGATGAACGATCGACTATGGGGCTTATCGAATCGGTGAAAGCAGCGCTTGCATCACCCACACCGAAGGACCGCCCTGCCGACGGCTCCGAGGGGGCCTACTGGTGTGACGACTGCGCCGTTCGGATCAGGGATGTCGACCTCGAGGGGGAACCGGTCTGTCCGGATTGTGGCGCGGAGATGCGCTTCGAGCGCTCGACCGGCCGCGACTGTGCGTGCTGACTACGGCTCTCGGATAACGGTCTCGTCGCCCTGTTCGGTGGGGAAGGGGCCGTCGAGATCAGTCTCCCGCTCCTCGTCGGTGACGAGTGCGTCCTCGAGCGCCGCCCGGAGCGTCGACTCGTCGTAGTCGGTGCCGATGAACACGAGTTCGGTCCGGCGGTCCCCGTGCTCGTCGTGCCACTCGAGGTTCGGTCGATTCGACCGATACATGTCGCGCTCGACCTCGGGGAGGCTCGCGATCCAGGGGCCCTGCGCAGTGGCCCTGACGGACGGACCGGCCTGGGCGATCGACACCCGCATCTCATTGGTTGCAAGCCAGGCGGTCCCCTTCGAGCGGACGATCGATCGCGGGAGGTCCCGGAGGAAGTCAGCGAACCGTTCGGGATGGAACGGCCGGCGGGACCGGTAGACGAACGACGAGACGCCGTATACCTCGTCGGGGTGGTGATGACCGCGGTGGTCGCCGTCGGTTTCGTCGTGACGGCCATCGTCGCCGTCGCGGTCTCCGTGTCCGTGATCGCCGTCGGCCGACGCCAGCGCTCGCTTCCAGCCCGGGAGATCGTTCA
This sequence comes from Natrinema sp. H-ect4, assembly GCF_041894845.1. NCBI lineage: Archaea > Methanobacteriati > Methanobacteriota > Halobacteria > Halobacteriales > Natrialbaceae > Natrinema > Natrinema sp. H-ect4. Next base: position 59,866 of record NZ_JBHDYC010000016.1, read on the forward strand.
CGCGGGCGGCGTCGAACAGGTCGGCGCCGAGCAGACGGTCGGGATCGACCGCGGCAAACTCCGTGCGGATCGTCTCGGCGTCGGGTTGGAGCGCACGGACGAGTTCTTCAGCCTCCGCGAGTTCCGTCTCGCGACAGCGATCGGCCTTGTTCAGCAAGACGAGGTTCGAGACCTCGAGCTGCTCGACGAGCAGATCCGAAAGCGGACGGTCGTCCTCGCTCCCGGTTCGCTCCGGCCGTTCCTCCCCTGCGAAGGCCTCGAGGAAGGCGGGCGTGTCGAGGACCGTTACGAGCGTGTCGACGTCGTAGAGCGCGGCGACGCGGGACTCGGTCGTGAACAGCCGGGCGACGGGCGCGGGTTCGGAGATGCCCGACGACTCGACGACGAGGTGGTCGAAGGATCGGTCGCGAGCCAGCCTGACCACGGCGGTCTCGAGGTCGTCCTGAAGCTCGCAGCAGATACAGCCGTTCGAGAGCTCCGCGACGCCGTCGTCGAGCTCGAGTTCCGACCCCTCGGCGACGAGTTCGGCATCGACGTTGACCTCGCCCATGTCGTTGACGAGGACCGCCAGCGTCCGGTCGCCGGCGTTCGACAACAGGTGATTGAGCAGCGTCGTCTTGCCAGCCCCCAGACTGCCGGAGAGGATCGTCACCGGGATTTCATCGTTCGTGTCCGTATTCATATCCGGTCACTGGGATCGCAGCGCCTTGAAACCGAGCCACGAGGGTTTTTAGCGTGCGGTACAGACGTACGGACATGGATCTGGCCGATCGGATCGAAGCGTTTCGCGAGACGCTCGACGAGTGGCTGCGGGGGCTCTACCACGGGATGATCTCGCACCCGGCCTACGAGAAGATCGAGAAGGAAGCCGAGGACGCCGAGGACGCGTTCATCCTGGCGTGTTTCCCGGACGCGTTCGGCATCCCGTCACCGGTCTCGTACTACACCGCGGAACTACTCCCGTACCTCGAGGACGAGTTCGAATCGTGGGAGCGGCGGCTGTGGGACCGCGGAACGTACCTCGAACGCAAGGGCCAGCAGTACCACTTCTGATGGAGCCGTTCGTCTTCTTCGGTGGGAAGGGTGGCGTCGGCAAAACGACCGTCTCCTGTGCGTACGCGCTCCGCTGTGCGCGCGACGGCCAGCGGACCCTCGTCGTCTCGACCGACCCGGCCCACTCCGTCACCGACGTGTTCGATCAACCGTTCGACGACTCCCCGCAATCGGTCGAGGGTATCGACGGGCTCGACGCGATGGAGATCGATCCCGAGGACGAGGTGACGCGCCACCTCGACGAGATCCGGCAGGACCTCTCGGAGCAGGTGTCGGCGTCGATGGTCAACGAGATCAACCGCCAACTCGAGATGTCTCACGGGACGCCGGGAGCCTACGAATCGGCGCTGTTCGATCGGTTCATCGATGTGATGCGGAACTCGGAGCCATACGATCGCGTCGTCTTCGATACCTCGCCGACGGGGAGTACGCTCCGACTTCTCGGACTTCCCGACCTGCTAGAGGACTGGATCGACCGGCTGATGCACAAGCGACGGACGAGCATCGATCTCTTCGAGAAGGCCGCGATCGGCAACAACGAACCGCGCCGCGTGATGGAGGGCGACCCTGTCCTCGCGCGGCTCCAAGAACGCAAGGAGTTCTTCGAGTTCGCCGGCTCGGCGCTGCACGACGACGCCGCCTTTTTCCTCGTTGTGAACCCGGACGAACTGTCGCTAAACGAGACCGAGCGAGCGATCGACGATCTCCGGGAGAAGGACCTCGCGGTCCGCGGCCTCGTCGCCAATAAACTCACGCCGTCGCCGGACCCCGACGAGAACGGCCGCGGCGCTCGCTACCTCCGCGAGCGCGTCGAGACGGAAACGGAACGCCTCGAGACGATCCGCTCGGAGTTCGAGCCGCCGCTGGTCGCCGAAATCGGCTGGCGGAGTTCGGAGGTCAAGGGCGATCTCCTGGCGGACGTCGCCGGCGAACTACACATCGAGACGGCCGCTGAGCCGCCGACACACGTCTATAGTAGCCACTGAAACGATTCACACACTGATCGGACAGCTGTCGGTCGATCAGGCGTGCAATGACTTGCAGTGGCTACTATAGCTCGAGTGCCGATCGACGGCCACTCGAGTCCGGTTCGGCGGTCTGTACTGATTCGTTCGTCCCGATATCCCGCGAGAGCCGATTCGATTCGGATATCGTCGTGCCAGGGATATTCATACCATTCTACCGTCGGACAGAAACCCGTTTAGGCGCTGCTCGCCCACTCCGGATAATGAGTGCGAGTTACCGGATCGGACTGGTCGGCAAACCGTCAGTCGGCAAGTCCTCCTTTTTCAACGCTGCAACGATGAATGACGTGCCCGAGGGGGCCTACCCGTTCACGACCATCGATCCCAGCGTGGGCGAGGCCTACGCCCGCGTCGACTGTGCCGCACCGGAGTTCGACGAGGAGTGCACCCCCAACGTCGGCTACTGTACGGACGGCACGCGGTTCGTCCCGACGAAACTCGTCGACGTGGCCGGACTGATCCCCGGCGCACACGAGGGCAACGGCCTGGGCAACCAGTTCCTCTCCGACCTCAATGAAACCGACGTGCTCGTCCACGTCGTCGACTTTTCCGGCAAAACGGACGCCGAGGGCGAAGCGACGGAGGGTCACGATCCGCGGGACGATATCGCCTTCCTCGAGGAGGAACTCGACCAGTGGTATCTGGGCGTCCTCGAGAAGGGGATCACTCGATACGAGACGGGCTACACCACAGAGGACGACGCCATCGAGGAGGAACTCGCCGAGCAGATGAGCGCGTTCAAGACCAGCGAAGACGAGATCAAACGCCTCATCCGGCGCGTCGGCGTCGGCTTCGACCCCGCAGAGTGGGACGCGGACGACCAACTCGAGTTGGCCCGCGAGATCCGTAAAGAGACCAAGCCGATGGTCATCGCGGCGAACAAGATGGACACCCCCGAGGCGCAGGCGAACTACGAGGAGATTACCAGCGATCCCGAGTACGATCACCTGACGATCGTCCCCTGTAGCGCCCACGCCGAGAAGGCGCTGAAGTCGGCCGAACAGGCCGGCGTCGTCGACTACCGACCCGGCGACGCGGACTTCGACATTCTGGGTGATGTCTCCGGCGATCAGGAGGAGGGCTTAGAGCAGATCCGCGACTTCCTCGAGGAGTTCGGCGCGACGGGGGTCCAGGCGGCCCTCGAGACGGCGCTGTTCGACGTACTCGGCGTGACGCCGGTGTTCCCCGGTGGCGCGAACGGGCTGGGGAACGAACGTGGCGAGGTGCTGCCCGACTGCTATCTGATCCCGCCGAACTCGACCGCGGAGGACTTCGCGTACAGCCTCCACTCCGACATCGGCGACGGCTTCCTGCACGCGATCGACTGTCGGAGCAACCGCCAGCTCGGCAGTGACTACGAGGTCGAGGCGAGGGATGTGATCGAGGTCATCACGACGAACTGAACGACCGCTTCGGACTCGAGCGGTGGTTGCGCTCGGTGTGCGCCCCGGCATCCGCGAACTGTCGGACGAACCGACGCGAGCACTGAGGAGCGCCCCCGTCGAATCGTCGACGGCTCGACGGCGATGTGAACGAAAACTGAGGTACCTCTCCTCATGGTTGTGATTTGTGCAGTATCTACCGACCACGAACGATGGTTCCGAACTGGAAGTGGCGATTCCAAGACATACCATGCTATTTTGGCGGAAGGATAATTGCCCCTACTTGTGAGTAAGAAAGTGTGCTATCCGAATGAGTACGACAGCTACTACAAATCAACCCGCCGACGTTTCAGACGCGAGCGATAGTGAATCGCCGACTGAAGAGACGGCGGACCTCTCTCTCGACGACGTGTTTCACATTCTGCAGACCTTTCGCCGTCGAGAGGCGATCCGGTACATGCTGCAGGCGGGCGACCTCGTCAAGATGTGTGATGTCGCCGAACACGTTGCCGCGAAAGAACACGAGACGACCGTCAAGCAGTTGATGTCGGATGAGCGCCAGCGTGTCTACATCCCACTCTACCAGTCCCACCTGCCGGAACTCGACGAAGCGGGCATCATCGACTACGACAAACCTCGCGGCATCGTGCGGCCGGGCGAGTGCCTCGAGCAGTTCCGACAGTACCTCGATTCCGCCCCTTTGGAGACGGACGACGCGAAGGAGGATGCGACCGGTACGAGCGCCAACGACCGGTAGTGTGCTGTTATCGGCGTCAGCCTCAGCCTTCTCCTCGCGCCTGCGGTGGGGATACTCCAGCTTCCCGGGTTGATCCTCGGTGTGATCATCACGGCGCTGTTCATGCGTGAAACGACCGCGTTCTGAGCGATTGTGTTCTCTGCACCGCCGTTACCACCGTCTCAGGAAGCGGTGATTGACTCATACCGAACACCAGAATGGACAGCAGTGAAGCGCCGTAGCGACCTCGCCGCTCGAGTCCCGGCGACTGTCGGTGTGAGGCGACAAGTTCTCATTACGGGACCGCTACTGTCCGATAATGAGTATGCGGCAGCTGTCCGGCTACCGACCGACGAAACCCGACGTCGCGGTATTCGTCTCCGGCGTCACCAGTATGGGGCTGGAGATACTTGCGGGCCGGATCATCGCCCCCCAGTTCGGCAGCAGTATCTACACCTGGGGGAGCATCATCACCGTCTTCCTCGCCGCGCTGAGCCTGGGGTACTGGCAGGGCGGAAAACGAGCGGAAACGGCATCGAACCGTCGAATGACCTGGATTTTGCTCGGGACGGCGGCCTACGTCGCCATCGTGATCTACGGGAGCGGCCAACTGCTGCTCTCGGCGTCTGCGATACCCCTTCCGGCCCGGTACGCCTCGCTCCCGGCCGTGCTCATCCTCTTCGGGCCGCCGACATACCTGCTGGGCTTTATTAGCCCCTACGCGGCCGAACTTTCCGAGAAGAAGGGGATCGGCGAAGCGTCGGGACACGTCTACGCGCTCGGCACTATCGGCAGCATCGTCGGTGCGGGTGCGACGACGTATTTCCTCATCCCGACGCTCGGCATCGACATGATCGGGCTCCTGTTCGGGCTCATTCTCGTCGGAACTGCGTTCGCGCTCACGCTCCCCGCCCTCTCCCCGCGGCCGGCGGCCGCAAGCGTTGCGATCGCGCTCTTGCTCGTCGTCGCGGCCGGACTCGGGCCGGTGGCGTTCGACCACCGCGGCGACGTCGTCTACCAGACCCAGACGGCCTACCAGGAACTCGAGGTCATCGACGACGGCGATGTCCGGACGCTGTATCTGGACGACGCCCGCCACAGCGCGATGGATCTCGATGATCGCGATCGGCACGTCTTCGAGTACACGCGATATTTCCACCTGCCGATGTTGATGGTCGACGATCCCGACGAGGTCGAGAACGTGTTGTTCATCGGCGGGGGCGGGTATACCGGGCCGAAGGACTTTGAACGGAAATACGACGTCAACGTCGACGTCGCCGAACTCGATCCCGCGGTGACCCGGGCCGCAAAGGACTACTTTCACCTCGAGGAGGGCGAGAACATGACCGCCCACACGGAAGACGGCCGCCGGTTTCTCCGGGATACCGACACGACCTACGACCTGATCATCCTCGACGCCTATCAGAAGGATCAGGTCCCGATCCACCTGACGCAGCTGGGGTTCATGGAACTGGCCGAGGAGCGCCTCTCCGATGACGGCGTCTTCCTCGCGAACGTCATCGCCTCGCCTAGCGGGGCCGGCTCCGAGTTCTACCGGGCGCAGTACAAGACGATCGACGAGGCCTTCGCCTCGACCTACAGCTACCGCACCTCGGACACGGGTTCGGTCCAGAACATCGAGGTGGTCGCCACGAAGGCCGACACGGACTTCACCGAAGCCGAGCTCGCCGAACGAAACGAGCGCCGCGACGTGGGGATCGACCTGAGCGGCGAAATCGAGACCTCATTGGACGAACCCAGAACCGACGACGTCCCGGTGTTGACCGAGGACCACGCGCCCGTCGACAGCCTCCAGGCGTCGACGGTCGGCCAGAAGTACGTCATCGAACAGACCGGGGAGGAGGAGACGCAGCCGGAACCCGCATCGATCGGGACGGGATCGGAACCGCTCGGGGTCAGACCGGATCCGATCGCGGTCGCACGGCCCGCACCGGTGCTCGAGTCGGTGACAGTCGACCCAGCACAGACCAGGCCAGTTCCAGCGTAGCGTTCCGACCACGCACCACTTTTGATCGGTCCTCGGTCGGATACGCTTCAGTCGGATAGCGTCTCGGCCTCGAGCGGCGTCGCCGTCCGCCAGTAGTGATCCAGCGAGTCCTCGGCCCACGAGCGAACGGCGGCGTCCTCGGTGTCGACGGAGGCCCGGAGGATGCCGTTCTCGTCGCGCAAGAGCAGGTAGACGACCTCGTCGACGATCATTATCGCGATCGGGACGCCCTCCTCGCGGACTCTGATTTCGGCGTCCTCGGCTGCAAGTAGCGCCTCGAGTTGGTTTCGAAGCTCCGACTCGTCGGCCAGCGCGTCGATCGCGTTGCGGCCGAAGACCCCGCTGAACCGCTGGTTACCGGCGGTCACGCGCTCTCGAACGACGCGCAGCGTCTGTCCGTTGAACGTGTGGGAGAACGTCCGGACATCGTCACCGTCACGGATGAAATCGAGTAAGCGACTCAGCGGCGCGTTCGGCCGCGTCGCGCTGGGGACCGTGATCGTGGCGTCCGAGAGCCGCCGGAGATCGAAGTCCATCGCGTGCGTCGGCAGGTAGTCCACGATATCGCGGAGTTTCCCTTCCGTCTCGAGGATCTCCTGCAAGTCGGTAAATCCCTCCGCGACGAGCCGACCCGTGGCGGTCGCGACGTACTCGCTTCCGTCGTGTCTGATCCACGATCGATCCTCGAAGTCGCCGAGAATCCGTCCCAGCGTCGCCTGCGAAGCGCCGGTCGCGGTCGCCAGTTCGTTGCGCGTGTGTCGTCCCTCCGCCAGCAGTCCGAGCACCTCGACGCGGTTCGCCGAGAGCGCGAGAAACTCAATCTCCTCGAGCGCCGATTCCATACGGGTACTCCGGGTCGCCGCGGGAAATCGTTTTCGTAGCGTGAAAGACTTTCACGGTCTGGCGGTCTGTCGCGGGTCCCGGCTATTTTCCCCGCTCGTCGACCTTTCTTCCCGTGAAATTATTTCTGAACGAAACTATATACTCAGCTCTCCTACGGTGTAATACGATGATCTTCGCTATTCGCGCGTCGGCCGGTATCGGTTCGACGCACACGATTCGTTCGGGGGTACCGGCATAGATGGTCTCCCGTCGCACTGCCGTTTTCTTCGCCCTCTCGAGTCTGTTTTTCGGCGGGACGTTCGTCGCCGCGAAGGCCGGACTCGCCTACTTCCCGCCGCTGCTGTTTGTCGCCCTTCGGTTCGACATCGCCGCCGTCGTCATGCTGGCGTACGTCGGTCTGACGTCGTCGCGGTCGGAGCTACTTCCGCGGACGCGCGGTGACGTCGGGGCAATCCTCGCGACCGGCGTGCTCGCGATCGGCCTGACGAACGCGCTGTTGTTCGTCGGCCAACAGTATGTTACCAGCGCCGTCGCCTCGATCGTGTACAGCCTCAACCCGATCATGACCCCGGTGTTCGCCGCGTTCTTGCTCTCCGACGAGCGCCTCTCTCCGCGCGGTGGGGCCGGCATGGGACTCGGCCTGCTCGGGGTCGGCCTCGTCGTGAGCCCGGACCCCGCGAACTTGCTGGGGGGTGCCGTCGGCAAGGGGATCCTCTTCGTCGGCGCGATCGCCGCCGCGCTAGGGGCCGTCCTCATCCGCCGGGCCGACAGCGATCTCCCGAGCACGGTCCGCGTCGCCTGGGGACTCCCCTTCGCCGCGGCGCTAAGCCACCTGCTGGCCTGGTCGAGCGGCGAGTCCGCGGCCGCGATCACGTGGTCTACCGAAGCGATCCTCGCGCTGGGCTACGTCAGCATCTTCGCCGGCGTCATCGCGTACATCGCCTACTTCGGCCTCATCGACACGGCCGGCGCGATCCGCGCGAACCTGATCTTCTACGTCGTCCCCGTCGTCTCGACGCTCGGCGGCTGGGCGCTGCTCGGCGAGACCATCGACGCGCTCGCGATCGCCGGCTTCCTGACGATCTTCGCCGGCTTCGCGGTCCTGGGAAGCGCCTCGATCGACGTCCGCTCGCTGCTCCCGAGCGCCCTCACTGACGGGATACTTCCGGACGCTATCACCGACGCGTCGCTTCCCGACGACGAGTCGGGGGTCAGGGAGGAACCCCGCGGCTACCGCTCGGACTAGAACAGCGAGAGTTCGCCGGTCACGCTATCGACACGATCGTCCGCCGCCGGGCCGACGGCCAGCGCGGTGACGGTCCCGGGCTCGAGTTGGGTGTGTCCGGCGTCCCGGATGATGGCGGTCGGAATCCCCTCGCTCTTGGCGATCTCGGAGAGTTCGTGCAGTTGCCGCTCACTTTGGCCCTTCAGGACGACTTTCTTCTGGCCGCCCTGTTTCCACTGATCCTGTAGCTGGCTGTCGGCCTTTTCGTAGGCCGACAGCGACGCGTGGGCGACCTGCGCCGCGAGCTTTCCCTGTCCCATGCCGATGTCGGTGCGAGCGACGATTGCCTGTTTCATAGCCGAAACGAGGACGGGGGCGGTGTTAGCATTGACTATCTCGGCCCCGCCCGACGGCAGTGCCGTACTCACCGTCATGGCTGGAGACGAAAATCAGGGCGGGAGATAACGATCATGGCGGGAGACGAAGACGAAGAAGGAGAGTTGGCGGCCGACCGAAATGTACAGCACGGCTCGGCTCCTCTCCGTCCGTATGTCACCGACTGTCGACGACCTCCGAAACGAGATCCGACTCGCCGTGGGCCGGTACGAACGCGTCGAATCGACCGCGTTCACCAAGGAAGCGCTCGCCGCGATCTGTGACGCCGTGGAGGCCGATATCGAGACGGACCGACTGTCCCCGAAATCGGAGATGCGAGCGAGTATCCGCCGACGAATCGGTCTCGAGGACGGAGACGATCCGGACCGTGCCGAGGGCCCCTTCCGGAAAGCGGAACTCGAGGCCATCGCGGCATCGCTTCGGAACGAGTAGCGACTACCGAATTGTGCGACGGGACGGTCGAGAACCCGATTGGCGGGCGTTACGGTCAGTTTGCCGATCAGTGCGAGGAGTCAGCAAACGATTTCGCCGTCGAGACAGAGCTCTCGTTCGGTTCGTCTCGCCTCCGGCCCCGCTTCGACGAGCGTCGGCTCGTCGACCGGTTCCGCAAACCGATCCGGGTCCGGGTCGACGCGCTCGAGCATCGCCGAGAAGACGGAGCCCCGCCGGCCGCTGGCGAACACGATGCCGCCGTATTTTCGCTCCTCGAACGCGGTCTCATCCGGATCGGGAAACTCCTCGCGGATGAGCTCCGCCGTCTCTCTGAGGTACGTTGCCGCCTGTTGCTGTGAGTACAGACTCTCTTCGTAGTACGTCTCCGCGTGCTCGTCGGCCAGTTCTTCGGCGGAGTGTTCCGGTGACTCGTAGCAGACCGACTCCCTGGTGGTGTACCCGCTCGCGAATCGGATATTCAGTGTGAAACTATCGGGATACCGGAGGGTGAGCGGGGAGAACAGCATGTCCGTAATGGTGGTGTGCTGTTGTATCCGCCAGGCTCCCTCGAAGTAGTACGCGGCGAGCGCCCCGATCCGGTCGTCGCGCTCGCCGCGGTTGTACGCCATCGCGGCCTCGTGGAAGTCCTCACCGGCGATTCGTCGAAGCCGTCGTCTGAAACTCTCGGCGACGTGATCGCGCTCCGCTTCGTAGGCGTCTAGCACGGACGCCGCGGGGTCAGCGAGGAGGTCCGCCTTTCGCTCTCGAGCGTCCGCCACGGTCATCATGTTCTCATGGAAGACCCGCTCGGCCTCCAGATCGGGAAGCGGTATTCTGACCGCTCGCTGATGCAGAACCCTCGTGTCACCGTTGAATCGGGTCCGGGTCCCGTCCATACGACGGCCTTCGTGATACAGCGTTATAATCGGTTAGGCCGTCTGAGAGAGGTTTTCGGATAATTCACACGATCGAGATCGTATTGCGAGCGAGAGTGTCCGGCTCTCGTCTGGACTGTCGGATCCGTTCGGGGGGAGCGCTCGAGCCGCGAAGTCGGCGTGCATCGCAGCGCTTCCGTCGAGCCCCGACTGCGGACCGGGAAATTTAGGGCCCCGTACTCGCTCTGACACGGTATGATCCTCTCCGATGCGGACATCCTCGAGCGCCTCGAGGCCGGCGACCTCGTCGTCGACCCCCTCGACGACCCGAAACTGCAGATCCAGCCCGCAAGCGTCGACCTCCGACTGGGTCGAGAGTTCCTCGAGTTCCAGCGGACGAACATCCCCTGTATTCACCCTAACTCCGAGGACGAAGTCGACGACTACGTCACCGAAACGCTCGTCGAGGACGGCGACGACTTCATCCTGCACCCCGGCGACTTCGTGCTGGGGACGACCCACGAGCGCGTCGAGATCCCGGACGACCTGATCGCGCACGTGGAGGGGCGCTCCTCGCTGGGCCGCCTCGCCGTCGTCGTGCACGCCACTGCGGGTTTGTGCGACCCCGGGTACCGGGGCCAGATCACCCTCGAACTGTCAAACCTCGGATCAGCACCGGTCGCGCTCACCCCGGGGATGCGCATTTCCCAGCTCACTTTCACCGAACTCAAGACGCCCGCGGAGCGGCCCTACGGTAGCGAACGCGGCTCCAAGTACCAGGATCAGGACGGCCCGCAGGCCTCCCGGATCCAGAGCGACGACGAGTTCGGCGGCGATCAACTCGAGCGCGAGGACTGACCCCGATCACCGGAGACGGTCGAACGACAACGGCTGAACACGCCGGCAGGGGATTCACTTCGTGAGATCACCGTGGACACCGTTCGGCTCGAGGGTTCCCTCCCGATACGGGACGATTCGAGGCCCGATAAACAGTCAGAGCGCAGTGAGCCGTCGGACCGAACGTCGAGGACGGAGCCGGTCGGCGGAATGAGCGGGACCGACGAGACGGAGCCGGTCGGCGGAATGAGCGGGACCGACGAGACAGAGGTCGCCGACGACATAGCCGACGCCGACGACCGCGGGGACGAGTGACATCGTCTGATTGCGACGGCGGAATCGCGCGCAACTGCGACTGGAGAACCCGTTGCCGTGTTTCGCCGGGTTGCCTACTAAGCCCCTCGTGCTGCTACGTGGGCTATGGCCTGGACAGACGAAAGCGGCGGCTCCGAGGGTGTCGACATCAACGGCCCGTCGGACGCACAGTCGATCGTGTTCGTACACGGCGCGATGTTCACGCGGAAAATGTGGCTGCCTCAAACGCGCGACCTCTCCGGGGAGTTTCACACCGTCGCCCCCGATTTACCGGGCCACGGCACTCGCGCCGGCAAGCCGTTCCGGATGGAGCCGGCGATCGACGTCCTCGAGGACACCCTCGAGACGCACGCCGACGGGTCGGCCGTCCTCGTCGGGCTCTCGCTCGGGGGCTATGCCGCCACGGAGTACGCATATCGCCATCCCGACGAGGTCAACGCGCTGGTGTTGTCGGGGAGCAGCGTGAACCCGGTGAATTCGATGGAACTCGGCACGCGGCTGACCGGGGGACTGGCGCGGCTTCTGACGAAACCCGATGTCGGAAAGCGTGCTGTCGAGAAACTCGCGACGCGCTGGGTACGGAATCGGGAGCTGGCGCCGGATATCGAGCGAGAGATCATCGGCGCCGGCTTCTATCCGAAGCAGTTCGGCGACGCGGGGCCGGACATCGCGGGCGAGGATTTCCGGGCGAAACTCTCGACGTACCCCGGCTCGACGCTCGTCCTCAACGGCGAGAACGACAAGCTGATGCGCCGCGGCGAGCGGGCCCACGCCGGGGCTGCGCGGGACGGCCGCGTGGAAGTACTCGCGGATGCCGGCCACATCTGTAACCTCCACCGACCGGCGACGTACACGGATCGGGTTCGACGGTTCGTTCAGCAGACCGTCCCCACGAAACAGTAAGACAGGACGGGGGTGATCGTCGTCGTCGGGCGCGTGCGCTCGAGAGTCGGTCGCCGCGGCGGTTCACGAACGCCGATCGCCGATCGCGTTGCGCAGCCGGCCGGGGAGTCCGAGCAGAGAGATTCCGAACCCGAACAGCACCATCAGCACGTACAGCCCGAGCGTCGAGGTCCAGACGACGAACATCGCGAGGATCGACCAGCCGCCCGCCAGGAAATAAAACGCCGCGATCGACATCGCGGTTCCGTACAGCAAGACGAGGTACGGCCCCCAATCGGTCGCGTGGCCGCGTCGTACTCGCCGTCGAACGTAGCGTTTGAGCTCGCTCTCGAGAGATTCTTTCCTGACGGTTCGGCTCTCGACGTCGTCCTCGAAGGCGTCGACGCGATCGTGCAGCCGCTCGATCTCTTCGCGCAGTACCTCGGGGTCGTCCGCGCGGTCGCGCGTCCGAGCGCTCGTTCGACTCGCCCTCGCGCTGGCGCGGTCACTGGCCCGGTCCTCCGTGGCCCCCTCGTCGGCACCCGTGGCGTCGTCGGTCATCGCTTCTGTCGGAATCTGTCGATGTCCGGGACTTTGTAGCTGCCGATCCACTTCACGGTTGGCGAGGACTGCGTTGAGGACCGCACCGAAGACGAGGATGATCGAGCCGATGTAGAGCCAGACGAGGACGAGGAACACGGCACCGAGCGCGCCGTAGACCGCGTATCCGGTCGCCAGACCGGTGTACAGCGAGAACGTGCGGCTCAGTGCGAACCAGCCGACCGCGGCGACGATCGTTCCCGGTGCGGCCTCGCGAAGGCCGACGTTCGCGTCCGGAAAGATGACGTACAGCGGCAGGAACGTTGCGGTCAGCCCGAGAACGACGAACAGCTGTCCGACGATCGAGAGTCCGAATCCGGTCACGAACCGGATCACCAGCTCGAGCGCGCCGACGACGATGAGACCCAGCGAGATGCCGACGGAGACGATCGTCGCATCCCAGACGGTGTCGAGCAGCGATTTCTCCCCCGCAGTGCCGTACACCTGTGAGAAGGCCCGATCGAGACCGCGGAGGACCCGGCTCGAGCCCCAGAGCAGACCGAGGATGCCGACGATGGTCGCTCCCTGGCGGCCGGTGTCATCCACGAGCGTCTCGGCGAGCAGCTCCTGAGCGTCCGCCGTGAGTACGTCGCTCGCCGCCGCCGTGAGCCGCGCTGCGAGCGCCTCGCCGCCGATCGATGCCGCGATCCCCAGCGCGAGCAGCATGAGCGGGACGAGCGAGATGAAGCCGTAGAACGCGACACCCGCTGCGAGCAGCGTCAACTGTTCGTCCCTGGCGAGCCGAACGGCTTCGCCCGTCACCTCGAGTCCTCGTCTGTGATCGATCACGCGTGGCCCTTCGGCGTGGGCTACAATATGTAATCGCACGGCACGGCGTTGCAACGGTTCGTTACGATGGTGCAACAGCGTCCGCTCCTCGAGTCAGGTGCGATGTCGGCGCTCGGTTCTCTCTGGAGATGCTCGTACGGTCCCGTTTGCGGCCGTAGAAGTCGATTAGCCAACGCAATTCAGATCGAGTTCAACTGTCGGGACCCCGTTCGCGCCCGACGCTGGTGGGGTCCGTCGGCGGTATCGTCTCGTGGTCGTGCCGTCGCGCGAGTCGAACCCGCCTTATTTTTCTGTCAGTGGGAAAACTCGATCGTATGGAGCAACGACGCTGCCCCGACTGCGGGGTACCGATGGAATCGGTTTCCGTTCGCGATACCGAGGGTATGAGCCTGTCCATCGCGACTGGGAAACGCGACGGACTACTGGGCAAGATCGGCCTGCAGAACACGACGAAACTGCAGGGCGTCTGCTGTCCGGAATGCGGGCTCGTTCGCCTGTACGCGGACGTGGAGTAACGGGGCCTCTCGATGCGGTCAGTCGAACCGTTTGTCGATCCGGTTCGTCGAAGCGCGGTCAGTCGAGGTTCCCCTCGGTCGCCACGCGGATCTCGCCCACGCTGGCGTCCGTCTTGAATGTCGTTCCCCCATAGTGGGCTCTCGAGGCCGCATACCCCGCCTCGCGCAGGTCGGTCAGGAACTCATCCATCGCGTTCGCGGGCAGCCCCCAGTTCCGACAGAGCTTGTGCTGGTCGTAGTGTGTCGGCTCGTCTAGTTCGGCCGAGAGCGCGTCGCAGAGCTCTCGAGCCTTGGGTGCGGTATCGAACGTGTATGGGATTTCGTCGCGGACCGCGGCGACGAACGTGGGATTCCGGACGGGGCCGAGCCAGACGGGACCGGCGGTGAGCATTCGATTCCCGCCACAATGGGGGCACGTCTCGAGCGGATCGGCGATCAGCCCGGAATCGCTCTCCCGGTAGAGACAGTCTTCGCAGTGGTAGAGGTGGCCTAACTCGTCGATCGCGGCGTCGGCCGCAGTGGGCTTGTGCTCGAGCTCGAGGTAGGTCCGAACGTAGTGACTGGTCGCGTGGGTCAGGAGCGGCTCGATACCGACGTCGACGCGCGCGGCGCTGCGGGTGAGCGCAGAGATAAGAATCCGAACGCCCATCTCCGCATGGTAGTCCGTGTTCCGGGGGATCGCAGAATAGGAGCGCACGCCGCTGTTGAAGTGAGCCCCGCACAGCGGCGCGGTGTCCGTCGCAGTGACGCAGACGAGGTCCCGACAGTTCGCGAAGGCCGCGTCGGCGAACGGCATCGGCGTCCCGTAGGGGTCGAGATCGATCACGTCGAACGGCTCCTCGTGCATGAGGGCGGAGACATTACGGTGTTCGACCCGCGCCCCCTCGTCGCAGTCGTTTCGCTCGAGGTTCTCCCGTGCGAGGGCGACCGCCTCCTCGTCGACGTCACAGCAGGTAACCTCCCAGCCGTCGGCGGCGGCCCTGACGCCGCGGACGCCGCTCGCGGTCATCGCGTCCAGATACGAGGTGGCACGATCCTCGCGCTCGCGATAGGCTCGCAGCGTCGCGATCGTCAGATCCCGGTTCAGTTCCTGTCGCGGATTGTAGAAGACCGCTTCCTCGATGCCCTCGGTCTGCTCCCCGGGGACCTCGAGTTCGACCCCGCCCTCAGTGACGCGCATACCACGTCTCGTCGGTAGCGGGCGAAAAGCGGTGTGGTCTCGTGCGGCTCGAGCGGTGCGGAAGTCGAGGTAGATCCGATCGGTCCGCCGTCGCGGTACAACAACCAAACCGATTTTACAGTTGGGGACACAGTTCCGGTCGTGTCGGAGGCCAACCCCGTCGAGCGATGGCAGGCCGCCCTCGAGGAAGCCGGCGAACTCACGCCCGCAATCGTCGGCGACATCTCGCAGGTCCACGGCGACCGCGGGGTTCGCGCCATCGAGGCGGTCGGCGAAAACCGTGTGAAGGCCTACCGCGATTTCACGATCGTCGTCGGCTACGACGACGAGTACATCGTCGAAGACGGCGGCTGTACCTGCAAGGACAGCGAGTACAACCTCGACGCGGACGATCCAACCGAGAAGTGCTGGCACTCGCTGGCCGTCGCGATCGCTCGTCGAGTCGGCCACGTCGACTACCACGATATGTGGTACTCGGAGGTCCGCGAACTGCTGTAGCCGATTGCCGCTGTGCGTAACTGTTATTGCCGTCGTTTCGGGTTCGAATTACCTGTCGGTCGATCGATTTCCGTCATTCGGATTCATTGCAAGCGGCGATGATGACTTTCGCATCGTCGATCAGCCGATTCTCCATGTAGTTTCCTTTGCCTCTGCCGGCCCACTTGCGCTCCTGATCGATGATCGAGAGGAACTCGAGTTCCGAAAGGATGTCTCGGACGCGCCGGAGCTTCAGATGCTCGGACTGATCGCGGTCGCACAATCGCTTGTACAGGTCGTACGCTTCGTTCGTCGTTATTGGTGCATCGTCCCCCTCTTTTTGCTGGGTGAGCAGCGCCATCGCCTCGAGAACCAGTTTCGCGTGACTCGGGCTCTTGGAAATCAGTTCGGCCAGGCGACTGGTTTCCTCGCGCTCGTGAGCGTGATCGACGCAGTCCTCCGTGACGGAATCGTGGTCGTTCTCCTCGGCGATCTCGCCGGCGAATCGGAGGATATCGATCGCCTTCCGCGCGTCGCCGTGTTCGCGGGCTGCGAGCGCGGCGACGCGAGGGACGACGCCGTCCTCGAGCACGCTCTCGTGGAACGCGTCGGAGCGCGACCGGAGAATCTCTCGGATCTGGGTCGCGTCGTACGGAGAGAAGACGTACTCCCGTTCACAGAGGCTCGATTTGATCCGCTCGTCCAGCGAGTCCTTGTACCGAACTTTATTCGAGATTCCGATGACGCCGATCGTGCTCTCGGTGAGCTTTCCCGATTCGACCGCCCGCGAGAGCTGCATCAGGATTTCGTCGTCTTCGATCTTGTCCACTTCGTCCAGGATAATTAGCGCAACGTCGTACCGAGTGTCGACAATGCGCCAGAGGCGACGGTAATACTCGGCCGTACTCAACCCCGAATGGGGGATCGAGATCTCCGTTTCCGTCTGCTCGTTGAGCTGATGACCGGCCGATTGCACGGCCTGTGTTTCCGTCGATTCCTGGAGACAATCGACGTAGGCGACGCCGATCGACACGTCGTTGTCCTTCGCACGCTCGACGGCGTGATTCGTGATGAACTTCGAACAGAGGGATTTCCCGGTGCCCGTCTTTCCGTAGACGAGAACGTTGTTTGGCGTGTTCCCGCGCGTGGCCGGTTTGATTGCGTTCGCGAGATTCGTCAGTTCGTCATCGCGGCCGATAATCCGGTCGCCGTCAGGGAGGTGTGAGACCTGCAGGAGTTCCTTGTTCCGGAAGACCTCATTTTCGCTGCCGAAGTAATCCATCGAGTCGGACATTCAGTTGGCCGAACGATTCGACGGAGACTACTTAATCCATTCGAACCGTGGTGCCGCTGTATGTCGTCTAAATATGCTTTAGAGGGGTTAAAGCTGGGGATTCTTACCCCCCAATGCCGCTGTATGTCCGGAATAGAACTCCGTATTTCCGCTGTATTGCCCGTCCGTGACTGTCCGATTTCGCTGTCTCGTACTCGAGCCCCTTCTTCTCGAGAGTCGGTTCGCCGGGTTCACCTGCAGTTGCGTACCGAATTTCTGCTGTATATCGACGGAACGGGTTATAGATGGGCTGACCCAGCTGTCCACCACCCCTCGGTGCCGCTGTATTCGGAGTCACACACCCCGCGGTGCCGCTGTAACGACGCGACGGTGGGGGCGTACCAGAAACGATGGTTCGAGCCTGCAGGTCGAGCGAAAGAGGGGATCAGGAGAGCGATTCGGTGACTGACGATACTGGACTGAATCGACTCGAGTGACGATTCTGCGTTCGAAACCGACCGAACGTACTTGCGTTCAAAACACTCAGTGGATGGTGACACACCAGTAGTATTTAACAGCACCGTCTCCCAATTTGGACGACGTAACAGATGAAGTGAATATTTATCCACCTCGAGCGAAATACCGCAGCTCAGCCATTATCTCGGGAACTTACAGCGGCACCGCGGGGTGTGTCTCTCCGTCACTTGGCTCGACTCCGTCACTTGGCTCGACTCCGTCACTTGGCTCGATTTAGTCCTCTCGACCCGGTGAGCGCAGTCACGTCTCTGACCGACTCCAGTAATCCACTCTGCTGTGCAGTTTCCGATGAAACTCCGCGGAATCTGTACTCCCGTCTCACCACCCGCCTTTTTCCGCTCGGGTTCGTTCGCGCTGCTCACTCACCACTCGCGCAAAAATCTGGACCAAAAAGGGCCGCTCACTCCCGGTGGTCGTTTACGGTCAAAATCACGCTTCGGCGCAGATTTCAACGAAGTTCCGCAAGATCTGCAGCCCCGTCTCGCCGCTCTTCTCGGGGTGGAACTGCGTGCCGAAGACGTTCCCCGCCTCGTTGGCCACGATCGAGGGGAACTCGAGTTCGTAGTCCGTCGTCGCGACCGTCGCGTGCTCATCGTCCGGGGCCGCGTAGTAGGAGTGGACGAAGTAGGCGTAGTTTCCGTCCACGCCCGCTACGAGGGGGTGATCCCGCTGGACCTCGAGTTCGTTCCAGCCCATGTGCGGAACCTTCTGGCCCTCGGCGAATCGGACGTTGGTTCCGGGGATCAGATCCAGCCCCTGGACGGCCGACTCGCCGTCGGTTTCGCCCTCCTCGCTCGTCGTGAGGAGCATCTGCATGCCGAGACAGATACCGAAGAGGGGGGTGCCGCTGTCGGCCACCTCGAGGAGGTCCTCGCGGAGCGGGTCGGCGTTCTCGACGCCCTCGCGGAACGCGCCGACACCGGGCAGGACGACGCCGTCGGCCGCCGCGAACGCCGCGGGATCGTCGGTGATTTCGACGTCGGCACCCGCGCGCTCGAGGCCGCGAGTGACGCTGCGGAGGTTGCCCAGTCCGTAGTCGACGATGACGACGGAGGCGAGGGACTGCTCCTGTGGAGACGAAACGGTGCTCATACCGGCAATCGGTGCGGCGCGGTAAAATGTATTCCCCTTCCAGTCAATTTTCACCGGACGCTTCGCTATCTCCGGTGAGCAACACCCGCCTCAGAAGCCGTCGAGTCGCGATTGCCCGCCCTCGCTGTCGGCGACGCCCGCGAGATCCGCCGCCCGCTCGAGGGCGTTCTCGAACGTTTCCTCTTGGCTGCGGTCGTACAGGGTCGCCGCCGGATGCACGCAGATCAGCAATCGGCGGGGCGTCCCGTCGATCCGGATCTCCTCGAGATCGCCCGCCTCCTTGGTCACCGCGACCGAGCGCTCGAGGAGGTGTTCGCTTGGAACCTTCCCGAGCGTGACGATCACCTCGGGATCGAGGCGATCGATCTCCCGCTCGAGGTAGCCCCGACAGTTCGCGAGTTCGTCTTTCTTCGGATCGCGGTTCTCCGGCGGGCGACAGCGCACGCAGTTGGTGATACGGATATCACTGCGTGCGAGGCCGACGGTTCGGAGCCCGTCGTCCAGGACGGTACCGCTGCGACCCACGAACGGTTCGCCCTGCTCGTCTTCCTTGGCACCAGGCCCTTCGCCGACGAACAGCAGGTCTGCATCCTCGGGTCCGGCACCGTTGACGATCCGGCTGCGAGAGTCGACGAGCGCCGGACAGCGCGTACAGTCCGTCACGCAGAGATCTTCCATCTCTCCCATGGTCGTGGCTCGAACGGCCACCTACTACGTCTTTCTCCTTTGAATGCCGTTCGGAGGAGGTGAATAGACCAAAGCATCGATTTTTGGAGCCGCTATCGCACCTTCCGAATGTCGCTTAAGCTCTGTGTCAGGAAACTGTTGATGGGGCATGAACAACTATCAACCGTACCTGTAGCCCGTATCATCCAACGAGTGGACGAACGCGGCCGGTTCGATTCCGCCGTTCACTCCCCGAGTCCCATTTTCTCACCGGCCCAGTATCCTGCTCCAGCTATCCCTACCGCGACAAGTACGATCAACACATACGCAGGATCGAAAACTATCCCAACCCAGTCCTCTCCGCCGGAGAAAATGACGACCCAAACTGCGGCTCCCAGATAGACGAAGAGAAATACACCGATGTACCGGATAACTGTACTAGTATCCATCACCACCTTAATTCGAACTAGAAGAAGAAAAACATTTTTATAGGAATGGTGCGAAATTCGAAATTCGGTGCTGCGAAACCGACAGCAATGGTGGAAAACGGCGACCACATGCTCTCCGATAGGGCTCGTTTCGGGGCAGGGACTGCTACACGGATCGAGCGTACGAATCAGCCGCTCGAGCCGCCTCCCTCGCGACCCGAATCGGCTCCGGACGGCCGCCTGCGGGCGTGAACGCCCGAACGACTTCGTCGGCGTCAGCGGGCTCGAGACCCACGCACCTCACGTAGACGGTCTCGCCGTTGACCGACAGTTCGCGTCGCTCCGGTACCGCCCGGTAGCTCTCGAGGCGCGCCTCGAGTTCGTCACCCGAAAACGCGTCCCGGAGACCGGCCTCGAGGCCGCCGCTCGCTTCGAACGTGACGGCGAGTACCGGCCGCTCGACTGCGCGGTGTATCGTCGAAAGATCGAGAACGTTGTACCAGGCGGGGGCGATGGCGCCGAGCAGGACGTACCGGACATCGGGCCGCTCGAGGTCGTCGATCAGGTCGATGACGGCGTCGGTCGCGTCGGTACCGCCGACGCGACAGGAGCCGTACGCGAGCCCGTCGAATACGCGATCGGCGCGAACGACGGCGCCGGCGAGCGTACTTCGGGGTCGGCCGTCGGTCCGATCGTCGCGGTACGATTCGGCGATGCCCAGCGCCCGTACCCCGGACTTCATCAGCCGTCGGTACCGTCGTCGCCGTCGCCGTCGTCTTTGATCGCTTTGAGTCGGTCGAGCAACTCGTCGCTGGACGCGCCGTTCTCGAATTCGATCGTTCCGTCGTGGCTGTTCTCTTCCGATGTCACTGCGTCCTCGTCATCAAAATCAGCGTCGACGTCCTGCTGTTCGGATTCGTCGTAGCTCCCGAATCCCATACGGTGCCACCTACGAGAGTCCGATTAAAAAAGTCAATGGTTACGGTTTAGTAGGTGTTTTAAAGTGGCTGATACGCACCGGAGACCGGCCAAAACCAATGGAAGGCACGTTGCGTATAAGAATAGAATCAAGTCTGAGGGGGAGAGTAAAGAGGAGAGTGAGGAGGAGAGTGAGGGAGCGGATTGCCACTGCTGGCTGATTGCAGAGCGGGTATCGAGGGCACCGTTTTTGCCGTCGGCCCGCAAGTGTCCCTATATGGAGGTACACCACGTCACCGAGGACGCGGAGACGTTCACGTGCAACGCCTATCTGGTCGTCGGCGATCGGACGACGCTGGTCGACGCCGGTGCGATGGATGGCGTCGTCGACGAGATCCGCGAGCACACCGACGACCTCGAGGCCGTCGTCATGACCCACCAGCACGGCGATCACGTTGCCCAGCTCGAAACAGTCTGTGATGCGTTCGATCCCGAGGTGTACGCGTACGACGATCACCCGACGCGGACGCACGAAATCGACGACGGCGATACGGTCCGGATCGGCGACGAGGACTTCGATGTCGTCTACACGCCGGGACACGCCGACGATCACGTCTCGTTTGTCTCCGACTCGTCGCTGTTCTCCGGCGACGTGGTCGTCCACGACGACGGCGCGTTCGAGTACGGGAGCTTCGGCCGCACCGACATGGCCGGCCAGTCCCGCGAGCGACTCATCGAGAGCATTCAAGACCTGCTCGAGCGTATGCCCGATAGTAGTCAGTCTGCCGGCGTCGAGCACATGTATGCGGGCCACGGCGGCGTCTTCCACGGCGACGTGCGCGACGTGGTGACGACGGCGCTCGAGCGAGCCGAAAAGCGAGAACCGAAGTATCCCGACGAATAGCAGCCGTTTCGACCGTCCGCGGTTCGGACGGCGTCGTAACTGGAAGACAGGGAGCGGAAGAAAACGGATCGATATTGGAGATCCGTCGCGGTCGATTATGCGGCGCGGGCTTCCTTCGCCTTGGGACGAAGCTTCTTGTAGCCGCACTTCCGGCACCGGTTGGCTCGCTTGGAGTTGCGAGCGTTACAGCGCATGCAGATCATCTTCTCGAGCGTCCGTTTCTCAGCGGCATCGAAACTGGCCATACCCGGCCTTCGCCCGTGGTGCATTTAATCGCTGTGGTCCGACTGGCGCGGTTCGACTCTCACAAACGGTCGCAGACGGGTGGCGATACGCTGTCCGCTGGGAACTGAGGATGGGAGTCAGTCGCCACCGTCGATCCGCATGCCGTACTCCGTCACTCCTCGTCGGCCAGATAATCCTCCTGCACCGCGACGACCTCGCTCGAGTCCGTACATTCGCTGTAGCGCCGCAGCGGTTCCTCGTTGAGCGTCAGAAAGGTCTCGCCCCAGCGGAACGGTTCGAGCAGGTCCTCGGCGCGCTCCCACTCGTCGAAGATGCAACACGCGCCGGCGAGCGCTTCGACGGTGGTCAGCCGGAACGGTCGACCGTAGTTGATCGGATTCGCGGCGACGAGGAACGGGAGCGCCCGGTGGACGCCGCGCATCTCGAACGACGCCGCCTCGGCGGATTCCCACGAGCAATCGAGGGCAACCAGCGTCCCCAGCCCCTCCTCGAGGTCGGCGGGCGAGAGCGCCTGCTCGGCGTGGGGGTTGAGGACGACCCCGTAGGGCACCTGCCCCATCGACCGATAGAGGGTCGCTTTATCGAACTTCTCGAGGCGACGCGCGGTACACTTCTCGGGGTCGTCGTCGCCCTCGTAGTAGACGTGACACTCCACGCGAGGCGATACGGCCGGCCGAGAGAAAAGAACCCCGGAACGCGAGTCAGTACCGCTGACTGTCCGGGTAGCGTTTTCCGCGCCTTGTCAGGCCAGCCCCCGTCGGAACGCCACCTCTCTGTCAGGAGGTGTCACGCGTGACGCGCATCGCCGTCTCTTGAGATGCTTGCTTGGATTGGGTGAATTCCGCTGCAATTGGGATCTTTGAACCGGTTGAGACGATTGTACAACCGAAGCCGTAGTAGTAGTAGTACTCCTCGGCTGTTGGGTCGTAGTTCCACGATGCAGCGTCGTTGTACTGGATCGCTTCGACGTGGGTTGAATCGATAGAGTCTGTTGAGTCGAGCAGGCCGCGGACAGCGGCCTGCTTGACGAGCCTGCCGAAGACATCGTCAACAATGTGTTCGAGGTCGGTGAGAAAGCGATCAATCCTGTCTATAGATGGCGGTTTGTCGAGTCCGCAGTAACCCGCCAAGGCCGTTCTGAAGTTCTCGTGTAACTGGGCGCGTACCGTAGACATCCTCGTAGTAGCAGTGCAGAAAGCCACGAAAGAGATCTGGTGGCTGATGCACTCGTGTTCGCCCCCGCCTACCGGGGGCGAACACGTCGTACTCCAGCAGAAACTCGAACGCAAGATGATCAAACAGCGGTTCTGTTCGGTAGCCGCCGTATCCAAGAAGTCGTCTACCGAAGCTACGTCTTGCAGAGCGTTGGTACTGCTAGACACCGTTTCCAAACCCTGCGGCCTCCCACGGGAGGCTTTCCATGATACGGTCCAGTGGCATAAAGATAAATTTTATATACAGTAAGGACTAAAATGTTGATGAAGTCATGAATGAAGGCTATAATGAAATCAACAGGCGTAGTGTTCTCAAATCAGCTAGCGGTCTTATTGGTGGCAGTCTCATGGCTGGCTCCGCCGCTGCGGCAAAGGACAAGAAGGCGATTGGCAATCAGAAAGCCAACAAGTTCGAAAAACTCACAGATTCGATCACGGTCGCCAATGGTAAGGCAAAAGTGAAAGGTCAGGTGAACGCACTCGGGAAGGAAAAAGCGAAACGTCGGACATCTGGGAAGGAAAAAGTTGAGATCTCTGCTAACGGGAAATCGCTCGCATTCACTGCCCAAAAAATTGTTAAACAAATGAATAAGGGTGTAGAAAAAGGATACTGGAAAATAAAAAAGAGTGCCGGCGAACTTGACGTTGATCTAACCGAAAAAGGACGTAGTAAATTTTTCAAGAGTGACAACAATCGCAAAGGCGGGGTCCAGATCCAAAGCCACTGTAATGGGAAATCAGAGATTGACGGCGACGTGGGCTATCTTGATGACGACGCTGTCGATGAGATTCAATGGGGAAGCGCATTATCTGCCGGCACCTTCACTATCGCTACTGCGATCGCCGCCTATTTTGGAGCAACTGCATTGGCGCCGATTGTGATGGCAATAGCGGCTGTCCTCGCGACGGTGACTACGATCTATATCGGTTTGACTAATGAAGGATGTGGAATTAAAATCGGGACTGATTCAGAAACCGTATCTTCACAGCATTGTGACTGCTAAGACTGGTACTTCCCAACCGACGTAATCAGCTGAATCGTATCGACGAGTTGATCATGAGAAAGTCTGCGTCTGGATGTGTTCAGCATCCGTTTACAGCCGTCGTCCGACCGCGAAAGGGTGGGCGCGACCTGCCCGAACAGTTCACATTCCAGACGTTCTGTGGCTGGATTCGCCACGAACTAGAAGCAGAGGTAGCGCGGCGGTGGAAGATCGAGACGAAAGTGTCGTCGTCCCGACGCGTACGCTCCGGTCGCGGGCTGACGGCCAGTCCGCGACCAGGCCGGCGAGTCTTCAGTAACAGCACTCGTCAGAACCGCTTCAACTCCCTCCTTCACGCTGAGGTCAATACTCAGTTTTTCAGCGTACCTAAATACTTTATACGCCCCACATCAAAATCAAATATGAAATATAATACCGAAAAATCGGTAGTTTCACCGGATGGATTGGGTCCTCGATTCGGCGTGCTCGTCGGCAGCTACGTAGCCGCGCTGATTGCGCCGACGCTTACTCTGTTCACTGTGGAGTATTTGGGCTGGCGCAGCAAAGTGCTTGCATTCACCGTTCTAGGAACGATCGGTATTACTATCGGTTCCGGGACAGCATTCCTAACAACCGACAACGGACAAATAGCCTCTTGGCTGAACTCAGGTTGGGTAGCCTGGCTCTTCCCGCTTCTCGGACTCGTTCCAATGATCGCTTACCATTTTAGTGTCCTCGAGGTGGTCGCTGTCTATCTCATCGACCCGGCTTCCATCCCCGTGTCAAGTCTCGTCGGTGCGACTGGGTTCCTACTCGGGATTGTCGCAGCTGTGGCAGGTGAGATCGCCATACGAGCGGCTCGTAATCGGGTTGCGTCTTCCGCTATCGAATCCGAGAATGTCCTAATAGAATGGACTTCCAGGTGGCCGCGGGGTCACAGAATAAAGGTGCAGGTATTCACCATGGTCACTGGATTGGTCCTAGTTGGGCTACTTTCATTTTGGCTTCCTCCACATCTGACTGTGTTAACTGCTCTCGTTGTCGTCGTCACAGTATCTAGTACAACAAACACAGTGCTGTCTGATAGAGCCTATAAGCTTACTCCGGCTGGGTTAGAGCTTCGTCGGAGTGGAAGTGGAAAATTGGTAACCTGGTGCCAATTTATACCAATGTCACAGATAAAATACGTTACAGTGTTGGAGAATCATGTAATATTACATCGATCCGGTCTTTTACCGAGTATTCGATTCGATCGAAACGATCTCCGGTTTGATGACGAAGAAATCATCAATAATCTCGAAGAATATCTTAATAGACGAGAATAAGGTGACACAGATCCGTCCCATAGCGTGATAACCCTGCCTTACGGAGCATCTTCTTGCCCTGTGCTTTCGCCTCGTCGTCGCTATCACAAACTACGAACACCGAGACGATCCGGGAAGCACGATCATCACGATGTGAGAAGAGTTCTATGACACCCTCCATTGCCACGAAAGTCCCGAGCGACAGCGACGGGGGTCCGGTGGTCACGTCACACGTTCGCCTCGGCTCAGCCGCCCATAGAGTCGCACACTTTTGTCGGTCGCACCGAAACGTCGGGTATGGATTCGGCCGCTCTCGTCCGTCGATACTACGACACGCTCGATGAGCACGATTACGAGACGCTCGAGGCGCTCCTCTCGCCCGAGTTCGTCCAGCACCGGCCCGACCGGACGTTCGAGGACCGCGACGAGTTCATCAAATTCATGCGCGGGAAGCGACCGAATCCGGACACGGACCACGACCTCGAGTCGGTGATCGCTGAGGCCGACCGGGTCGCGGTTCGCGGTCGCGTGATCGATGACGGAGCGACGTTGTTCGAGTTCGCTGACTTCTTCGACCTGTCCGCGGGAGAGATCCGCCGCCTCGAGACGTACTCGCGGTGATCGAGTTCGCGGTGGTCGAGTCGCCGGTGTGGAACGTGGGCAACAAATTTCAGGCAGGCACCACATTCGATCGCTATGGTCCACTGCCCTGACTGCGGAACGACCCTCGCCGAGGCCGCCGACATCGACTTCACAGAAACCGACGCGGAGATGGGGTTTCTCACGGCGTCCAAGCGCTTCTATACGGCGTCCTGTGCCGCCTGTGGTGCGACGATCGGCAGCGGCGTCGCCGGCGCGAAAGCCGGTGGGGCCGGAGGCGGCGCAGTGTGAGGACAAGACATATAGTACCGCTATCATAACTGCGCGTATGGTCCACTGCCCCGAATGCGACGCGACCCTCTCGGAGAAGACCGACGTCGAGTTCGTCGAAATGGACGCCACGACCGGCTTCTTTGCGGCGTCGAAGCGATTCTATCTCGTCGCGTGCAACGACTGCGGCGCGGCGATCGGCAGCGGCGTCGCCGGCGCGAAGCGGTAGGCTGACGCGACGTTCAGCCAGCGGGTCGCGCGGAACTCGCTCGACTCACGCCGAACAGTTGTTCGGACCCAACTCGAGTTCGACGCGTTCCTCGGGCGGCAGTTCGCGGACGCCGCGGTTGTAGTCGATGATCACCTCGTAGTTCGAGGGCGTCTCGCCGGCGTCGGCCATGCGCTCGACGAACTCGTCCTCCTCGAGTCCGAGCAGGTCGATCTCCGTCCGAGCCTCGCGGATCATCGTCCGGATCGGCTCGCCGGGTGCACCGTGTTCGAACTCGCCGTCGGCGGTGACCGTCACGTGTCCCGGAAGAACAACGACGCTTTCGGGTTCGGCCAGAATCGTCCGGTGAAGCGTCTCGTAGAGCATTCGAGCCCCTCTCTCCCCTTCGTCCTCGCTGAACTCGAGTTCCGTCCGCCCCGTCGAATCGACGTGGAGCGTGTCAGCGGTCAGCAGCGCCGCGTCGTCCACAAGCAGGTTGATCATCTCGCTGGTGTGTCCCGGCGCGGAGACAGCCTTGACCTCGCGCTCGCCGACCGAGAGTACCTCGTTGCGCTCGAGCGGCGTGTACTCCCGTTCGACGTCGCGCTCGCTCGCGCGCTCGCTGAGGTAGTACGGCACCTCGAGATCGTTCGCCAGATCGCGACCACCGGAAATGTGGTCGGCGTGCACGTGCGTGTCGATCACGCCGGTAACGGTCAGACCGGCCTCCTCGGCCGCGGCCGCGTACTCGTCGGTGTCCGCGGTCGGATCGACGACGACGGCCTCGCCCGTCTCCGCACAGCCGACGACGTAGCCCAGACAGCCTTTCGCGCGTCGCTGAATCTGGACGATCGTCAGCCCGTCACCGGCATCGATCTCAACTCGGTTGTAGACCCCGCTCCAGCCCTTCATCCCGCCGTCGACGGCCGCCACCTCGTACTCGTCGGTCGCCGACTCGAGGCGCGTCGCAAGGTTGCCCGAAGAGAGCCCCTTCGCACAGACGGTGATGACGCGGTCGGCGTCACCGACGACGGTCTCGAGGTCCTCGAGTCGGCCGTCCAGTTCCTCCTCGGGACCGAACGGAAAGTGGAGCGCACCCGCGATGTGCCAGGACTCGTAGCTGTCTTCGGGACGGGTATCGACGAGCGCGAAATCGGCGTTCTCGTCTTGCAACTCTGCGAGCCGTTCTGGCGAGATTGTGGTGACCATACACGACCGTACGGCGACGAGGGATGTAAATACTGAGTCGTCAGTTGCCAGGATCGCCACCGGCAGCGCGACAGGTGCCCGGATCATCACCGACAGCGCGACAGGTGCCAGGATCGCTATCGACTTCGCGACAGCTACTGCGACGCAGCATCGATCGGTTACAGTTCACGGCCGCCGAGAGCGTTCATTTAACTGATACGCCGTTCAACTGTCGGGTATGGCTCTGTCAGATTTCGTCGCCGCCGTCGTCGCCGTCTTCCGTCGTCGCCCGGGTGATCTCTTGCCCCTGTACCTGCTCGGCGTCGCGATTCCCGCGATCGTCCGCGTCGTTCCGTTTCTCGCGATCGGCATCGCGTATCTCTTCCTCTCGAGGTCCGGACGTCTCGAGTCGATCCGAACACACCTCGTCGAACTCGATCCGCCGCCGAGTCCCGACGCCGATCCCGAGGCGTTCGACGCGTGGGCCACCGGCCTCGAGCCGATCTTCGAGCAACTGGTGACGCCGTCGCTGGTCGCCCTCGCCCTCGTGGCGATCGTCGTGAGCGTCGTCCTGTTCGCAGTGCTGTCCGCCGTCGTCGCTGCCGGCCAGCTCGCGGCCTGTTACGGCCGGCTCCGGGGCGAGCGGGGTCTCGTCGCCGGGATCGACGGCGTTCGCCGCTACTGGCTTCGGTTTCTCGGCCTGTTCCTCCTCGAGTCGCTGTGCTGGGTGGCGGTACTCGGTGCCATCGGCATTGGAGCAGCGCTGTTCGGCGGCATCGTCTCGCTTGCGACGGGGTCCGCGGCACTCGCTCTCCCCGTGGTCTTGCTCGGTGTACTCGTCGCGTTCGTCGTCCTGCTCGTCGTTCGCGCGTTGTTCGCCTTCGCGCCGGTTGCGATCGTCGTCGACGATGCGGGCGTGTTCGGATCGCTGCGGAGCGCCGCGGGGTTCATTCGCGCGCAACCGGTGGAGGCGGCCTTTTACTACGTGATCGCGATCGGGATGCTAGTCGGACTGTCGACGCTCACCGGACTGTTCTCGCTCGTTGACGTCGTCACCGTCGGCTCGCTGGTCTCCGCGCTGGTCGCGATGCCGGCCCTCGATCTACTCAAGTCCGCCGTCTACTGCGGCTATCGGGACCGATTGAATCCGCCGGAGCCACGGACGCGATCCCTTCGGGACGGGGTCCGGGCCGGACTCCGCCGCGGCTGGCGCGAAATGGTGTCGTTCGTCCGGGCGCGGCCCGGGACGCACGCGTTCGTCCTCGGCCTTGGTCTTCTCGGATTCTGGATGGGGTGGGCCGCCGCCGGACCCTATGTCGGGACGTTTGACGCGTCGATCGCGGCTCGCCTCGAGGGCATCTTCCCGCCGACGATGGCGGCCAATCTGTTCGGCAACAACTGGTTCGTCGCGCTCACGACGGCCTACGCCGGAGTCGCGCTCGCGGTCCCGGCGATCGTGTCGCTGCTGTTCAACGGCGTCTTCCTCGGGATCATGGCCCGCCTCGAGGTCGCTCCGCTGGAACTCGCCGCCTTCGTCGTTCCCCACGGTGTTCTCGAGATCCCGGCGATTCTGATCGCGGGCGCGTTGGGAGTGTCCGTCGGCGTCACCGCGTGGCGGACGTGGCGGGGTCGCGCGAGCCGGACGGCTTTCGCGGATGCGCTCGAGCGGGCGTTCTGGGTGCTGATCGGGATCGGAATCCTGCTGGCGATCGCCGCGATTATCGAGGGGTTCGTCAGTCCGTACTACTATCGGTTTTTCCTCTAACGAACTGTCGCTACCCGAAGTGAGCGTTCGATGCGTAGGCGTGTGAGTGGAGCAGTGGAGTCTGCTGGAGATACGTGCGAAGAAGTGCCCTGCTATCGTGGCAACAGGGAATTGCCTCACCCTCCCCAACCGATTCGCTCACTCACATACGTTCGTTCGCTCATCCCTCGCGCAGTTTCGTGCCACAGTTCATTGACATTCACTGCGGCACAGCGCGCGCCACCGCAGACGGTTGGCCGGTTCGGCGTGATACGTAGCGTCCCTCTATCGAGCGAGTCGACCGCTCGAGCAGATCCCGGCAACGGATGAGATAACGAATAGGCCCGGTAGCGAAATTGATGTACTTTTCGACGCTGCGTAACTACTGATAGGCCTCGAACTCCTTGCCAAACACTAGGAAGTACGCGGTACCGATGAGCCCGATTCCCGTCGCGATGGTGAACGCGACCGTCGGATCGCCGGCGAACACTTCGGCACCGGTCAGCGGGTTCGAGAACCCGTCCCACAGCAGTCCGCCCAGCGCCGCGCTGGGGATGACGATCAGGTTTCGCAGGAGGTAGTACGCGCCGGTCACCCGGCCGCCGACACCCCGTTCGGCGGGGCCGACGATCAACGCCTTATGAGCGGGCAGCCCCGCAAACCGC
Source organism: Natrinema sp. H-ect4 (assembly GCF_041894845.1). Classification (NCBI taxonomy): domain Archaea; kingdom Methanobacteriati; phylum Methanobacteriota; class Halobacteria; order Halobacteriales; family Natrialbaceae; genus Natrinema; species Natrinema sp. H-ect4. Next base: position 89,676 of record NZ_JBHDYC010000016.1, read on the forward strand.
AGCCCGGAGAACGCAAAGAGGGCCGCGAGGACCGCCGCGTCTTCGGGCGCGTTGATCAGCACGATCGGGAAGATAGCATAGACCGCGAACCCGAGCGCGACTACCGGTTTGAGGCCGACGCGTTCGGCTGCCTTCGCGACCGGAATCATCGTCACCAGGGCGACCACCATTTCGATCCCCAGCAGGATCCCGAAGTACGACTGTGGCGAGAGGTCGACCGCGCCGACGGCCGGCAGGGAAACGGAGAGACCGACCTCGAGAAACCGCGTCACGACGAGGACGAAGAAGACGTAGACCATCCCGTTCGCGAACCGGACGAGGGTATCGCCCACGAGCAGGGGTCGAAGCTCGTCGGGCATCGCCCGGAGGTCGGCGATGAGCCGTGACGCTCCCTCGAACTCCGTGCCGAAATCGTCGTCCGCAGACCGATAAAGGACGTGCTGGACGACGGTCCCGAAGACGCCGAAGACGACGGCGACGAGCAGGATGAGCTGAAACGCGGTCACGATCTCGCCGTCGCTCGAGCCGAACGGATAGAAGAGCGCGGCGGCGAGCAGCGGGCCGACGAGGAAGGCGGTTCGGCGGAACGTCTCGGTGCTCGCGAAGCCGGCGGCCAGTTTCGAGGGCGACACCGATTGCTTGACGATGGCGAACGTCGCCCCGAGGCCGAACGACTTCCAGGCCTGCGAGAGTGCCAATCCGACGAAGATCGCGACGATGGCCAGAGAGGTGGAGCCGATCGAGACGCCGGCGAGCGCGGGCGCACCGAGCCAGAGACCGAAGCCGAGCGTCGAGCACAGGCCAAACGCCGTCAGGGCGTACCGCGAGCCGACTCGATCGGAAATCGCCCCGCCCGGATAGGGGTAGACGGCGCTGATAACGTTCCCGAACGTCCCGAACAGCCCGACGACGAACACGGACGCGCCCAGCGCCGACATGTACTCGGCCATGTATCGGCTCGTCATCTGGAAGCCGAGACTGAACGCGAACATCGCCACCGAGAGGACGAGCACGTCCCGCTCGAGCGCGAAGAACTGCCGGAACGGATCCAGCGGATCGGCCTCCTGATCCGTGGACTCCTGCTCGAGACTCATGTGCGTTGCTTTGCAGGCCGACGGCTTGAAATTTGATCCGTCGGCCGACGCTGCCGCCGGCGCTGACAGCGGGGGGATACGACAAAGGGAAGGGCTCATTAGCCAGTAGTGTGAGATCCAGCACATGGCTTCGTGGAAGCGGGATTTCGCGAGCGGGCTCGTCGTCCTCGGTCCCATCCTCGTCACGCTCTACGCGATCTACTGGCTCTACGGACTCGTTGCCGGGCTGACGCCCGGTCTCATTCTCGATTCCGGCGCGCTCACGCCGCTTATTCCCGGCTCGAGCGATCAGGCCGCCCAGACGCGCGAGCAACTCGCGCAGTTCCTTCGCGTAATCGTCGCGCTGACCGTCTTCGTCATTCTCACGTTTTCCGTTGGCTATCTCATGCGGACGACCGTCGGTGGGCTGGTCGAACGGCTGGTCGACAACATCGCGAACCGCGTTCCAGTGATCCGCGTCGTCTACAACGCCTCGAAGATGGCCGCCGAGACGGCCTTCGGCGAGCAGGATTCGCTCCAGAAACCGGTCAAGATCGAGACCTGGGAGGGGCTACGGATGACGGCGTTCAAGACCGGAAAGGTGACCGGCGACGGCCGCGAGGTGCTCTTCTTGCCGACCTCGCCGAACATCACGACCGGCTACGTCGTCGAAGTCGAATCCGACGAGATCACCGAACTCGATGAAGATGTCGAGGACGCGCTTACTCGCGTCCTGAGCGCCGGCTTCGGCGATGCCAACCACCGGGGCATGGACGCCGGCATCTCCATCGACGTTATCGACGACGCGAAAGCGAACGAATCCGACCGCGCCGGAACCGACCGCGCCGGAACCGACCGTGGCGAAGCCGACCGCGCCGACGACGACTAACACCGACCTTTTGCTCTGCGCTCACTCCCGTCGGTCGTTCGCTCGGCAAAAGGTCGATCAAAAGCACTCCTCCTTCCTTTCCGCTCGTTTCTCTCGCTCCAAGTCAGTCGTCGGCCCGCTCGCTCGACCTTCGGCCTCGCCCGCGGTGAGAGTCGGTTGATGGCCTGCCCTTCCCCGAGTCGTGCGCCTCTCGTAATACTCGAGGCGCGCTCCCGGCCACAGCACGCAATCTGTACAGACCGGGAGAAGACAGACCGGGAGAAGAATCCGATTCACTTCGTTCTGAAGTCGCTATCTCGAGATCGATCAGACGCGTTCGCTGTCGAGAATTAGCTCTCCTTACACGTCGACGTACTCGAACCACTCGTCGTACTCCGCGGAGCCTTCCTCGACGATCTCGAAGAACTTCTGCTGGATTTCCTCGGTAACCGGGCCGCGGGAGCCGTTTCCGATGACGACGTTGTCGACTTTCCGGATGGGCGTCACTTCGGCCGCGGAGCCGGTGAAGAACAACTCGTCGGCCGTGTTGAGTTCGCCGCGCGAAATCGAGACGTTGTCGTGGACGGTGTACCCCAGATCCTCCGCGATCCGAATGACGGAGTCTCGAGTGATACCGTCGAGGATCGACTCCGAGAGACCGGGTGTGTAGAGTTCGCCGTCGCGCACGAGGAAGACGTTCTCGCCGGGGCCCTCCGCGACGTTTCCCTCCTTGTTGAGGACGATCGCTTCCGCGTAGCCGTTCCGGCGCGCTTCCTCGCCAGCGAGCATGCTGTTGACGTAGAGACCGGTGGTCTTCGCGTTCGTCGGAATCTGGCTTGAGGCGTGTTTCCGCCACGAGGAGATCATCACGTCGATGCCGTTCTCGAGGGCGTCCTCGCCGAGGTAGGCCCCCCACGGCCAGACGGCGACGGCCGTTCGGGTGGGGCAATCCTTGGGACTGACGCCCAGCGAGTTGTAGCCGTAGAAGGCGATCGGTCGGATATAACAGGAGGGGAGCTCCTGGCGCTTGATGAGCGCTTTCGTCGCCTCGGTGAGCTCGTCTTTCGTGAAATCGATCTCCATCTCGTAGGGCTTGGTGGACTGAAACAGGCGCTCGAGGTGTTCCTCCCAGCGAAAGAGCGCCGGTCCGTTGTCGGTGTCGTAACAGCGCGCGCCCTCGAAGACGCCCGATCCGTAGTGGAGCCCGTGTGTAAGCACGTGGATCTGCGCGTCGTCCCAGTCGACGAACTCACCGTCCAGCCAGATCGTGTCGACGTCCATCTCGTCGAATCCCATGATTGGGAGTGTTGCAAGCCACCGTACTAAGTGTTCGCGGTTTTCGGAAGCGAACCGTCGGGGATCGAGGGAGAGGCCCGCCGAACGCCGCTCAGTCGAGTGCCGGCGATCACAGCTCCCCTCCAGCGACTGTGCCGGCGATCACCGCGATCCGGACGCGTTCTCGAGCACGCCGTCGACCAGTCGAGTAACGCGATCGAACAGCCGGTCCGGGACCGTTGGCGAAATCTCCGAGCGGCGAACTGGGCCCCTCGAGTCGATGAGGTCACCGTTTGCGCAAAATATGGTCGGCGGCCTGCGTAGCCCGGCGGCCGGGCTACTGGTCCGGTCCGGAGAACTCCTCGAACTCGCGGAGAGAGACGTACGCGCCGCCGTTGCCGTCCGGCATCAACGCGTACGCCGTCGGGTAGTCGTCCGCCTCGAAGTACACTCCCGGCGTCGCGATGTCGATTACCGTCTCTTCCTCGAGGTCGTTGCGAAGGAAGTCGGTCGTAACCATCGGCTCGACGAAGTGGACCCTTCCGTCACCATCCCCTTCGTAGACTGGGAGTTCGACGCGTTCACCCTCTAGCTCTATTACCTCGGTGTCGGCGGGCTGCTCCGGGTCGATACTCGGATCGTACGCGCCGTAGACGTTCGTGTGAGTGAACGCTTCACCCCGGAACTCCGGAGCCGTCTCGTCGAGCAGGTGTTCCCCCATCCCCTCGACGATGAGCCGATGCTCCTCGAACACGTGCCCCTGCGGGAACTGGTCAGCGGGAACGTCGTAGTCTGCCAGGCCGACGAAGGGGTGCGGCGTGGACTCGAGCGGCCCGCCACTGATCCCCTCGACGACGTCTTCGGCCAGCATGTAGAAGTGGAAATCGAAGTGGGGAACGTCGTAGATGGCCGGCGGTGGATGGCCCTGGGGGTTGTAGTGGAATCCCATGTGGGTGAACTGATGGCGGTCGATCTCGGCCCCGTCGTCCGTTTCGTCCGGGAAGTGGAGGTGTGCTGCGCGCTCCTCCTCGTCGAAGGCCATCAGCGCGTCGCCACCGACGTGAACGCCCAGCGACGAGAGTCGCTCGTCCCGGTCGGTGGTCGCGTACGTCCGGACGCCCCCATCCGCATCCGATTCACCCCAGTGGACGTCGTGGTTCGCCGACTTCGGGAGTTCCGGCGGGGCTGAGTCGCGCTGCGATCCGCTGGCTGCTCCGGTCACGAGCGTTCCACCCGCCAGTACAGCCGTCGTCTTCAGGAACAGTCGTCGATCGATGCCGTCGATGTGCCCTCTCGTTTTTTGTCTCGATGTCATTGTCTCAGTTCTCGATTCGGTTGGGATCGGTCGAAACGCGCTACGCCTTGACGGTTCGTTCCCCGAACGGTTCGAGGTCCGCTTCGAACTCGGAGACGGTGGTACTATCCGAGAAGACGCCCAGGAACCGGGCCGTCACGGAACCGGTATTACGGAACCCGTGGGGAGCCATCGGCGGAATCACTGCCAGGTCGCCGGCACTGATCACTCCCGTTGCGCCCCCGGCCCAGGCCTCGACTTCGTCGCCGTCGAGACAGATGATGAGTTCCTCGGGGCTGTCCGTGTGGGTCCCGAGTTCCTTCCCGGGTTCGATCTCGAAGTAGACGACGGTGTGGCCGCCCTCGAGTTCCATCCCGGTCGTCGCCGGGAACGCCGGTGTGAACGGGAAGTTCACGCTCACGTCCATCTCCGATTCCGATTGCGTCACTCCGACAAGCTCGAGTTCGTCGAGGCTTATTGTTTTCAATTCTGCCATTGTTGGTGACTATTCGAGGTCGTTTCGATCGAATTGGTCGTCGAGGCGCGTGAGTTCAGTCACCGGGAGACCCGCGCGCTCGGAGTGCTCCGCGATGGCTTCCTCGCTCGGGGCGCGGTAGTGACAGTACGCGCAGTCGGTGTCGTCGTCCGTGTCTGCCAGCACGTCGGTGCGGACCCACTCCACCTCGACATCTTCCTCGCTGAGTTCTGCGATCGCCCGCTGAGACGCCGCGAGCGCCTCCTGTTTTGCTTCCTCGGTGGTGAGGTCTTCGTCCATCTCGCGCCAGATACCGAAGTCGATTAGGTCTTGTTCTGACATGACCAGCTAGGGCTACGACGGGATCGTACTTATACATAAGGAGAATTACATTTCTCTAGCTGATTCTAGTGAAATTCCGTTCACGGACCCGACCGGTGGGCTCGTATTCCCTCCGACCGGGTCGGAAACCAGCGGGGTCCCGATATCAGATCGACGGCTGTTCGTCGAGATCGACGACGTTCATGCTGTCGTCCACTGAAACGGTGAGTGTCGTCGCCTCGCCTTCGATCGTCACGGTTATGCGGAACGGATCCTCCGTGATGGCCGTCTCGAAGCGGGTCTGAAGCAAGTCAATGACTTCGTCGAAGGAGGGAGCGAGCACGTCGATTCCCTGGCCGTCGAGGAATCCAATCACGGGGGTGAGACTCATGACGAACGGTTCGACGGGCAAGTTCTTGGCGAACCCGCAGGTATCACACCGCTGTTCGGCCCAAACGGGGAATCGCGTCCCACAGTGCGGACACGGTTTCCCCTCCCGAACCCGGTGTGTCTCACAGACCGAAACCGACGACGAGATGGAGCCCGCACACTCCCGACAGACGTCGCGCATCATGGAGGCGATATCCAACATACACCGGTAGAATCCGGTTGCGAGCGCCTCGTCGGGGGTCCGATCCGTCAGGCCTGCAGCCGGGTAGTTCGAAAAGAAGACCGAGTCCCGTGGCGCTTTGTCGCCGAACATCCCGTCACAGTCGGTACAACTGATCCGAAGCCACTGGTCCTCGTAGGTCGCCGTCATGGGCGCGTCACACAGCGGACAGTCCTGCTCGAGATCGGCGGAGAAGTCGAGTTCTTCCGCTCCCGAGACGGCGATCACGGTTCTGGCAATCTGCTTGCCGGCACTGCTCAATCGGTACCCGTCGTCGGTTTGCCGAACGAAGTGGGGAGCCAGTTGCGAGAGGTGATAGTTGAATTTCCCGTTGTCGTCGACGTCGACCCGACGACGCAGCGCCGAGAACGATATCGTCTCGGCGGTATCGGAGACGTCGTCGTATTCGTGGGCGGCATCGGTGTGCCAGAGCACGCGGATGATGTCCAACCGGATCTCGTTGCCCAGGATGGTGAAGGCCTCGTCCGGGGGAATACCGTCCAGATCGATCGCTGGTGTTAACCGGGATTCAGCCATGCTAGCAAGGCCCACATAGAGAGCAATAAACGTGTCCTACTGTTTTCAAATCGGACCGAATCGGGTGCAAAATACGCACGTCGGTGCAGTAGAGACCGGTTGTAGGCGGGTGTTCGCACGTCTGCATCGCGTCTGCTTCGGTACTAGTACGCGTTCTACGACTCCGGCCGCTACTCCATTCGCTCGAGAACCTCGCGCCCCTCGAGGTAGGCGAAGCCGTGTCGGTCCGCGTAGGCGCGCGCATCGGCGGGCGAGAGGGCCTCGCCAGTTTCGTCGTCGAGCATCTCGCAGACGACGACGGCGGGCGAGAGATCGGCGGTCTCGGCCAGGGCGACCCCGAGTTCCGTGTGGCCCTCGCGCTGGGCGAGCAGGTCCGGCGCGGCCTTGAGCAGGTGAACGTGGCCGGGGACCCGGAACTCCGTGGCGAACTCTGTTTTCTCGGGTGCAGCGGCAGCGTCGCCGAGCGCCCGGATGGTCGTCGAGCGATCGTCGTCGGTGATCCCGGTATAGGTGTCCCGGTGGTTGACCGTCAGTGAGAACGACGATCGGTCGTCGTAGCCGAGTTCGTGGTCGGCCGTCGCGGGGTGATCGATCACGTCCGAGTAGAAGGGGAGGTCGAACGCCTCCGCGATATCGTGGCCGAGCGCGACGCAGACCAGGCCGCCAGCGTCGTTTCGCAATCGGGTGACGGCCTTGGGTGTCACGCTATCGGCGTGGTAGATCAGGTCCGTCTCGCCCTCGCGGTCGGCCGCGTCGTGGACGAGAATCGGCTCGCCCGCCCGGAGCGACTCGAGGGCGTGCTCAAACGAGTTCGCGGACGGGTCGACGCTCGAGTTCGCCCCGGCATCGGCGTTCGTCCCGCTATCGGCGTTCGACTGCGGTCCGGCGTGGTGGCCCGTCATTCGCGATCCCCCACGGAGACGGTGACGTGATCGCCGTCCTCGAGGGAGAGTTCCTCCCGGAGTTTTTCGGGGGCAATGACCTCGAGTTGGTCGTCGTCGTGGTGGGTGCGTTCGGGGGCGATGGTGTAGGCGTTCTCGTAGGTCTCGCCGTCGGCGGTCTCGATCGTCGCGGGGTAGCAGACGGCGGGGCCGTAGGTCCGCTCGTCGGACTCCCAGCCGTCGATTGGGACGGGCTCGAGCGAGGCCATGGCGCTGCGCCGGCGGACGCTGTCCTCGCGGAGGTCGACGTTCAGCGTGCCGGGGAAGGGCTCGTAGCCGAGTCGCTCCTCGAACTGGCGTTGGTAGCCCGACAGCGAGATGTAGTGGCGACCTTCGCCCATCCCGCTGGTGACGGTCCCCTCGAGGCCGATCTGGGAGTCCGTCTCGAAGATGCGACGGTAATCCTCGTACTCGGCGTGGAGCGCTCGCTCCCCGGTCTCCGTGATCGCGACCCACTGGCCGTCGCTGACGGTGTCGCGCTCGAGCAAGTCGGCGCTCTCGAGGCGCTGGAGTCGTCGCGAGGCGGTCTGGTTCGACGCGTCGAGGCGCTCCGCAAGGTGAGAACAGGAGATCTTGACGTCGCCCTCGAGTCCGCCCTCGAGCGCGAGGAGTTTGAGCACGGCGAGTTCGTCGTGCCCGACGGCGGACTCTGCTAGCACTGACATACACGCATCTATACCGTAGTCCCGTAAAAGTATATCGAATGTGGCATGCGTAACGGAACTGTGATGAGGTTCACGACCGTTTATCGCGTACTCGGAAATGACCGACCGGGTGGAAAAAGCCACCGGTCCGATCGATACCGCTCGAGTGCGTTGGATCAAGTAGCACGTTTCGTCCCCACCGTATGGCCGATTTCTTCGCAGTAATCGCTTATACGGTCTGTTGGATTACAGCGCGAGATGACATTCTCTACGCCATGACGTTCATAGACTGAATACATTAACCATTTCCATCTTGTATAATGCAAGGAGACCGGTTTTACCGTGGAATATAGAGTGTATATGTACATTCGCATGAAACGTCTCCTCGAGGCCCTGTTCGGTCTGATCGCACTGACGGGCCTCCCGTATCTGATCTACCTCGTCGTGTACTACGTCCGGCGGCCAACGGGGACGCCCGCCGACACGTGGCCTCGAGAGCCATCGGTGAGTATCGTCCTCCCGACGTACAACGAGGCCGCCATCGTCGAGTCGAAACTCGAGGAACTGGTCGAACTCGACTACCCCATGGAGAACGTGGAGATCGTCGTCGTCGACTCGAGCGACGACGGGACGGCCGAGCTGGTGGAGACCTTCTTCGCCGGCCGTCAGGAGCCGAAGCTGACGCTCATCCGGGAGGACGAGCGACGAGGACTGGCGACCGCCTTGAATCAGGCCTACGCCGCCGCGGCGAACGAGGTCGTCGTCAAGACTGACTGCGACTCGCGGCTCGCACCCGACGCGGTTCGAACGGCGGTTGCGAACCTTGCCGATCCCGACGTGGGAGCGGTGACCGGCCGCAACGCCGAGGTCATCGGCGATAGCGAGGTCGAACAGGGGTATCGCGACATCCAGACGATGATCCAGATCCTCGAGTCCCACATCGACTCGACGCTGATCTTCCACGGCCCGTTCTCGGCGTTCGAGCGCGACGCGATCGTCCCGATCGACGATGACTCGATCGCCGACGACACCGAACTCGCGCTCAAAATCCGGCGAAACGGGGACCGGGTCGTCTTCGATCCCGATATCCACTACAGGGAGGCCGCTCACTCCGAATTCAGTAAGCGCCGGGAGCAAAAGGACCGCCGTGCGATGGGGCTCCTCCGATTGCTGTGGCGACAGCGCGACGCGCTCGGCCGCCACGGGGCCTACGGCCGCATCGTCCTGCCCTTCAACTGGTGGTTCATGGTCGTCTCTCCGTGGCTCGTCGCCACCGGAATCGCCGTGGCCACGATCGGGTCGCTGGCGGTCGCCGGGCCGTTCGGGCTGGCGACTCCGGCCGGCGTTCTCGCCTTTACGGCGCTGGGCTCGCGCGATGCGCTCGGGCCGATCCAGCCGCTGTACTCCCTGTTCGACACTCAGATCTCGCTCCTTCGGGCGAGCGTCTCGCTCCTTCGCGCCCGCGCCGCCGGCGACGAAACAAGCCACGACGGCACCTGGTCGCCCGACGAGGAACTTCGGGAGGTGTTGCAGTGACGGACGTCGCGATCCTCCACGATCGCTTCCCCGGAATCGGCGGCGGCGAGGAGTTCGCACTCGAGGCCGCCCGGGTGCTCGACGCACCGATCTATACCGCCTACGTCGCCGAGGGGACCGACATCCCGGACGACGTCGACGTGATCCCGTTCCGGCAGGCCAAGTACACCTCGCTGCCGTGGCGGCCCTTCCTCGAGTGGAAAAACGAGGGAATGAACCCCCTCGAGACGCTCAACGTCGCGCTCGATATGACCGACGCCCACCCGGATCTCGCGGCGTACGACGTGATCCTCGAGAGCGCGCCGCTGTCGAAGTACTACGTCCCCGATGTCGGTCAGCGGATCGTCCACTATCCCCACAGCCCGCCGCGGTGGCTGTACGACCTCTATCGCGATCGACTCTCCTCGTTCGAGTATCCGTTCGTCGAGACGGGGATCAAGGCCTACGCGAAGGGGTGGCGGGCACTGGACAAAGAGGCGAACGACTACGTTGACCGCTTCGTCGCGAACAGCGAACTCGTCCGTGATCGGATTCGGCGGTTCTACGACCGCGACGCCACGGTCGTCTACCCGCCGGTGACCGGCGACTGGCGCAACGACGGCGACGAGGGCTACTTCGTCACCTGGTCCCGACTCGCCCCCGAGAAACGGATCGACCTGATCGCGAAGGCCTTCGCCGGGCTCGACGAGCGGCTCGTGATCGCCGGCGACGGGGAGCAGCGCGAGGCGCTCGAGGCGTTCGCGTCGAACTACGACAACATCGAGGTTCGGGGGTACGTCGAGGACATCGAATCGCTCGTCGCGCAGGCAACCGCGGTCGTCTACGCCCCCAAACAGGAGGACTTCGGCCTCGTCGGGGCCGAGGCCATGATGTCCGGCAAGCCGCTGCTCGGCGTGAACGAGGGATTCACGCGGTACCAGGTACGGGGCGGTCGAACGGGATTGCTCTTCGAGCCGACGGTCGCGTCGATCCGGGACGCGGTTCGGCGGTTCGATTCCGACGACTACGATTCGACGGAGATTCGGGCGGCTGCGAGGCGATACGAGTACGATCGGTTCGCCGAGGGGCTTCGCGACATCGTCGAGCAAACGGCTGCCGCCGACATCGAGACACCGGAACGCAAAGCACAGCGGCAGCCGGAGCGCCCGACCGAAGCGAGACGAACCGCGGGCCAGCAGCGCACCGAGGAGGCATCACAGCCGGTCGACGACGCCGACGAACCCCCCGATCTCGAGGAGGCGACGGATCGATGACGGCGAGCACGACCGCTCGCGGTCGAGGCGGCGAGTCGAGCGGTGCTAGTCGAGACAGTGATTCAGTGGGTCAGACGGGGACGGAGACGCCGCGTCCGCGGCGCGCTGCGACGAGCGACCGGTGTTTGCTCTATCAGAACAGCGACGCACACCCCGCACACCGCGTCTTTGCCGACGCCGTGAACGCCGAACGTCGCCACTTCGAGACCGGCGCTCGAGCGCCCGAACCGAACGGAAACACCGAGCGGACCATCGATCGGCTCCGGACCGCGGAGACGTTGCCGGCGTACGATACCGTCATCGCGGAGGGGAGCGCGCCGCTCCAGACCGGACTCGCGTACAAACTGCGGCGGCCGGGAACGACTCTCGTCTATCTCGCCGCCGACGAGACGTTTTACACCCTTTCCGAGCGGCCGACGCGACACCTCTGGCGCGGTCTCAGACCCCTCTCGAGCCGGCTGCTGGACGGCGTGATCGCGGTCGGTCACGATGTCTACCGCTGGGCGCGGCCGTACATCGGCGATGTCCCGGTCGCGTACGTCCGGCCGCCGATCGCCGACGAGAAGTACGAGCGACTCGCGTCGCTCTCGCCGAACTCGCCGCAGGATCCGTTCACGATCCTCTCGGCGGGCGAGGCCAAACCGGCCAACGGGTACGATCGATTGACCCGAGCGGTCAGACGATTCGCCGGGACCGTCGACGCCGACGTTCGACTGGTCGTCCTCGGTGAGGGGCACGAGGCGGAAGCGTACGCGGACAGATCACACGTGATCACGCCCGGGTTCGTCGATCTGGATACCTTCGCCGACTGGTTCGACCGCGCGAGCGTCTACGTCCAGTCGTCGCGGGGCGACGCGTTTCCCGTCGCGGCGCTCGAGGGGATCCTCTCGGGGACGCCGACGATGGTTACCGACGCGACCGGCGTTCGGGAGTTACTGCCGTCTCGACAGGTCGTTCCGCCGACCGAGGCGGCCCTGCTCGAAGGTATATTTGCCATCTTCGAGCGGGCTCCGGGGGAGCGCCGAGCCGTCGGTCGCGAGCAGCGAAGCCTCGTGACCGACCTGACCGAATCGAATCAGGGCGACCGATTCAGCGCCGCACTCGCGCAATTCGCATGACCGGGGCCGACCGACCGGACCGACCGAACATCGTCGTCGTCTGTCTCGACACCGTCAGAAAGGACGTCTACGACCGATACGCGACCCGGTTACGGGAACTGGCGTCCGTCCGCTTCGAGGGGATGCGGGCGCTCGCGGGCTGGAGCGTCCCGAGCCACGCCGGGCTGCTGACGGGCTCGATCCCGTCGGAAACGGGCGTCCACGCTCACCAGCGCCGGTTCGACCCGATCGACGTCGCGGACACCTGGATCGCGCCCCTCTCGAGGGCGGGATACGAATCGGTCTGCGTCACGTCGAACATCTACGCCAGTCCCGTCTTCGGGTTCGACCGCTTTTTCGACCGGACGGTCCCCGTCTCGCCGAGTCGTAGGCTGCCCGCGGGGATGGACGTTCAGCGACACATTTCCGATCGATCGACCGAGGGCATGGAGGCCTACGCCGGTTTCATCCGCCAAGCCCTCGACCACGACTATCCGCTGCAATCGCTGGCCAACGGCGTCCTCCTCAAACTGGACGACGTGAGTCGGAAGCTGCCGATCGAGAAGCCGACCGACTTCGGCGGTCGGTCGATCACTCGAGCCCTCGAGCGCGAGGTCACCGAATCCGACGGGCCGGTGCTAGCCTTTGCCAACCTCATGGACGCCCACGGCCCCCACACCCCGTTTCGCGGGTTGGACGACTCGATTCACGGCGTTTCCGCGGCGTTCCACTCGAGTTCGTTCCGGGACTCGGACGTGAACGCCGCGGACGGTCTCGGCGAGTTCGAACCGTCCGTCGAGCGCGTCCGCCGACTGTACGCCGCGACCGTCGACTACCTCGACCGGCTCGTCGCCGACCTCGTGCGGGCACTGGAGACAGGCGACGACCGCGAGTCGATCCTGATCGTGACGGCGGACCACGGTGAAAACCTCGGCTACGAATCCGACGGCTACCTCATGAACCATATGAGCAGCCTCTCGGAGGGGCTGTTGCACGTTCCGTTCGATGTCGTCCCCACGAGCGACCGCGCCCTTGAGGTCGCGGAAGAGACTCCTGTCGACGTGGACGGCCTCAGTTCCCACGCCGACCTTGGGGGCGTGATTCGGGCGCTCGCGAGCGAGGAGCCGTTCGATCCGTTCGCGTTCGAACGCGAGCGCGCTCGAGCCGAGATCGTCGGCTCCGGCTCTGGCATTCCGGAGGGTGGGGACGAATCGTACTGGGACCGGGGACAGCGGGTGATCTATCGGGGCGACCGGAAGTACTACCGCGACCAGCTCGGCACCGAGGCGGTGTACGACGTTTCTGGGCCGCCGTCGAAACAGGTCGAGCGACCCGACGAGATGGTTCCAGATGGTCTCTTCGAGTCCGCCTTCGGCGAGTGGGTGACCGGCGACGAGCACGATGAGGGGGCGTTCGCCGAGGAGGTCGACGCGGCGAGCCGCGCGCGACTCGAGGATCTGGGATATCTATGACCGACAACACGACGGATACGACCCTGTTAGTCACAGTTGACTCGCTTCGAACCGATCACGTGCAGTTTATGCCCCGGACCCTGGCATTTCTGGACGATACTCACGACGCTGCCTTCGCCACGAGCACCGCGACGCCGGGCAGCTTCCCGGCGATCATCGGCGGGGAGTATCCGGCCGGCAACGGTCTCGAGCCGACGGCGAGCGTCGCCCACGAGTTCGACGCCCACTGCGTCGGAATCACGACGAATCACCTGTTGTCCGCGGAGTACGACTACGCGACCGGGTTCGACTCGTTCACGTCGCCGAAAGGCGGCGGCGAGTCGCTGAAAGACAAGGGGGCGATCGTGCTCGAGCGCGGTTCGCTTCCCTACAAAATCGCCAGCTGGGGCTACAACCGATACCAGCAACTCCGGAGTTACGTCGACGAGACCGAGAAGTCGTTCCGGCCCGCGGACGACGTCGTCGACCAGTTTCGATCCGAAATTGACGGCTGCGAGAAGTGGTTCGGCTGGCTGCACTTCATGGAACCCCACCATCCCTACGACCCCGACGGCGCGGATATCGACCGGGCGGAGGCACAGCGGATCACTCGCCGCGTGCTCTCGGATCGCGGCTCCGAGGCTGATGCAGCCCTCGTTCGAGAGCTCTACCGGCAGGAGGTCGCCGAACTCGACGCGACCCTCGAGTCCCTCTGGAACGCGATCCCCGAGGACACTCGCGTCGTCTTCTGCGGCGATCACGGCGAACTCCTCGGCGAGGACGGGCTGTGGGGCCACCCCGGCGAGATGCGCCCCGAACTGCTGAATGTCCCGTTCGGGACGCGGAACGCGCCCGACCTCGGCGAGGTCGTCTCCCTGATCGACGTCCCAACGATCCTGACTGGCGTCGAACACCGCCAGGGGACGCTCGAGCGCGAAATCGCCTTCGCCGCCTACGGGGATCGAAAGGCCGCGATGACCGCCGACCGCATCGCGACGGAGGAGGGAACGTATCGACTCGCGGACGGCGAACCGGTGGACGACCCCAGTCTCGAGGGGGAACTCGAGCGGTTCGATCCCGCCTACGTGGTCAAGGAGGACGCGCTGCAGGAAGATCTGGAGGATCTCGGATACGTATGACGGTCGTTGTACTGGCACTCGACGCGCTCGACGCCGGACTGGTCGACCACTTCGACCTCGAGGCCGTCCGCCTCGAGTCCGGCGGCGAGATCGAGACGTTCGCGAACACGCAGTCGGTCCCGTACACGCCGGAGGTCTGGGCGACGGTCGCGACCGGGCTCGAGCCGGCCGAACACGGAATCACCGGCGGTGGCACGAGTG
>NZ_JBHDYC010000017.1:0-103825 GCF_041894845.1 Natrinema sp. H-ect4
CACCACAGGTCCCCCACGCTTTTGGCCTCCGACGACTCGAGTCACCGTATGGAAGGTGCCGACCGCGAGCGCACGGAGGCCGGGTTCAAGGTGCGGACGCCGGTCGACGAGGCGCGTCGGATTCTACAGGAGGCGCTCGAGGGGCGCGGGGACGGCGATTCGGACGTGCCCTGCGGGACCGAGACCGTCGACGTCGACCGCGCGGACGGCCGCGTCCTCGCCGCGCCCGTCGCCTCGGCTCGAGACGTGCCACACTACCGGCGGGCGGCGATGGACGGCTACGCGGTTCGGGCCGCGGACACGTTCGGGGCCAGCGATCGGTCGCCCGAAGTGCTACGAATCACCGAACCCGCTGTGAGTTCCGACGACGAGCACGCTACCGCCGACCGGATCGAGCCCGGAACGGCCGCCCGGGTCCACACCGGCAGCGCGCTCCCCGAAGGAGCCAACGCCGTCGTCGTGATCGAACGGGTGACCGAACTCGAGTCGGCCGGCGAACTCGAGGTCGGAGACGCCGTTGCGGAGGGGGAAAACGTTGCACCCGTGGGAGAGGACGTCGAGGAGGGCCAGCACCTGTACGACGCCGGCCACCGGCTCCGACCGTCGGATCTGGGGCTCCTGCGATCGGCGGGCTACGGTCGCGTCGCGGTGGCCCAGCAACCCACAGTCGGTGTCGTGCCGACCGGCGAGGAACTCGTCGCGGGCGACCCGGACCCCGGCGAAGTCGTCGAAACCAACGGGCTCACCGTCTCGCGACTGGCCCAGCGCTGGGGCGCTCGAGCCACCGACCGCGACGTGGTCACCGACGATCCCGAGTCCCTTCGCGTGGCAATCCAGCGGGATCTGACGAAGGACGTGATCGTCACGACCGGCGGCTCCTCGGTCGGCGAGCGCGACCTCCTCCCGGAAGTGATCGACGACCTCGGCGAGGTGCTCGTCCACGGCGTCGGGCTCAAACCCGGCCACCCCGTCTGTCTCGGAATCGTCGAGGACACTCCCGTGCTCGCGCTACCGGGCTACCCCGTCGCCTGCATCGTCAACGCCGTCCAGTTCCTCCGACCGACCCTGCGCTGGCTCGAGGGGACGACGGCCGATCCCCATCCAACGACACGGGCGACCCTCGAGCGCAAGATCCCGAGCGAACCCGGGAGCCGGACGTTCGCGCGGGTTCGGCTCGAGGCGCGCGACGAGGACGAGGGTGATCGGGAGCGTGACGAACCCGAGTACGCGGCGATTCCGACGCGCGCGAGCGGTTCGGGCGTCCTCTCGAGCGTCGCGCTGGCGGACGGCTGGGTGGTCGTCGACGACGACCGCGAGGGGATTCCGGCCGGCGAGACGGTCGCGGTTGAGAACTGGGAACCGAACATGTGATCCAAGACGCCGACGAGGAGCGCTGAAACGGGTTCAGGAGGGGCGTTCGTCCCGGCGATGCCGCAGGAGGAACCACGTCCCGATCGCGAGCGCGAGGAGCGCAATCACACCGCTGAGGGCCGGCCGATCGGTGACGACGGCACCGGCGGCCCCGAACAGGGACTCCCAGTGGCCGTAGTAGACGACGGCACCGATGGCCGCGTAGAACAGGACGGTACCGACCGCCGTGTAGACGCCGAACCGAACCCGCCGCATCCCCGCGAGCGCCGCCGGGATGGAGACGACGGAGCGTAGCGCCGGCAGAAATCGTCCCCAAAAGACCGAGGACGCGCCCCAGCGACGGAACCAGCGCCGACCGCGTTCGGTCGTTTCCTCGGAGACGTTGATCCGCTCTCGAAGTCTGCCGAGCCCTCGTGACCCGGGGCCGCGAAACGCGTAAAAGGGGACGAACGCGCCGAGGGTTCCTCCGATACCCGCCGCCGCGACGAAGACGAGAAACGAGACGGGATCGGTGATCAACACCGCAGCCGCGGCCGGAACGACGACCTCGCTCGGGAAGAACGGAAAGAGCATCGACGCCTCGAGAAACGTGAAGACCAGCAGTGCGAGCGGGCCGTACAACTGAATGAATCGCAGTGCGGCCGTCCCGAGATCCGCCATGGGCGGGCTATGAATGGGCGACGTATTACTGTTCGGACGGCATTCTCGAGGCGGTTGTCAAAGTCGGACGGCTGCGACTGCCTCACCGAAGCGCCTGCCGAACTGCGTCAGCCAGCGCGTTCACGCGGGCGACGTGCTCGTACGAGCCGTCGCGAACGCCGTTCGTCACGTACGAGAAGCCGATATTTTCCTCGGGGTCGGCCCAGCCCACGCTACTCCCGAGGCCGGCGTGGCCGAAGACGTGCTCGGGCGAGAGCGAGCCGTAGGGCGCGACCGTGGTGCCGCCTTTCCAGAAGCCGAGCGCGAACCGTCCCTCGCGGCCGATCGTGCCGTCGGCGTCCGTCTCGGCCTGTACCGTGGCCATTTGCTCGACGGTCTCGGGCTCGAGGAGCTGCGTTCCCTCGAGTTCGCCGCCATTCGCGAGACAGGCGTAGAACCGGGCCATGTCGCCGGCGGTCCCGATGCCGTTGGCAGCGGGGATCACGGCGCGGTGGACCTCCTCCGAATTGAACGGGGCCGCGACCTGTGTGTGATCGCCCAACCCCTCGCCGGGGTCGCGACAGCGGTCGAATTCCTCGAACCCGACGAGCGTCGCCACGTCGTCCTCTTCGTCCTCGCGGAGGCCGATGCCGGTGTCGTCCATCCCGAGCGGATCGAACACGCGCTCGGCCGCGGCCGCTTCGATCGGCGTTCCCGAAACGCGACGGACGAGTTCCCCGACGAGCCAGCCGAACGTTAGGGCGTGATAGGCCGGCGTCTCCCCCGGCGGAAAGTTCGGCTCCATCGCCTCGAGTTGCTCCACCACGGCGTCCCAATCACCCCAGAGGTCGGGCCGGTCGTCGATCTCGCCGCGGTTCAGTCCCGACGTGTGGCTGAGCACCTGTCGCACCGTTATGTCGGCCTTCTCGGATCCCTCAGCGGCGAACTCGGGCCAGTGATCGACCACTCGGTCGTCGTACGCGAGTTCCCCCTCCTCGACGAGCGAGTGCAACGTAACGGCCGCGTAGGGTTTCGTACTCGAGAAGAGGACGTGGCGCGTCTCGCGGGTCTCTTCCGGGCCGTCCGGTGCTTCGACGCCGCCCGCGAGGTCGATCACCGACTCGCCGTCGATGTAGACCGCTAGCTGCGCCCCGTGGTGGAGTCCGACCTCGAGGTGACGATCGAAGAGGGCTGCGATGCGCTCGCGATCCGATTGGGCAAGTCGTGACATACCACAACCATCCAGCGGCGGGGTTGTAACCGTTCCCCTCGCGATCCGAGCGCGCCAGCAGGCTGTGCTGGGGTTCCGGGCGATTCGAACCCGATCGCGTCCGTGTCGAGGGCTAATCCCCGGGCGATGACCCGGGACGATACGATCGACTGATAGCCTTCCAGTGGCCGGTCGAAAACCGGTAGTACGTGACGACGGCGGGAACGAACGTCTCGAGGACCAACGCGGCGTAGAGCGCGCCGATCCCCAGCGGCGTGACGGCCTCGAGGAACGGGAGCGGAACCGAGACTGCACCGAGGAAGGCCACGGGGAGTGCGGCGCCGTAGAGACCGAGTACCTGCCCGTAGAACGGCCAGCGGGTGTCGCCGCTGGCGCGGAGCGGCCCGGTCGCACCGCTGCTCACGCCGCGGAAAACGACGCTGACGCAGGCGACCGCGATGAACGCGGTCACGAGCGGCAGGATCGACGGGTCGGCGACGAAGATGCGACCGACCTGTTCGGCGAAGACGAGGACGATCGCCCCGCTGACGACGTAGACGCCGGTCCCGAACCAGAGAACCTCGCGGCCGTACGTGTCGGCGTCCCGTTCGTCGCCGGTACCCAGTTCCTGTCCGACGAGACTGCTCGAGGCGAGCGAGAAGCCCCAGCCGGGCGTGTCCATCAGATCCCGGACACGGCGAGCGACGACGTAGGCGGCGAGCACGTTCGGCCCGAAGAGGGCGACGATCGCAAGCATCGGAAACTGCGCCGCTCGCCGGGCGATGTTCGTGAAGACGAGCGGCGTTCCGATGTCTAGGACGGTCCGGAGTTCACCGATCGTCGGACGCGGCCACGCCACGTCGATAGTAATGGGGAACTCACCGATCAGCGGGAGCCGACCGACGGTGAACCCGGTGACGAACGCAGCCAGGACGAGCACGTTCGCGACGACGGTCCCGATGGCCGCGCCGACGACGCCCAGCTCGAGGCCAAAGATCAACACCGCGTTAATGGTCACGTTGACCACCGCACCGCCCGCTCGAAGCATCATCGGCGTCCACGCGTCGTCGGCACCGACGAGCGCCCGACTGCCGATGAGATTCAGCCCCGCGAACGGAACCCCGATCGCGACGACCCGGAGGTAGTCCGCACCGTAGGCGATCGACGCGGGGTCGTTACCGACGAGCGCGATCAATCGCTCGGGAACCGTACCGTACAGCGCGGCGAGCGGAAGCAGCAATGTGAGGACGATAACGCCGCTCGTCGTGACCGCCAGCGTGACGCCTTTCGCCGTCCCCCCGCTGTAGCGCTGGGAGACCAGGCCGATCGTCGCGCCGGCGATCCCGCCACCGATCGCGAACGCGATCGCCCAGTAGGGAGTCGCGAGCCCGACGCCCGCGATCGCCGCCGGTCCGAGGGCGATTCCGACCATCGCAATGTCCGCCGCGGACTTCGACATCCGGGCGATCCCCGTGACGATCCGCGGCCAGGCGAGATCGGTCGTCCGCTCGACGCGTCGGGGATCGATGACCCCGAGCCGTGCGAGCAGGTAGCCGACCGCCAGCAGGAACCACCGGAAGGGGTTCGGGACGGTACTCAATCGGAAAGACACGGACGACGGTCAGTGATCCGGCGCTAAAACACTTCACATTCCGACATTTATAATTAAAAATCGGCCTGTTAGAGAGTGTCAATTGCCACATATCGGTTGTTTCGTCACAATCGTTCGGTAGTGAGTAACGAATACCGAACGACGTGATGGAAGCCACTGTTGTCGAAGTGGTCACCGAGCCGGCGGGACCATCGAACTGGTGAGCGCATCCCCCGGTGGGATCGCAGGCTCGTTCGACCGACGTTTTTACCCTCGGCACGCGAAGTGTCGCTATGAACCGCAAGGAGTTTCGCGATCTCGCCTCTCCCGACGAGGCCCGCGAGGCGATCGACTCGCTCTCGCTCGAGGGCGGCATCGAGCGCGTCTCGCTCGAGGACGCTCGCGGTCGGGTGCTCGTCGCACGACTCGACGCCGAACTCGACGTGCCGGGGTTCGACCGGGCGAGCCTCGACGGCTACGCCCTCCGGGCACGGGACACGTTCGGCGCGGACGAAGCCGATCCCGCTCGCCTCGAGCTCGTCGGCGAGGTCCACGCCGGCGCGAAACCCGACGTGGGGCTCGAGGCGGGACAGGCGGCAGAGATTTCGACCGGCGCGGTGATGCCCGACGGAGCCGACGCGATGGTTCCGGTGGAGCGAACTGATACGGACGCAGACGGCGACGAGGTGCTGATCCGCACCGCGGTCGCACCCGGCGACAACGTCATGTTCGCGGGGGCGGACATCGCCGCGGGTGAACGCGCGCTCGGTCCCGGGACCGTGATCACGCCTCGAGACATCGGCCTCCTGTCCGCGCTGGGCATCGATGAGGTGCCGGTCCGGGCGAAGCCGCGCGTCGGCATCGTTTCGACCGGCGACGAACTGGTGCGACCGGGCGAGAAACTGCACAGCGAGCGCGGGGAGATCTACGACGTCAACAGCTACACGATCGCCGCGGGGGTCGAAGATGCGGGCGGCGAGGCGGTCCTCTACCCCCACGCCGGCGACGAACAAGAGGAGATGGAGCGGATTCTTCGGAGCGCGGCCGAGGAGTGCGACCTCGTGCTCTCCTCGGGGTCGACCAGCGCCAGCGCGGTCGACGTCATCTACCGGGTCATCGAGGAGCAGGGCGAATTGCTGCTCCACGGCGTCAGCGTCAAGCCGGGGAAGCCGATGCTGATCGGCCGGTTGGAAGACTCCGCATACGTGGGTCTACCGGGCTATCCCGTCTCCGCGATGATGGTCTTTCGAACGTTCGTCGCACCGGCGATCCGTCAGGCTGCCGGCGTGCCGGAGCCCGCATCCGCAACGGTTTCCGGCCGGCTCGCCCGGCAAGAGCGGTACGAGGAAGGCCGTCATCGGCTCATGCCCGTCGGGTTGGTTACTGACAGTGCAGGCGAGACGCTCGTCTACCCCGTCGACAAGGGCAGCGGTGCGACGACCAGTCTCGCCGACGCCGACGGGGTCGTTGAAGTCGGCCCCGAGACCGATTACCTCGAGGCGGGCGAACCCATGACGGTCACGCTGTTCTCGCCGGACGTCCGGCCGCCGACGCTGTTCGGCGTCGGCGAGGGCGATCCGACGGTCGCTCGGCTGCTCGACGGTCTCGACAACCCCCGCTATCTCTCCGTCGGAACTCGGCCCGGTCTCCGGCGACTCCGCGAGCGCGTCCCCGACGTGGCCGTGGCCGCAGGGCCGCTCGAGTACGAGGGGGCGACGACAGCCGCTGAATCGGAGCGCGCCGACGGGCGCGCGAACGACGCGACCGAACTGGGCCACTGGGAGCGCGAGTGGGGGCTGGTCGTCCGGCCCGGGAACCCCGACGAGATCGAGGGACTCGAGGACCTGATCGATCGCGATCTGCGCTTCGTCAATCGGACGACGGACTCCGGACTGCGCTCGAGTCTGGATGCTGCGACCGCCAGCCTCGCCGAGGAGCGGGGAGCGGATCGCCACGAGATCGTGGACGCGATCGACGGCTATGACCTCGGACTGCGGGCCCACGAGAGCCCCGCTCGCAAGGTTATCGCGAGCGATGCCGACGCCGGCCTCGGTCTGCGCGAGACCGCCGACCGGCTGGACCTCGGCTTCGTCTCCCTCGGCGAGCAACCGGTTCGCGTCCTCGCGAACCCCGACCGGACGGAGAAGGACGGAGTTCGCGAACTCGAGGCGGCGCTCGCAGACGTCTCGTCGGCGCAGCGATAGCAGCGAGACGCTAGTCAACACCATAGTATGCCGTTCCATTCGCGCTTCGTTCCTCGAGGCCGCCGTTTTTGGTCACCCGCTCCCTACGAGCAGCCATGCGAATCGTCACGACGCTCCCCTCGGCGACCGAGACGGTGGCCGCGCTCGACTGCGAACCGGTCGGCGTCTCCCACGAGTGCGACCACCCGCCGAACGCCGCGGACGCGCCCGCCGTCACACGCTCGCGGATCGATACGTCGGGCTCGAGCGGCGAGATCGATCGACAGGTCCTCGAGACCGCCGACACCGAGGGCGGCGTCTACGATGTTGACGTCGAAACGCTCGCCGACCTCGAGCCGGACGTCATCGTCACGCAGGGGATGTGTGACGTCTGTGCGGTCGACGTGGCGGTCATCGAAGACGCCGTCGACCGGATTTCGGCCGAGCCGGAAATCGTCCCGACCGATCCCCACGGCGTCGCGGACGTACTGGACGACCTCGAGCGGATCGGCCGGGCGATCGGGCGCGAAGAGCGCGCCCGTTCGGTGCGCGCCGACCTCGAGTCGCGGCTCGACGCGATCCGGGAGCGGACCGCCGACGCCGACCTCGCGGCCGACGAGCGCCCCCGCGTCGCCGTCTTCGACTGGACCGACCCCGTCATGGTCGCGGGCCACTGGACCGCCGAACTAGTCGAGTGGGCCGGCGGTGAGTACGGGCTGGCCGACGTCGGCGAGGCCTCGAGTCCCCGGGAGTGGGAGGAGATCCGCGAGTACGACCCCGAACTGATCGTCGTCGGGCCCTGCGGATTCAGCCTCGAGCAGATCGCGCGGAACGGAACCGATCTCACCGAACGCGAGGAGTGGAGCGAGCTGACGGCGGTCCGGGAGGGTCGCGTCTGGGCGATGGACGGCGATCACTACCTCAACCGGCCCGGGCCGCGACTGGTGGACACGCTCGAGGCGCTGGCGCCGATTATCCAGCCGGAGCTGTTCGACGGGCCGGCTGCGGATATCGCGGTCCCGTTCGACGAGCTCGAGGGACTCGAGGCCCTCGAGACGGAGGACGAACCCATCGCTCCCGACTCGCGAGCCGAAATCGACTCAAGCCCGTGATCGTCCTCCCGACCGCCGCCCGCGAGGCGATTCTCGAGCGCGCTCGCGAGGGGATGCCCGACGAAGTCTGTGGCGTCCTCGGCGGCGCGTACGAGCCCGACGGGCGGAGCCGCGTGCGGTCGCAGTATCCGGCCGAAAACGTCGCCGAAACGCCTCGGACGCGCTACGAGATCGATTCCGAACAGCAGCTTCGGATCTTCGAGCGCCTCGAGGACCGCGGCGAGGAAATCGTCGGCTTCTATCACTCCCATCCCCGCGGCCCGCCGCGACCGAGCGCGACCGACGCCGCCCGAGCGACCTGGCCCGATCGGTCATATCTGATCGTCTCGCTGGAGCCACTCGAGGTGGGGTCGTGGCGGTGGCGGACCGGCGGGGACGGAGCCAACGCTCCCGGCGATCGGTTCGAACGAGAGGAACTCGTCGTCGAGTGAGAGCCGATTTCACGGCGAACGAGGGGCCCTCACGGAGAGACTCGTCGTCCGAACTCGGACGGGACGCGAAAAGACGTGACGGGCCTGCCCCCGCTGGCCCGGCACGTCGACGATTCCCGGGAACCGTCACTCGAGGGTTGGCGCTAGTCGAATGTCATTCTTTCGCAGGTCGCGAGAGACAGTCGCGACAGAGTGACGGTATCGGCGGGCGTAATCTTCGTCGTTCGAACACCGTACGCGAGCAGTACGCTGCGATCCATATCACTCGTCGCCGGCGTTCTCGAGTTCGTCGGCCCGCTCTCGGGCCTCCGCTGCCCGCTCGCGGAACTCCTCGATCCGCTGGGTCAGCTTCTTACCGGCGGTGTAGGCGAACTCGTCGGGCATCATCCCGTACTCGATCTCGAGGGTGATCATCGTGTCACAGCCCTCGACGATCTCGGGGGCCCAGCTGCCCTGTGCCAGTTTCGACTCGTCCGCGATCACCGCCTCGCCGTCCTCGACGTCGATGAACGCGCTCACGATGTTCCAGATGTTCGGATCGCTCGAGCTCACCTCGTCGAACAGGCCCTCGAGGCGCGAGCCCTTGATGTCCTCGTCGCGCAGTTCTGCGAGGAGGTCCTCGAGGGCGTCGGCGATCTCCTCGTCGCGGGCGGCCCGCTCGCGGAGGTCGGCGGGCGAGTCGTCGGTGTCGCGCGTCATTGCTGTCCCCCCGTCTCGTCGGTGGCGGCAGTCATGGACGATGGTATCGGCTTCGGCACCGTAAACGTACGCTTCCGTCTCGGCATCGTGTCGCGGAGTCGTCTTGAGAGGTGCTTCTTCGAACGAAAGCGCCACCAAGCGCTCTGCTCTCGGTACGGACGATAGTAACGGTGAGCGCTCTGCTATCGTGGCAACACGGAGAAGCCACACCCTCCCCAACCGATTTCTACTCACGGGCCGAAGGCCCGTTCGTATGGTTCGCGGGACCGACGGTCCCGCGCTAACGCTCACTCACTCCGTTCGTTCGCTCATCCCTCGCACGAGGGTATCAGCCGCTCTCGCTAGCGCTCGACCGGCAGACAGCGCGCGCCACTGCACGTTCCAAAACGGCCGAAAGCTACGACGCGTTTTCCAACACGCCGCTCACCCACATCCGGTTCGGATCCGCCGTCTCGTCCATCCACTCGATCAGCCGCTCGCGCATTTCTCTCCGGGCGTCCGCGTACTCGGGATGATCGATCAGATTTTGCAGCTCGTCGGGGTCGGCCTCGAGGTCGTACAATTCGTCGATATCGGGGCCGTTGTAGACGTACTTGTACCGGTCCGTGCGGACCATCCGCTGGCTGTAGAGGCCGAACTCGTCGCCGTGGTACTGGGCGAATGTGGAGTCCCGCCAGTCGTGCCCCTCGGGCAGATCGCCTCGGTTCTCGAGCAGGGGGACCAGGCTTCGCGAATCGAAGTCGTCGGGAACCGGCACGTCCGCGATCTCGAGGAACGTCGCCGCGAGATCATGCAGGTGGACTGGGACCTCGCACCTCGAGCCACCGTCGGCCACGCCCGGCCAGCGCACCTGCAGCGGGATGCGGTAGGTGTCGTCGTACATCAGCGGCCCCTTGTTGAACTGACGGTGGCTCCCGGCGAAATCGCCGTGATCCGAGGCGTGGACTACGACCGTATCATCGGCCAGTCCCCGATTCTCGAGGGTCTCGAGGATCCGCTCGAGTTGGTGATCGATCAGCGTGATGAACCCCCAGTACTTCGCGAGGGCTTCGGCCCAGAGATCCCAGTCGAAGCCGGTCACGCCGCGGTAGGCGAGGTAGTTCTCGTGGACCTGTGGCTTCCCGTCGTAGGTCTCGGCGTAGCTCTCGGGGGGCTCGATCTCGTCGGGATCGTACATTGAGGCGTAGGGTTCCGGGACGACGTAGGGGTGGTGGGGTCCGTAGAAGTCCGTCCGGTGGAAGAACGGACCGTCTCGGTCGCCGTCCGCGTGCGATTCGATCGCGTCGATCGTCCGTTCGGCGAGAAAGTAGGCTCGCGTGTCCTCGACATCGACGGACGTTTTCGCGGCGACGAACGTCCCCTCGTCGGCGTTTCGGGGATCGTCTCCGGTATAAATCTCCTCCTCGAGGTCGGCCTCGCCAACCGGGACGCCTCGCTCCTCGCGGTACTCGCGGAACGCCTCGTCGATGTCGTCGTGGTGTTTGTCGCTGCCCCCGAGATACGAGAACCCGAAATCGGCGGGGGTCTGGTCGCGGCCGGCGTGCCACTTCCCCGTATAGGTGAGGTCGTAGCCGGCCGCTACGAGTTCCTCCGAGAACGTCGACAGGTCCGCGGGCAGGTTCGTCCGAATCGCGTCCGGCTCGTGGCAGTTGTTCAACATCCCGTGACCGTGGGGGAACCGGCCGGTCAGTAACGACGCGCGAGCGCTCGAGCAGATACTGATCGGTGTGAACGCCTGCTCGAAGCGGACGCCCTCGCTCGAGAGCCGATCGATCGCCGGCGTTTCGATCGGGGGACCCTCGGGTGCGCTAGCGTCGTATCGCTCCTGGTCGGTGAGCACGAGCAGGACGTTCGGGCGGGTATCGGCGTCAGCGTCAGCCATCGGGTAAGGTACGCCGCCGCCGCAGTTAATAGTGAGACTTGCGCCTCGGAGCCGCCAGTACCCGGATAGAGGAGAAACCAACATGTGAACCCGACCGTTGATTAGCCCCCCGTTCGACGGTCCACGCGTGCCTATTGCGTACTGTGGTGAGTGTGAATGGCAGTGCCGAGTCGATGGGGACGACCCGGGCGATCTCAGCCGCGCGATGATCGATCACTTCGTTGAGACCGGTCACTCGCCCGTCGAACGATGTGATACCGACGAGCGCCTCGAGAATCACGTTGCCGAGTGAACGACGGAAACGGAGTCCGAACAGCCGTCAGCGTCGGTGTCGGAACGGAATTCGAACCCGCGTCTCGAGTGACTCAGTCGAGGTCCGCGAACGTCGGCCGCTCGAGGTCGCCCGGGAACTCCTCGACCGGAACCTGCGTCTGCTCGCCCGATTCCATGTCCTTGATCGTCACCTCGTCGTTCGCGAGGTCCTGTTCGCCGACGATGACGACGGTTTCGGCGTTGATCGAGTCGGCGTAGTTCAACTGCGCGCCGAAGGAGCGGCCCGCGACGTCGGTTTCGACGACGTGGCCCCGGTCGCGTAACTCGCGTGAAATACGAGCCGCTTCGCTCCGGGTATCACCGATCTGCAGGACGTAGTAGTCCGTCGTGACTTCTTCCTCGGGCCAGACGCCCGCGCGCTGTAACAGGAGCGGCAGCGTCGCGTGACCGGGGGCGACGCCGACCGCGGGCGTCGGCTGGCCGCCGAAGCCCTCGATGAGATCGTCGTAACGGCCGCCACCGAAGATCGACCGGGAGACCTCGCCGGCGGAGTCGAAGCACTCGAAGACGACGCCGGTGTAGTAGTCCAGTCCGCGGGCCGTCTCGAGCGAGACGGTGCAGTACTCGCGCGCGCCGAAGTCCTCGGCGGCCGCGAGCACGTTCTGGAGGTTCTCGACGGCCGCGGTCACGCGCTCGGTGTCAGCGAACGCGTCGACAGCCTCGAGGTCGCCGTCCGCGATGAGGTCGTCAAACTCGGCAGCCTGATCGGCCGAGAGGCCGGCGTCGATCAGGAGGTCGTGGTACTCGACGGCCGAAATCTTGCCGGACTTGTCGACCGCGCGGATCGCCGCCTCGGTGTCGACGTCGGCGTCGTAGCTCTCGAGGACGCCACCGAGGATGTCCCGGTGGGAGATCCGAAACTCGAAGTGGTCGCCGGTGAGTCCGAGGCCAGTGAGGGCGTCGGCGGCCCACGCGAGGATCTCGGCGTCGGCTTCCGGGGCCGAGGAGCCGAAGATGTCGACGTTGGTCTGATAGAATTCGCGCTGGCGGCCCTGCTGGACCTGTTCGTAGCGCCAAAACGGCCGCGTCGAGACCCACTTGATCGGCTTCGACAGCTCCTGTTGCTTGGCGACGACCATCCGGGCGACGGTCGGCGTCAGTTCGGGCGTCATCGCGACGTGGCGGCCGCCCTGATCCTCGAAGGAGTAGAGTTCGTCGACGATCTCGTCGCCGCTCTTGTCGGTCCATAGCTCGGCGCGCTCGAGTGCCGGCGTTCCGATCTCGCGGAAGCCGTACTCGCGGGCGGTCTCCTCCAGTACGTCGATAGTCGCCCGCCTGGCGGACATTTCGCCGGGATAGAAGTCACGAAAGCCCTTGATCCGGTCGTACATGCGAATTCGTTCGGGGACGGCGAACTTCTATCCTTTCGTTCCGCCGTGCCCGTCGCGACCGTCGGCGGTCTCGACGAGCGGGCGACGGACGTTTTGGTTCACTGCTGATTACCGTTAGTTCGACAGTCACCGCCTTGAGACCGTCCCGTACATTGATTGCGACCTACGGCGAGTAGCCACTGTGCAACGCGTGGCCGACGACGATTGGGTCGCGGAGATCGGCGAGCGACTGCCGGTTTCGCCGCTCTCGGCGCTCGGTCTCTTTCTCGCCGTGATCATCGGGATCCGCATCGCTCTCGAGCACGTGACGACCAGAGCGCTCCTCGAGAGCGTCTTTCCGCTGCTCGCGGCGACCGCCGTCGTCTTCGCCGACCGATGGCTGGTCTCCCGGGACGTCTCGGTCCGAGACCGGCTCACCGTCTTCGGCTACGGGCTCGGCGGCTTCCTCGCTGCCGCCCTCGTGACGGCGCTGCATCTCTACGTGCTGTATCTCGAGGAGACCGGCGCGCAAGCGCCCCTGTACCTGCTCTTGATGGGTGGAACGGTCGGCGTCGGCGCGGGTACCGTCGCCGGCATCTACGAGATTCAACAGCGGGCCGCCGTCCGCGAGGCCGAACGGCAGAGCGAGCGCTTAGAGGAGTTCGCAAGCGTCGTCAGTCACGATCTCCGAAACCCGCTCAGCGTCGCCCAGGGCCGGCTCCGAGCGGCGTTCACCGACGGCGACCCGGAGCACTTGCAGGAGGTCGACGCGGCGCTGAATCGGATGGACGAACTGATCGAGGAGACGCTGTCGGTGGCCCGCAGCGGGACGCAGGTGGAAGATCCCTACGACGTGCCGCTGGTCGAACTCGCGAGCGACGCGTGGACGGTCGTCGAGACGGACGAGGCCACCTACGAGATAGTCGGGAACCGAACGCTGGAAGTCGACCCGCTTCGGGCGAAACAACTCTTCGAGAACCTCTATCGCAACGCGATCGAACACGGGCGCGAGGACGTCCACATCCGCGTCGGACCCTGTGACGGCGGCTTCTTCGTCGCCGACGACGGCCCCGGTATCCCCGAAGACGAGCGAGCGGAGGTGCTCGAACAGGGGTACTCAACGTCCGCTGAGGGGTCAGGGCTCGGCCTCGCGATCGTCCGCGCAATCGCCGACGCCCACGGCTGGCAGGTCGCGATCACCGAAAGCGAGGCTGGCGGGGCCCGGTTCGAGTTTACTCGCGGCGGCTGAGAACGAAGAATCGACCGTTCGAGCTCACCGTACCTTCGTCACGTACGTCTGGTCGTGATCAGGGAAACACTCCCCGATCGCCGCTGGACCGTCTTCGTCCGCGATGTGCGCGCGGAGCTCCGCCTCGTAATCGGCCCTGTCGATCTCCTCGCTCGGCCCGACGGTCACGTCCAGGCGCGCCTCGACGAGTCGGTCGACGGCCGACCGGCCAAAGCCCGACAGCGGCGCGATGTAATCGATGTCGTGACGGTCCTCGAGGCTCTGGGCCTGCGCCCGCGACACCGTCGGAACGCGATCGTCGCGGCGGGTGCCGTCGGCGATCGCGTCGAACGCTCGAGTCGCCAGCTGTTCCAAGGCGTGCGTGTGGACCAGCTGGATCCCGTTTCGCGGGAAGCCATCCTCGCGGATCCGATCGGCGGCCTCGCGGGCGACGTCCGGATCACACTCGAGGCGTTCGAACGCGAATCCGGCGGCGTCGGCCGTCTCGCGGGCGTGTTTCCAGTCGTCACTGATACCGAAGTGCGCCGTCAGCAGCGTCACGTCGTAGAACTCCTCGAGCAAGAGCGCGGCGAGCGTCGAGTCCTTCCCGCCGCTGTAGAGCAGTCCGAGTTCCATTACCGGCGCTGGATATCGAAGCTCTGGGAGTCCGGCTTCAGCTCCTTGAGGAGCTGTTTCATCTTGTCGTCGTCAATCTTGCCCTGAATGCGACCACTTCGGGCGAGACTGACGACCTGGCGCTCGACCTGCTCGCCGAACTGGGGCTTGCTCATCTTGACCGTGTTGAGCCGCTTGCGAGCCTCGTCGGTCAGGTGCTGGCGCAACACGGCTTTCTTCTGGGCATCGGCCTGCTGCTGGGCCGCCTCCTGATTGCCCTCGCCCTGTGCGTCGGTGCGGTCCTGTAGCTGCTCCATTTTCTTCTGGCGAAGCTCCTCGAGTTTTTCCTCGTCTGGTGAGCCACTCATCGTTGTCTCGTACTTGTCCGCCACGCGGGAAAATGATTACGGACAACAGTAGCGATGGCTCTGGGCGGGGAAACCGACACGAAAACGAACGCGTGAATTAGGCGTAGCGCTCGAGTTCCGGACGGTCGAGCTCTTCGAGAACCTGGCCGGCGGTGTCGTCGAGCAGGCTCCGACCCTCGGCGGTGATTCGGCGACCCTCGCCCTCGGCGGTCTCGACGAGGTCTTCCTCCTCGAGCTGCTGGAGGATGGTCCGGATCAGGTTCTTCGAGCCGTCGGTGCGCTTGTCGGGTGCGACCTGATAGCGGTTCGAACCGCCCTTCGCGCCGCCGTACTCCGTCGAGAGGCGCTCGACGCCAATCGGGCCGCGGTCGGCGACCTTGCGCAGGAGACTCGCAGCGCGGGTCGCCCAGAAGTCGTCCTGTTCGGGCGGGAGTTCGTTGGCGACACCGCTCTTGGCGAACGCTCCCCAGTCGGGTTCCTCGAGTCGATCCGCGAGATCGTCGGCGAGCGCCTCGATGAGGTCGTCCGCCGGAACGTCGTACATCGTAGCCATTGGCGTGTGATTCCCGGCGGCGGCATTTAAGACCATCGTATCCGCACAGCCCGGCGTCGGCCCGGACCGTTTTTCGCCCTCGAGTCGAAACGGTGAGTATGGACGAACGCGCCGCTCTGGGGCTGCTGTCGGATGAACTCGCGGCGGCCGGCGACGACGCGGCCGTCGTCGACGGGCTCGTGGTGACGACGGACATGCTCCACGAGCGGACGGACTTTCCGCCGGGAACAACCCGCTACACGGCTGGTTGGCGCGCCGTCGGCGCGTCCCTGTCGGACGTCGCGGCGATGGGTGCCGAGGCCACGGCTGCCGTCGCCGCCTACGCCGCGCCCGAATTCGACCGTGACGAACTGCTCGACTTCGTTCGCGGCGCGAGCGACGTCTGCGAGCGCGTCGACACCGAGTACGTCGGGGGCGATCTAGACGGCCACGACGAGTTCACCGTCGCGACGACCGCCATCGGGCGCACCGACGAGCCCGTTCCGCGGAGCGGCGCTCGGCCCGGCGACGTCGTCTGCGTGACTGGCACGCTCGGCCGGAGCGCGGCCGCGCTCGAGTACTTCGAACGCGCCGCCGAACTCGACGGCGACGGGGACCGGCTCCGCGAGCGGGCGAACGATCTCTTTCGGTTCGAGCCCCGAATCGCGACCGGCCGGGCACTGGCACCCCACGCGAGCGCGATGATGGACTCGAGCGACGGGCTCGCCCGCTCGCTCCACCAGCTCGCCGAGGCCAGCGACTGCGGGTTCGCGATCGACTCCGACCGGCTGCCGATCGACGACAGCGTCCGCGACGTGGCAGACGGCGACGACGAAGCGCTCGAGCTCGCGACCACCTTCGGCGAGGACTTCGAGCTCGTCGCGACGCTCCCCGAGGACGCGCTGGCGGCGGTACGAGAGACGGCCGACGTATCGCTGTCGGTGATCGGTGTCGTGTGCGAGGCCGAGGACGGACTCACGATGGACGGCGAGCCGCTCGCGGATCGCGGCTATACGCACGGCTGAGGGAGGGTAACGTCGAGTAGAGAGGCAGAGACGTGTCGAGCAGAGAGACGGAACGGGGACCGGGGCCGAATCACCCCACGATCACGACCGGAATTGGCATGAAACAGAGCAACCCGAGGCCGAACGTCACGGTTCCGAGGAGGAACCGACCGCGGCCGAGCGACTCGTCCCGTACCGGCGTGGCGGGCCCCTTCGAGGCGAGCAGCGCGGTCAAGAATCCCCAGATGACCCAGATCAGGACCGTGTTCACGCTGTAGCCGTCGACGTAGTAGAGGTACGCGGCGAGCGCGAACAGCGCGCCCGGGACGATCGCCGCGATCGTCTCCTGCAATTCGCCGGCCATCGCCCGGAGGATGTGGCCCCCGTCGAGCTGACCGACCGGAATCAGGTTGAGGAAAGTGACGAGCATCCCAACCCACGCGCCGATGACGACCGGGTTCACCCCGGTCGTCGGGTCGTTCCGGTACAGCGGCTGATCGAATCCCGCCGCGAGCAACTCGAGCAGCGGCGGATAGCCCAGTTCGATCCGAACCGCGTCGGGGTTCTGGAGTAACGCGGGGTCGACCGAAACCGGCGGCAGGTGCAGTCCGATCACGGTCGCAACGACCGTCGCGACCAGTCCGGCCAGCGGGCCGGCAGCGCCGATATCGAACAGCGCCTTTCGATCCGGCATTCGGCCTTTCAGGGTGATAACCGCCCCCATCGTCCCGATGAGCGTCGGCACCGGAATGAAGTAGGGTAACGAGGCGTCGACCTGATGGTACCGGCTCATGACGTAGTGGCCCATTTCGTGGACGCCGAGAACCCCCAGAATAGCTGCTGTGAACGGCCAGGCCTGCCAGATCACGCCCGGATCGGCAATCGGATCGAGCTGATACCAGAACGAGCCCGCGAACAGCGTCGATCCGACCGTCAACAGGAACAACACGATGTTCGTCCAGGGGATCCCGTCGATCCCCACGCTGGTCGGCTCCGCCACGATCGCGTACTCGCCGTGACGCCGCTCGAGGTCGGCGTCGTACCCGCGTTCGCGGAAGATCGGCCAGAGTTCACGGACCACCCGCTCCGGGTGTGTCAACGGATCGCCATAGTAGACGATCTGGCCGTCTTCCTGACGCGCTTCGTAGACCGCGAACACCGTCTCGATCCGATCGATCGGCGGCCCGTCCTCGAGCGAGCGGCCGCCCCGGTTCGCCGCGCCGAATCCGGACCGGTCGACGTCGTCCATTAGGTGTAATTCATTAGGGCCGGGTATAAATCGACTGCCGTTGGCAGGACGATCCGTTTCTCCCGATCACGGCCTCGTCGCAGTTCTGGACCTCGTCGGAAGTCGGTGAGGTGCTGCGGCGGTATCGAATACGACGGAAGGGGCCGTATAGTAGCCACTGCAAGTCATTGCACGCCCGATCGAACGACAGCTGTCCGATCAGTGTGTGAATCGTTTCAGTGGCGACTATAATAGGGCGTGGAAACACGACGAGACAGCGGAAACCGAATCGTCAGCGAGGGGGAGAAAATCAGGGGAATTGCGCCGGATCGCGTCGGTAACGTGCCAGCGCGGAGTGAGGGGCGGGGACTGTCGTCCAAGCGGTTCGGCCGGGCCGATCGAAACAGCCGTTAGGCGGGTGCGACGCGCCACGTCGTCGCGCTCGTGTACGACCACTTCTCGATCTCGAGGTCGGTGACGGAATCGGAGAGCTTGACCATCAGCGCGCCGATTTCCTTGGGGGACATCCCGACATCGTCCGCGATGAACTTGCCTTTGAAGTACAGCTCGCCGTCTTCGGCGCGTTCGCGCAGGTAGCGTTTCAGGCGGTGTTCTTTGCTTTCCGTGGAGGGTTGGGCAGTGGTGCTCATCGACAGATTCTCCTTGTGGGGGATATCTGTTATAAAGGACGGTTGGTTAGCGGCGTTTCGATTGTGTTCAGCGATCTGGGGGGTAAGAGACGTTTTATTCTCGATTACTAGACTGTTAATCGAGCGAGGAGAAGCGTCTAGATGTTTTAAAACCGCACGTAACGTATTATTTCCGATTATACTGTTCCGATCAATGCAATATCGTCTTTCCCGACCGTTTCACAGTTTCATCGCGAACGGCGAACGAAAAGAACAGTCACGGCCGATCGTGGACCCAGAACTCGTCCTCGACCGTGACTTCCTTCTTGAACAGCGGTACCTCGTCTTTCAGGCGGTTGATCCCGTCTTCGACGGTCCGAAACGCCTCCTCGCGGTGGCCGGCGAGGACGACGACGAAAACGATGTCCTCGCCGTCCTCGACGACACCTGTCCGGTGGTAGAGTTCGACGTCGGAGACGCCGTCTCGAGCCTCGAGATCCGCCTCGAGGGCAGCCATCCGCTCGTCGGCGACGCCCTCGTACTTCTCGAACTCGAGGTGCTGGGTGCGCGCGTCGTCCGAACTGTCTTTCGCGCGGACCCGGCCGGTGAAGGTCGCGATCGCGCCCGCCCTGTCGGCCCGCGGCGATCGTTTGATGCGGGCCACCAGCGACTCGAGCGTCTCGTGGGGCTCTGCCGACTCGACGGCCCCCACCACGGCATCGAGTTCGAGGTCGCCGGGGCCGTTGACGCTCGCGATAATGTCACCGGTCGGCTCGCGCTCGAGGTCGGCTGCTCCCACGACGATCGAGGGATAGCGAAGCGTTGGCGTGCCGACGGCGACCGCGTACTCGCAGTCGGTCGCCAGACTGTCGAGCGCGTCACCGACGGACATCCCCGTCCCCGAAGCGAGCCAGTCGCCGTCGACCCCGAGGTCGTAGGTGACGTCCCCGCCGAAGGTGATGGATTCGCGCGCGTACGCACCGTCGGCGATCGTCGAATCGTACCTGACGACCCCGACGCGGCCTCGCTCGGAGAGCCGATCGACGGTCCGATCGACAACCGCCTCGAGCGCGTCGCCATCCGCTCCCCCGTCGCGAACACCCAGTACGTGCATGTTCGAACGATGGGGCGGTTGGGCTTTGTAGCTGTCGCCGGAAAGCCCCGCGCTGGGCGGGCACTGCATGCCCGCCCAGCGCGCCCCTTTCAGTCCCACCCGGCAGAGCAAGCCCGGGTGGGTACCGTGTGACGGAACGCTGGTCGAGAATCAGTAGCCTGGGATTTTGGGCGTGCACCGCGAACGTTCGATATGCCCTTCCGAATCGGCTTCACGGGCGACGTGATGGTCGGTCGGCTCGTCGACGACCGTCAACGCAGTCGCTCCGTCAATGCGGTCTGGGGGAACGTCCTCGAGCGCCTTCACAAACTGGACGGGCTGGTGATAAACCTCGAGTGCGTGCTCTCGACGCGCGGCCGAGAGTGGCAACGCACGCACCGTCCGTTTCACTTCCGAGCCGATCCCGAGTGGGCAATTCCGGCCCTCGAACGGGCGGGCGTCGATATCTGTGCGCTGGCGAACAACCACGTCCTCGACTACGAGGAAGTCGGGTTGTGGGATACTATGGAAGCGCTCGATGAAACAGGGATCGCTCACGCGGGTGCCGGCGAGACGATCGACGAGGCGCTCGAGCCCGCGATTCGAACGGTCGGGGGCTCGAGTGCCGGCGATGACGAGCCGAACGCGGGCGGCGACAGTGGACTCGACGTGGCGGTCATCTCGGGTACCGACAACACGCCGGAATACGCGGCTGACGAGGAATCACCGGGGACGGCCCGAATCGAAATCGATATCGACGATTCGGATACGCGTCGGCTCGTGTCGGATGCGCTCGAGCGCGCACGTGAGACGAATCCCGATCTGCTAGTTGCCTCGCTGCACTGGGGACCGAACATGGTCACGGAGCCGCCCGAGTCGTTCCGGGAGTTCGGCCGCTGGCTGATCGAGGACGGCGTCGACATCGTCCACGGCCACAGCGCGCACGTCTTTCAGGGGATCGAAGTCCACGAGGGCCGACCGATCGTCTACGACGCGGGGGATTTCGTCGACGACTATCGGGTCGACGACGAGTTGCGAAACGACCGGAGCTTTCTGTTCGTCCTCGCGGTGACGCCCGACGGACAGCCGACCGAACTCCGATTACACCCCACCGAGATCGACGACTGTGTGGTCCGCGAGGCGAGCCCGGCGGCCGCCGCGTGGTCCCGCGAGCGGATGCGCGAACTCTCGAAACCCTTTGGCACCGAGTTCGACCGGGACGGCGACGGGCTCGTCCTGTCGCTCGAGGCGTAGTCCGCCCCTCGGTCCGATCGCGCCGTTTGCGGTCATCCGATTCGCTACTCGAGGGGTGTGTCACCACGTCATCCGGGCAGTTGGCAACCCTTAAGATAGCAACTCCGCTACACCGGTGTAGTATGAAAGTGGTCGTCTCTATCGGCGGGAGCGTCCTCGTTCCCGAGCCCGGCGGGGATCGGGTCGCCGAACACGCTGCCGTCATCGAAGAGCTCATCGCGGAGGGCTGTCGGATCGGTGCCGTCGTCGGCGGTGGCGGCGTCGCCCGGGAATACATCTCGGCCGCTCGAGAGCTCGGCGCAAACGAGATCGAACTCGATCAGCTGGGAATCGACGTGACGCGACTCAACGCTCGGCTGCTCATCGCGGCGCTAAGCGAGGAGTCCGTGACCGCACCGGCCCTCGATTACGAGGAAGCCAGCGAGGCGCTCCGCCGGGACGACATCTGCATTATGGGCGGGGTCGCACCGGCCCAGACCACCGACGCCGTCGGGGCCGCCCTCGCGGAGTACATCGACGCCGACCTGCTCGTCTACGCGACGAGCGTTCCCGGCGTCTACAGCGCCGACCCGAACGAAGACGACGACGCGACCAAGTACGACCACCTCTCCGCCGCGGAGCTGGTCGACGTCATCGCCGGCCTCGAGATGAACGCCGGCGCGTCCGCCCCCGTCGACCTGCTGGCGGCGAAGATCATCGAGCGCTCCGGAATGCGCACTATCGTCCTCGACGGCACGGACCCCGACCGAATCGCCCGCGCGGTTCGCCACGGCGATCACGAGGGGACGGACGTCATCCCCGACGGTGCCGGCGAAGAACCGACCTACTGGGCGAGCAACGAGCAATGAGTTCAGACGGCGACGCTGACGGAGACACGACCGATGCGCCGGAATCCGACGCGATCAGCCCCTATACGCTCCAGCGCGAGGAGGCGAGCGAGACGCGACACGCGTTCTGGGCGGACACGGTTGCTGACCGGGTAGCAAAGCGGAACCCGGACGAGCCGATCGTCGTCAAGGGCGGCATTTCGCCCTCTGGGGTCCCCCACCTCGGCAACGTTAACGAGATCATGCGCGGCTACTTCGTCGCCGAGGTGCTGCGCGACCGGGGCCACGAGGTCCGGCAGGTCTTCACCGCCGACGACCGCGACCCCCTTCGAAAGCTCCCGCGGACCCTCTGTGACCTCGAGGGGAACCTCGTCGATCTCGGCGAGGTCGACGCAGGCGCACTCGGCCGGAATCTGGGCGCGCCCTACACCGATATCCCGGATCCCTTCGGCTGCTGTGACTCCTATGGCGACCACTTTGCGACGATTATCCAGAACAGCGCCGACGCCGTCGACGTCCCGATCGAACTCGTCTCGAACACTGAGCTGTACGAGTCCGGCGAGTTCGAGGCGGTTACGCGGTTCGTCCTCGAGCACCAAGAGCGCGCACGCGAGGTTCTCTCGAAGTATCAGGACACAGTCGACGCGGACGGCGACTACGTCCCGTTTAACCCGATCTGCGAGGAGTGTGGCAAGATCACCGAGACGGTGACGAGCGTCGATCTGGATGGCGAGGCGCAACGCGCCTCGAATAGTCGAGCGGGGAGCGAAGCGACCCGCGAGACGGGCGGCACGCCGACCGTCGACTACCGCTGTACCGACATGGACGCGGGCAACCAGACGATCGACGGCTGCGGTCACGAGGGCACGGCAACGCTGCGCGAGGGCAAACTCCCCTGGCGCTTCGAGTGGCCCGCCCAGTGGCAGCTCCTCGGCGTCGATTTTGAGCCCTTCGGCAAGGACCACGCCGAGGGCTCCTGGCCCAGCGGACAGGACGTCGCGCGCAACGTCCTCGAGATCGAGCCGCCGGTGCCGATGGTCTACGAGTGGTTCACCCTCGAGGGCGAGCCCTTTTCCTCGTCGGAAGGGAACGTGATTCTCGTCTCCGACGTGCTGGAACTGCTCGAGCCCGAGGTCCTGCGCTACTTCTTCGCGAAGGACCCCGCGAAGGCCCGAGACTTCAGCATCGAACGGCTGGACCAGCTGGTCGACGAGTTCGACCGGCTCGAGGCGCTCTACTTCGGCGAGATCGAAGGCAGCGAGGACGAGCGGGCGTTCGCCGAGCGCGTCTACCCGTTCGTGGTCGATGACCCACGAGAAGAGCGGATTCGACTTCCCTACACCTTCGCCGCGGTGCTCGGGATGACCGACGATCCCGACCTGCGCGAGGAGATCGCGCGTCGTGAGGGTCACATTCCCGACGACGCGCCCGATTGGGCAGTCGACGGGGCGCTCGAGCGCGTCGAGCAGGCCCGCAACTGGGCGCGTCGGACGGGCAACGAGTTCGATTACGAGCTCAAGCGCAGCGAGATCCCCGACCACGAGTTCGACGCGGACACCGAGGCCGCGCTCGCGGAACTGGCCGACTTCATCGAGGCGGGCCACGATCCTGAGGAGATCCAGGGCGAGATATACGAGACCGCGCGACGCCACGACGTCGACGTCGGCGACTTCTTCGCGGCGGGCTACCGGCTGTTCTTCGACGAGACGCAGGGGCCGAAGCTCGGCTCCTTCCTCGCGAAGGTCGACCGGGAGTTCGTCGTCGACCGGCTTCGGCGGGAGCGCTGAGTCGACTCGGAGCGTTGGGTCGATAGACAAAAGCCATTTGAGACCGCCGCCCGGAGATACTATCGATGGATCACGGTCTCTTCGCCTTCGTTTCGCCCCCCGCAATCTACGGATCGGAACTCCTGACGTGGGTTCTGCTCGGTCTTTTGCTCTACTGGCTCGCGGTCGTCGGCCTCCGAAACGGCGGCTATCTGCCCGATTACATCGGCACGCAAGGGCCGATTCTCACCTTCCACACCAAACGCGGCCGCGTGCTCCTCGACCGACTCGCCCGTCCGAAGCGGTTCTGGCGGGCGTGGTCGAACATCGGCGTCGGCATCGCACTGGTCGTGATGGTGGCCATGTTCGCGTTCCTCATTCAAGCGGCGATTTCCTCGCTTTCGACGCCGCAGATGGCGAACTCCGCGGTTCGACAGCCGCGCAACGTCCTCGTCATCCCTGGGGTTAACGACTTCCTGCCGCTGGCGGCGACGCCCGGAATCGTCGTCGGACTGCTCGTCGGACTCGTCGTCCACGAGGGCGGTCACGGCCTGCTCTGTCGCGTCGAAGACATCGACATCGACTCGATGGGGGTCGCGATGCTCGCCGTCCTTCCCGTCGGCGCGTTCGTCGAGCCCGATCAGGAGAGCAGTAAATCCGCGTCCCGCGGCGGGCAGACGCGGATGTTCGCCGCCGGCGTGACGAACAACTTCGCGATTACGATCCTCGCCTTCGCGCTGCTGTTCGGCCCGGTCGTCGGCGCGATCGGCGTCGCACCCGGAGCCGCCGTCGGCGGTGTGGCACAGGACTCCCCCGCGGCCGATGCCGGCATCGAACCCAACGACCGCATCACGGCGATCAACGGCACCGCGGTCGAGGGCAACGACGACCTCGCGGATCGGCTCGAGGCCGTCGACGGTGAGCAGGTCGCCGTCGAACTCGACGGTGAGGAGACGGTGACGGTCGACAGATCACTGATCGTGACCGCGGCGATGGACGACGGCCCCACGGGGCTCTCCGCCGGTGACGAGATTCGCGCGGTCAACGGCCAGACGGTGGCGACCGAGCGCGGCTTCTTCGACGCCGTCGGCGACGACGAACGAGTCACTCTCACGATCGAACCCGCGGACAGCGAGGAGGGTATCGAACGAGCGGTGACGATCGGCGCTGCGGTCTCGATCGCCGAGGACGAGCCGCTCGAGGCCGAAACCGGCCCGACTGACGAGACGTTCGTCATCACCCGCTTTGACGGCGACCGGGTGCACAGCTACGAGGATCTCGCTCCCCTGCTGGCGGACACCGAGCCCGGCCAGCAGGTCGAGGTGGCGGGCTACATCGGTGACGACCGACAGACGCACACCGTCACTCTCGACGAGAACCCGCGCTCCGAGAGCGGATTCCTCGGGATTCAACCGTATCCGGGAACGTCCGGCGTCGACGTCAGCGACATCGGCGTCCAGCTCTATCCCGCCGGCGAGTATCTGGGGCTGCTCGGCGGGGACGGCGAGACGCGCTTCGGTGGCGTCACCGACACCTTCCTCGGAAAAATGGGACTCGCACTCCTGTTGCCGGTCATCGGCGTCAGCGGTGCCTTACCGTTCAACTTCGCCGGGTTCACCGGCGGAATCCAGAACTTCTACGAGGTGCAGGGTGCACTCGGCGCGTTCGGAGACGGGTCCGTCTTCCTGCTGGCGAACCTGCTGTTCTGGACCGGCTGGATCAACGTCCAGCTCGGCTTCTTCAACTGTGTCCCGGCGTTCCCGCTCGACGGTGGGCACATCCTCCGGACGAGCACCGAGGCGATCGTCTCGCGGCTCCCCATCATCAACCCGACCCGGGGGATGGTCCGTCTGGTAACGACGACGGTCGGCGTGACGATGCTCGTCAGCTTCCTCATGATGCTGTTCGGGCCGCAACTGTTCTCGGGGTAGTCGTCCCCGCAGCCGGTCTGCTGTACCCACATATCGGCGCACCCGTATGGGTGGGTCGCGGGTGTGCCGGAACTGACGGAGCGTAGCCCGTCTCAGTCTTCCATATCGACGCCGTGGCGCTCGGAGAACTCCTCGGGCGTCGCCTCGAGGCGTTCGAACTCGGTATCGAAGTAGTGTTCGTGGTGACGGACGACCTGCTCGACGACCCAGTGGCTGAACACCTCGTCGAATCGCCACTCACCGTCCATCTCGGGGATCTCGAAGCGGTCGTCAGTCGAAAAGGTCGCGTAGACGTGGAAGAAGCCGAGGATGACGTCCGCGAAGTCACGGGCCTTCTCCGAACCGCTCTCGCGGCGCTCTTCGAGTTCGGCGAGACCGTCGGCAGTGAGTTCGAAGTACTTCCGATCGGGTTCGTCCTCGCGCTCGATGCGCTCGGCCCAGCCCTTCTCCTCGAACTTGTAGAGGATCGGATACACCGAGCCGTACGACGGCTCCCAGTGACCACCGCTGATCTCGCGAATCTCCTTGAGGATCTCGTAGCCGTACCGGGGCTTCTCCTCGAGGAGTTCGAGCACGAGGTAGGCGATGAGTCCCTTCGGCGGCCCACTTTTCCGCATATACGTCGTGGATAAAACGGACGCACGTAAAGGGTTTCGGTCGCGCTCGAGACGGGCGACTCAGGGCCTGGGAACCTAACAGCGGCGGTTCCCAGCCGATGGATGAACGCCGGAGCGAAGCCGATCGAAACCCGGTCCTTCTTAGCGTCCCCGTCCCAACCGACGAGCATGGAACGACGACGACCGCCACAGACCGAAGAGGGCTGGTACGTCCTCCACGACTTCCGGTCGATCGACTGGGATGCCTGGCGAGACGCACCCGATCGACGGCGCTCGCAAGCGATCGAGGAAGGAATCGACTACCTCGCGTCCAGCGAGGCCGTCGATGACGCCGACGAGGGCGAGTCGGCGACGTTCGCGGTGCTCGGGCACAAGGCCGACCTGCTCGTGCTCCACCTGCGACCGACGCTCGCCGACATCGACACGCTCGAGCGGCAGTTCGAACACACCGCGCTCGCCGAGTTCACCGAGCGGGCCGACTCCTACCTCTCGGTGACGGAGGTCTCGGGCTACATGTCCGAGGACTACTTCGACGAGGATGCGGAGGTCGAGGACACCGGCCTGGCGCGCTACATCGAAACGCGACTCACGCCGGAGATCCCCGACAGCGAGTTCCTGAGCTTCTATCCGATGGACAAACGTCGCGGTCCGGAGGACAACTGGTACGACCTGCCCTTTGACGAGCGCGCGGAGCACCTGTCCTCCCACGGCGACATCGGCCGGGAGTACGCCGGCCGCGTCACGCAGATCATCTCCGGCAGCGTCGGCCTCGACGACTTCGAGTGGGGCGTGACGCTGTTCGCCGACGATCCGACCGACGTGAAGGAACTCCTCTACGAGATGCGCTTCGATCCCTCGAGTTCCCGCTTCGCCGAGTTCGGCCGATTCCTCTCGGCCCGGCGCTTCCCGCCCGAACACCTCGGTGCGTTCCTCGCGGGCGAACCGGTTCCACAGGAGGGCGACACCGAGAGCGCCCACGGCGAGCACGGTCACTCACACGCCGAGAGCGACTCCGGCGACCATCATCACGGCGACTCGAGCGGCCACCACGACGGCTCCGGCGGTCCTCACGGCGACGAAGGCGACGATGACGAGGGCGTTCGCAGCGAACTCGAGGAACTGGGCGTCTACGCGGGCCAGCCACACGGCGAGGACGTCCACGCGGTCGTGCTCTACTCCGCGGCCGACCCCGACGAACTGTTCGAAGAGGTCGACGGGCTGCGAGGGAACTTCGATCACTACGATACGCACGTGAAGACGGCCGTGTATGAACCTCGAGACGGCGGTGACGATGCGGAAACAGCAATCGTCAGCCTCTGGGACACCGAACGCGCCGCGAACACGGCTGCCGGGTTCCTCGCCGATCTCCCCGAGATCGTCCGGCAAGCGGGCGACGATGAGGGCGATTCCTGGGGCACGATGGGGATGTTCTACACGGTCAAGCCCGAACATCGCGGTGACTTTACCGGCGCGTTCGAGGACGCCGCCGGCCTGCTCGCGGAGATGGACGGCCACCGAAAGACGGACCTGCTGATCAACCGCGAGGACGAAAACGACATGTTCATCGCCAGCCGCTGGGACTC
This sequence comes from Natrinema sp. H-ect4, assembly GCF_041894845.1. NCBI lineage: Archaea > Methanobacteriati > Methanobacteriota > Halobacteria > Halobacteriales > Natrialbaceae > Natrinema > Natrinema sp. H-ect4. The sequence goes on from NZ_JBHDYC010000017.1 coordinate 27,437, forward strand.
CCGCGAGGACGCCATGCAGTTCTTCCGGAGCGACGCCTTCTCGGAGGCCGTCGAGTTCGGTCGCGACGTCCTCGTCGACCGACCGCGACACGTCTTCCTGGCCTGACGCTGCCGGCGCAGCCTCTCCACGATGGGGCGCCGATCGCCCGTCACAGGTGCAGGTTACTCTCACCGGTAGCGACACGTGTTGGTAGGCCCCGTTCATAGATCGGCGCCATGAGCGCAACTCAGGAATCGACGATGCGATCTGCCTGGAACCGATACCGGTCCGTCCCGATCGTCTACCGCATCGCGGTCGCGTTCGCCCTCGGAACCGCAGTCGGCGCGATCGGCGGTGAGCGAGCCGGCGTCCTCGGCCCGCTGGGCGACCTCTTCTTGCGCTTGCTCGAGATGCTGATCATCCCACTGATCGTCTTTACCCTGTTAGGCGGGATGCGCAAGCTGACACCGTCGAAACTCGGTAAGGTCGGCGGCCTCACCGTCGCGCTTTACGCCGCGACGACAACGGTGGCGGCCGTGATCGGTCTCGCGGTCGCGAATCTGTTCAATCCGGGGACAGCCGTGGAGTTTACCAGTGGCGAGGCGCAGGAAGCACAGCCGCCGTCCGTCTCGGAAGTCGTCCTCGGCATTGTCCCAGAGAACCCGCTGGCGGCGATGGTCGAAGGAAATATCCTCGCGACGATCTTCGTCGTGATCGTCTTCGGACTGGCGCTGACGATGGTCCGCGAGTCGACAACCGAGGATTCGATCGCGGACGCAATCGACGGCTTCTTCGCGTTCGTCGACGCCGGCACCGAGGCGCTATTCAAGATCGTCTGGGGCGTCATGGAGTACGGTGTGATCGGCGTCTTCGCGCTGATGGCGACCGCCATCGGTACCGAAGGGCTGGGTGCGATCGTCCAGCTTGGCGCGCTCGTCGCCGTCATCGCGGTCGGGATCACGATTCACATGTCGGTTACGTATCTCGGCGTGATGACTCTGGGGATCCTCGGGCAGTCACCGCTGGCGTTCCTGCGCGGCGCGAAAGACGCCATGTTGACGGCCTTTACGATCCGCACCTCGAGCGGTACCCTGCCGGTGACGATCGCTGACGCGGAGACGAACATGCGGATCGACGAGTCGGTCTACGGCTTTGGACTGCCCCTCGGCGCAACGATCAACATGGACGGGGCGGCGATCAGGCAGGCCGTGACGGTCGTCTTCGCCGCGAACATGGTCGGCGTCTCGTTGGGGCTGGCCGATCAGGTACTCGTCCTTGCAACTGTGATCCTGATCAGCATCGGCACAGCCGGCGTCCCCGGTGCCGGCCTGATCATGCTCACCGTCATCCTGAGCGCCGTCGGTCTTCCCCTCGAGATCGTCGGATTCGTCGCGGGCGTCGACCCGATCCTCGGCCGGATCGCGACAACGAACAACGTGACCGGCGATCTCGCCGTCGCATCGGTCGTCGGCAAGTGGACCGGTGGAATCGATCTCTCCGGGGGTGTCTGGAGCGACGGCTCGAGGACGGATACCGACCAACCCGTCTCGGTAACCGACTGAACTTAGATCTGGCCCGACTCCGTCGAGTCGTAAAAGAAGTAGGCCGCGATCCCTGCTAGTCCGAACGCCAGCGTCACGAACGGCCATTTGCCGGCGTCACGATCGGTCGCGAACGCGTGGACGGTGACGAAGATCGCGAACCCGATATGGCCGACGAGCGTCGCGGCGAGAAACGCCTGAAATTCCATTACCGAGAGATTCGACGCGGCGATGAAAGCCGTTACGAAGCCATTCGGCGGAGCCACAACCAACAGCCGCAACAGTCGGTGCGGTGGCCGAGAAGGTGGCTCACCGCACTCGCGGAGCCGCCTGACCCGACGGAAGAGCAAGCTCTTCCGAGCGGCGAGGGACCAGAGGTCCCTCGAGCAGTCGGCGCGAAGCGCCAACGACCTCGCGGACGCAAAGCGTCCGCTCAACGGGGGAAGGCAGGCGGTTCACCGATACGACCGCGAGCGAGTGAAACGAGCGAGCGGGCCGACGACCGACGTGGAAGGCGCTCGAGAGCGCCTGAAACGGAGGGAGGAGTGCTTTTGATCGACCTTTTACCGAGGGACGTTGCGAACGCGGCGCTCAGCGCCGCGCTCGCAACAGACCGCAGCGTAAAAGGTCGTTAGAAGTCGTGATCCGGATCGTCTTCGACCGTCCGCTTCATGGATTCACGACGGGACTTGGCGTCGCGACCGGTCGCCTCGAGCAGGAAGTCGTTTTTGGCGTCGACGGCGTCGCCCGCGGCCTCGAGTTCGTCGGGACCGAGTTCGGTGGGGTCACGCTCGTAGAACTCGACGCCGAGTTTGTCCTTCTTGCCGGAGTACTCGATGGTGCCGACGACGACTTTCTCGAAGACGGGGTTGTCGGGTTCGCCGATGACAAAGAGATCGCTTCCCTTGTACTCCTCGAACCCCGTGATCGAACCGAAGTAGTCCTCGACGGTCGACTCCATGTCCGGAATTCGCTCCTCGAGATATTCGCCGCGGCGCATCTTGTACTCCTTCATGGATTGGGAGAAACACGGCGGACCGTTTACCTCTTTTCATAGGGAACGTTTCGACCCGCTGATCGGTTTCGGTGGGAGAACGGATCACTGAGACAACTGCAATAGTATTCGAACTCGCTTCGGCCAGAACACTGACCGATCGACTTACGGACGGCGGATCGACCAGCGGACGGAGGCGTGAGTGAGCGGGAACACAACCACTCGAAAGAGATCGGGGTCGTGAGGGGGCTACTGGCGCTCGCGCTCGCTGATATACCCCTTTCGGCAGTCGGGACAGATGTCGCCGGCCCGCAGCGACGCGCGGTCGCCTGCGGCCACGTAGTCACACCGCGGGCAGTAGAACTCGGTCGGCACGGTAGTCGCAGGAGCGTCGTCGCTTTCGGCGGGCGTCGCGACCGATTCGGCCCGCTCGATACCGGTGCCCGACTCCGACGCGGCGTCACCCTGCTCCGCGGCCGGGGCCTCCGCGGTCACCGATCGGGCGTCGCCCGCCCCGCCCGCCGGCGCGTCGTTCTCGAGGACGACGGCGTCGTCATCTGGCGGAATCGGGTCGGCCTCGTCGTCTGCAGCGTCGGAGACCCCCTCGGCGTCGTCGGTCCCGGTGAGGATCTCGCCGCCGTCGCCACCGTCGTCACCGTCGTCGCCGTCGCCACCGTCATCGCCGTCGTCGGGCCACTCGGTCGGGTCGGCGTCCGCGCCGACCGGCGGGCCAACATCGCTCGAGTCGGGCCACTCGCCGTGTTCGCGGTCCCGATCGGTGGCCGAGTCGTCATCGTCGTCCTCGAGGATCTCGCCGTCATCGGTGACGGGATCGCCGTTCTCGTCGGTCGGAAGCTCGATCTCGTCGGCTGCGTCGTCGAAGCCATCGTCGTCGGTCGCGTCAGCTGTGGCGGCCACATCGTCCGCCGGGTCGGCCTCGCTTCCGGCGGTCGAGTTCGGAGCGGTGGACGCATCGAGATCGGAGTCGACGAGTTCGGCGTCTTCGGACGCGGGATCGGCGTCATCGGCGTCGATGAACGCGGCGTCCGAGTCGACGGCGGCGGCGCTATCGGCCGCGGCGTCTCGTTCGATGGGCGGTTCAGTCGGTTGGGGGTCGTGATCGTCGGAGAGCGAGTCGGCTCCCGTCCCGGCGGAGAGGCTGGTTACTTCGGTGTTCTCGCTGATGACGTTGCGCTGGCCACAGCGGGAACACTCCTCGTACTCCTGGACGGTAACGACGACCTCACTGCCCCGTTCTTCGCGCTCGCGTTCGACATCGGTCTCGCCGAAGTCGTGCCCGAGCAGCGAGCATCGCAGGACCATTGTCCCACCGTACCGACCCGGTCCATAAAAAACGTACTGCCTGTCAGTCGCCGAATTATGACAGTCATTCTACCACGAACGTACTGCGTCGGGAAACGACTCGTCGCTGACTCCTCGTGGCGGACCAACGCCGACGGTCGTCGGAACGACAAACGTCAAATCCCGGGTCGTCGAATGGGTAGACGGATGAGAGCAAAGCGGGAGTACCGGAACCGGGAGGGAACGGAGGTGGCGGTACTCGACGCGCTGGTCGATCGCACCGAGGATGGGATGACCGTCTTCGAACTCCGAGCGGCCGTCGAGGTCGATATCGACGAACTCGAGGACGCCCTGTCGACGCTCAAGGCGGACGACCTGATCGTCGTCGAATCGGGGTCGGAAACGGTGATCAAGCCCGCCGAGCGGGTGGTCCCCGACCGGAGCGCCGACGAGGACGACGACCAGTCGGTCGGGGAGTGGCTGCGCGAGCGGCTCCCTTTTTGAATCGAAACGCCTGAGAGGATCAGGCACCAGTGAGTACGCATGAGTGTCATCGAGTCGGTCCACGAGGATCACGGAGCGACGTTCGGCGAGCGCGCCGATCGACGGATCGTCGAACACTACGGGCGACCCGAGCGGACCCATCGCGCGGTCCGCAACGGCGTCGGCCTGCTCGAGTTCGCCTACGGCGTGATCGTCGTCGAGGGCGGGGACCGCGTCGAGTACGTCGATAACGTGGTATCGAATCGCGTCCCCACGGAAGACGGACAGGGGTGTTACGCGCTCGTGCTCGATCCCCAGGGCGGGATCGACGTGGAACTGTACGTCTACAACGCTGGCGAGCGACTGCTGCTCTTCACGCAGCCCGAGGCCGCCAAACCGCTCGCCGAGGAGTGGGGCGAGAAGGTGTTCATTCAGGACGTCGACATTCGGGTCGCGACGGACGACTATGCGGTCTTCGGGATCCACGGGCCACACGCCACCGAGAAAATCGCGAGCGTGCTCAACGGTGCCGGCTCGCCCGACCGACGCTACTCCTTCGTCCGCGGGACGATGGGCGACGAGGGCGTCTCCGTCATCCGGACCGACGCGCTCACCGGCGAGGAGAGCTACGAGGTGATCTGCGCCGCAGACGACGCCGCAGCCGTCCACGACACGCTGCTCAACCAGGGGCTCAACGCCGCCCCCTTCGGCTATCGCACCTTCGAGAGCCTCGCGCTCGAGGCCGGCTCGCCGCTCTTTCACACCGAACTCGAGGGGACGCTCCCGAACGTGCTCGGCCTCCGAAACGCGCTGGATTTCGAGAAAGGGTGTTACGTGGGTCAGGAGGTCGTCTCCCGCGTCGAGAATCGCGGCCAGCCCAGCCGGCGACTCGTCGGGCTGACGCTCACAGGAGACGGCAAGAGCGGGGACCGACCAGTTCCCGACGCCGGCGCGGCGGTCTTCGACGGCGACGCATCGGTCGGCGAGGTGACCCGCGCGGGCGAGAGCCCGATGCTCGGGGACGTCATCGCGCTGGCGATCGTCGACTACGACCTCGAGAGCGACGACCTGACGGTCCGAGTCGGGGGCAAGGAGGTAGCTGCGACTCGCACCGAACTGCCGTTCGTCGAGGGGTCGGATCGGTCGGATCGGCTCCCCGAGTATCAGTAGTCCGAGAGCGGCGTCGCGGCTCGTTCAGCGGTCGCTCCTCGTCCGCGGCGGCCGAGAAAACGGAGTCACGTTCCCGGATCCTTGATCTGGGGCAATCCGGCGGTCACCAGCCGACGAAGCAGAACGACGATCCCGTTCTCGAGACCGCGGGCGAAGATCGCCTGTTCTTTCGCGCTGCCGGCGGCGTTGGGATAGTACGATCCAACCAGGAGCGTTTCGCGGTCGACGAGGAGGATTCGACTGATCGCAACTTCGTTGTCGCTCTCGAACCCGGTGAGCCAGTCGAGACCGGTTTCGAACACGCGGGTGTTGGGGAGTTCAGTGCCGAGCGCGCCCGTAATCGCGTCCGTCTGCCCGCCCAGGATCATCGAGAGATCCCTATCGACTGCCCGCTGTAAGCTATCGAACATCGTCTCGGAAAGAATGTCCTCGTCGACGACGAGCAGCGCGATCTCTGACTCCGCCTCGTCGATGAGATCGATCGTTCGCGACTCGATCGCTTCGTGACCGGCGAGCGACCACACCTCCTGGACGTGTTCGTTCTCTGTAGCGTCCTGAATTTCCGTGCTCTCGAGGTAGCTCTCGAGTGTTTCGATCCGGTTGTCGTACTTCTGTCGCAGGGTCTGCGTCGCCTCGGTGACGCTGACGGCGCGGTACACCTGCGGACTGGTGTGTTGTACTTCGACCAGCCCCTGCGATTCCAGCACCCGAATGGCGTCGTACACCCTCGTTCGGGGCACCTCGGAAATCTCGTGTATTTCCTTTGCCGTTCCATTGGGGAGTTGGTTCAACGCCATAAAGCAGCGCGCTTCGTATTCCTGTAGCCCGAGGTCCTGCAACAGGCTAATCGCCTCTCTTGTAGTTTCGTTCTCTGTCATGGCCCAACCACGAGTCCGGATAGCCGAACACGTAGGATAACGCGCGAGGATGGAAAAGGATTCGTGTCTTCCACCGCAGTCACTGGCGTCACGTTGGACTCTCTCCGCGAATTGCCGTTTCACTCAGATTATCACACAAGCTACTTGAGTGCACGGGCGAAATGAGGGAGTGGTGAGTCCTGTTACGGCCCAACCACAATAGGGCTCGCCATTTACTACGAAACAAGATGGGAGAGGCTTCACTGGTTCCGCCAAATCGTACGGTCGGATGCGGACTGACTGTTAGTAGACAGATAGCTGTTCGCTCGTGCCAATCACGACGATTCGGTTCCTGTCAGTAAGCGTGGTAGGCAGAACCGACTCGAGTCCCAAGAGTGCAGGAGAGTACGCCGAACTCGGTGGAAGCTGTGCGTGTTAGAGCCAGAACGCTTCGAGTGCCGTGACGAACGAGACGACTCCTCGAGCGTCGACGGCTTCGGTACGTGGGCGTTGGCGTGGGTGCGATAACAGGTCACGATATCCACGCTCCTGTTCGAACCCGTCAGAACGATCACCGGAAGTCGCCTGAGTTGTGGCGTGTCCTCGATCGCTTCCAGGTACGTCGTGTCCATCCCTTCCGGGGAGGTTCAAATCGAGAAGACGAGATCCGGTCGAGGTGCTGAGTCGTACTGGCCCCGCCGCCGCAAGAAGTCCACGATGTCGTCCCCGTCGTCGACGACGTGCAGCGTCGTCTCCCGATCGATCGCCGTAAACGCTTCTCGCGTGAGACGGACGTCCCCATCGTAGTCTTCGACGTGGAGAACGTCTATCTACTCGTCGGGGTACCGCTGGTGGGCGAAATTCGGCACGAGAGATCAGTGGGACGTGGAAGAAACGATGTCTGTGGAAATTACACGCTATCGGCGGGCAATTCCTCCCGATTGTCGCGTAGCAGTTCCAGTGTCGGCGCGATTTCCTCGAACCGATTCCCCACTTCGACGGTGTTCGAACCCGGTTCCCAGTCGATGAAATCGCGGTCGTCTAACTTCGGTAGATGAACGTGATGCTGCTCGATACTGGCCGTTTCGCCGTCATCAGTCGTATCGGATGGTGCGTCGATATAGATCGGTGAGTTGTCCCGTAGATTTCGCTCCGCGAGGTCGAATAGTATTCGTCGTCGCTGCTCGTTCGCTAATGCGTCGAATAATTTATCAGAAATTTGCTCCATCAATATACAGTGATTGTGTATCTGTATCTATGAATCCAGCTCATTTTCACGAGAGTGTGAGTTTTGATTAACTGAGTGACAGTCGGTCTCAGCGTCGAATGACGGAGGCACGCCCGCGCAGCGAACGCGACACACCCCCTCGAAAACTCGCTGAGAGCTACTGTTATGTATCGGGCCTCCATCGGTGTAGTCATGTCACGCGACGTCCTCGAGCACGACTTGTTCGATCGGGCACCGGACGATCGAATCCGGGTGCTCGACGCCGACGGGACCGTCGTCGCACCCGAACTGGAACCGGACCTCGAGCCGGAGACCCTGCGATCGATGTACCGGGACATGCGGTTCTCCCGGCGCTTCGACGAGCGGATGATCAGCCTCCAGCGGCAGGGTCGACTGGGGACGTACTCCTCGCTGGCCGGTCAGGAGGGGTCGCAGATCGGGTCGACGTACGCGCTGGCTGACGACGACATGCTCTCCTTCCAGTACCGGGAGCACGGCGCGCTGGCCGCGCGGGGACTCCCCTGGGAGTACCTGCTGTACTGGATGGGCCACGAGGACGGGAACGCCGCGCTGGCGGACATCGAGGTCTTTCCGCTGAACATCTCGATCGCCAGCCACCTCCCCCACGCGGTGGGCTGGTCGTGGGCGGCGAAACTGAGCGGGGACGAGCGCGTGGGCGTCGTCCACTTCGGCGACGGGTCGACCTCCGAGGGGGACTTCCACGAGGCGATGAACTTCGCGGGCGTGTTCGACACGCCGACGATCTTTTTCTGTAACAACAACCAGTGGGCCATTTCGGTCCCGCGCGAACGCCAGACCGCGAGCGCGACGATCGCCCAGAAGGCCCACGCCTACGGCTTCACGGGCGTTCAGGTCGACGGCATGGACCCGCTCGCGACCTACGTCGTTACGGAAGCCGCGCGGGAGAACGCGCTCGAGGCAGACGGCGACCGGTTGCGGCCGACACTGATCGAGGCGGTTCAGTACCGGTACGGTGCACACACGACGGCGGACGATCCCAGCGTCTACCGGGACGACGAGGAAGTCGAGCGCTGGCGCGAGCGCGATCCGATCGACCGGTTCGAGGCGTACCTGCGGAACAACGGTGTCCTCGACGACGACGACCGAATCGACGCGATCGAAACTGAGATCGAGGAGACGCTCGAGACGCTGGTCGAGCGCGCCGAAGGCGTCGGCGGGGACCCCAGCGAGATGTTCGAGTACACCTACGCGGAGCCGACCTCGCGACTCGAGGACCAACGCGATTATCTGGAATCCCTGCGAGAAACCCACGGCGACGAGGCGTTACTCGAGGACGAGTGAGTTCCAGAATGGGCGTATAAAGCCGGTCGGTAGACAGGCGAACGACTATCCGACCATCGTGTCGAGGTGCAGTCGATATGCAACTCGAGCAGTCGTCCCGGGGTGCGACATCGACCTGGAGTGGCACGGTGCCGAGCGCGGTCGACGCGCGCGTGCTCGGGCTGGTCGTCGTGACGGCCGCGCTCGCGGCGTCGATAAACGTGCCCTACGGCGGCCTCCCGATGGCGGCCGCCGCGTTCGTCCTGCTGGCGAGCGGCGGCGTCGCGCTTCACCTGCTTGGCGAACGGAAACTCCGCCGGATTACCGACGAACTCGTCGGGAAGTGGGTCGCGGCCGGCGGGCAGGTCGATGACGTCACCCGGTCGTCGAACGGGATGCAGACGGAGTGGCGGGTCCACACCCCCGACGGCGAGATCGTCATCGGCGGCATCGCACTCGTCCCGATCGCTCGGTTGGCCGTCGAGTGGCAAGGGATCGGCGACACGATGGCCGCCAGCGAAGCCGAAGCGGACATCGATCGCCTCGCCGAGAGTCTCTACCGAGAGATCTTCGAGATCGGGGACGCGACCCAGCAGGCTTGACGCCGGGGCCCTCGACGTTCCCTCCTCGAGCGGTATCGGGAGCCGTCACTCGAACAGTTCTTCGTGGCGCTGGGCCAGATTCGTGTAGTCACCCGAGGAAAACGCCTCGAGGACCGCCGCCGCGTCGATCCCCGTCTCCGCGAGCGGCGTGATCTCCGCCGGGACGCCGCGGACGAACGATTCGGGCGGGATCGAGTAGCCGTCGGGAACGACGGTCCCCGCGGCGACGATGCTCCCGCTACCGATCGTGACGTCGGAATTAATCGTCGCGTTGAACCCGACCAGCGCCCGCTCCTCGACGGTCGTCTCGTTGAGCACTGCGCCGTGTCCCACCATGACCTCGTCCTCGAGCCGTGACACGTGAATCGTGGCGTTGTCGCCGACGTGTGTCTCCCGGCCGATACGGACGGGGCCGATATCTCCTCGAAGGACAACGCCGGGCCAGACGCTCGCGTCCGCTTCGACTCGGACGTCGCCGACGAGAGTCGCCTCCCTGCTCACCCGTGCCCCGTCGTCGATCATCGGTCGCTCCCCCTCGAATTCGTAGCGTCTGCTGTCGTCCATGCGTGAAACGACCACGATCGGACGGATAATACCGCGGTACCGCACTCGTGACAGTCTCTTTCGAGTCAAACTGCTCCTGGACGAAATCGAAGCGAGTGATTACACAGGTCACGAGACCGATTAATACCATTCAGAACCATTCAGTGGTATGCAAGGCCATTACTTATCCCGTATCGAACCGGACGGCTAGTCGAAGACAATGAGTCACTCAGAATCCCCCATCCGAGCGATGTTCGACGCACAGCGAACCGCAGTCAAACAGAGCCAGCAGCTGTTCAAGCAGGGAATGGCCACGCAACGAACCGTCGACACGATGGCCCTCACCGGGATCAAAGGCCAGAAATCGCTCCAGCGCCAGCAACTCGAGCTCGCGCAGGCGGCGACCCATGGCTACCTCAGTGCGACGGCCGCGATGCTGCCGAGCGACGACGCTCCCGAGGTCCACCGGACCATCGACGAGACATTCGACCAGCTGAAATCGACTCACGCGGAGTTCTACGACGCACTCGAGCGCGAACTCGAGCGAGATGTTGACTCTGCCAACGAGCTTTCCGAAGAGTTCGTCGACGCGCTCGACGAGCAGACCGACCAGTTCCTCGAGATTACGCGCTCCGTCGAGGACCAGACGGTCCAGAACGTCGACGAACTCTCGGGACAACTCCGCGAGCAACTCGAGCGGACCCAGGAGCTACAGGACCGACTCGAGGACCAACTCGAGGAACAGACCGGCGGCGTCGAGGAACTCCTTGAGCAGCAGGCCGACCAGATCGAGCAGTTCCAGCGGCAACTCGAAGCACAGACCGAGGCAGTCACCCAGCAGATTCCGGTTCAGGGGGCCAACGAGCCACACACGAAGATCGAAACCGATCCGGAGCACACCCTCGAGTCCGTCGAGGGAATCGACGCGGACGTCCGCGAACAGCTCTCGGAGGCCGGCATCGCGACGATCGACGACCTCACGCGCGCCGGTGCCGAAGCCGTCGCCGAGGCCGCCGATATTTCGGAGAGCCAGGCCGAAGAGTGGATCGAGCAGGCCGAAGCCTGATGGACTCGGCATAGCCGAGACTCCCAGCGCGAGGAAACCCCGGCGTTCACGCCGGGGAGGATGTCATAATCGGTGACGGTGCGACCGACAGGAACGGAACGCAGTTCAGGACTGAATTTTGTCGACGATCTCACGGGCCTGCTCCGTCGCTTTGTCCTCGCCGACGTGTTTCTCGATCAGGACGCTGGTGACCTCCCAGTCGTCTTCGCCTTCGACCTTTCCGGTCCGGACTTCGCTCCCTTCGGAGACCGACTCCGCCGGCTGCTCCGCCCAGTCGGGCGTCCGTATCTCGTCGTACCGATCCGGATCCCGGAACCGGACGTGGACGTAGTCGTCTTCCGTCTCTACCGTATTGATGTCTGGCGTGTCGGTCATACTCGGTTCTCCGACAGCCGTATGACTAAATCACGTCCCTGAATGTCCCGGGTACGCAGTCAATCACTCGACACCCAGTTTTGCGATCCGAAACGCAGCGAATCGGTAAGGCTCGGCGTGGATACTATCCGGGGCACCCACCTATGTGGTACCATGCTCGTCCTCGGTGACGCCCACGCGTCCGACCCCGACCGGTGTGAAATCCTGCTCGAGCTCTATCGAACCCTCGAGCCCGACCGGGTGCTCCAGCTCGGCGACCTCGAGCGATACGATCTGCCGGCGCCGACGTGGTTCATCGCGGGCAACAACGAGGACTTCGACGTGATCGACGCGCTACGGGCGGGCGAGCACCCCGCGGAAACGAACGACAACGTGCATCTCCTCGCGAGCACGGCGGCGACGGTCGACGGCCTTCGCGTGGCCGGTCTCTCGGGCAACTTCGCCCCCACGAGGTACGACCTGCCGCGAGACGAACTCGCCGGCGAGCGCCGGCGGCACTTTACCCACGAGGACATCGACCGAGCCGCCGACCTCGAGGATATCGATGTCTTCCTCACCCACGAGGCCCCGAACGGTCTGTTGTCCTACGGCTACGATCCCGGCTGTACGTACGTCGACGACGTTCTCGAGACGCTCTCGCCAGAACTCTGTCTGGTCGGCCACCACCACCGCCATCGCGAAGCCGAGATCTCGGGAACCAGGGTCGTGAGTCTCGCGCCTGCCTGGGAGCGCTACTACACGCTCGAGCCCGAGACGCTAGCACTCGAGAGCTACGAGCACGACCTGTCGGTCGGTGACTGAACGCAAAAGAACGGAGAAGAACGGATGCTACCGGCGGCGACCGTCTCAGAACGTCTCGAGGTAGCGGTCGAGTTCCCACTGGGAGACGTCGACGAGGTAGTCCTCGAACTCCTGGCGCTTGGCCTCGACGAACTTGGAACTGACGTGGTCGCCGAGCGCGTTGTAGATCGCGTCGTCTTCCTCGAGGGCGTCGACGGCCTCGCCGAGGTTCGCCGGCAGCGTGTCGATGCCGTACTCCTCGCGTTTCGCCTCGTCGAAGTCGTAGATGTTCTCGCGAACCGGGTCGGGACAGTCGAGGTCCTTCTCGATGCCGTCGAGTCCGGCGTGGATCATGACGGCGAGCGCGAGGTAGGCGTTACAGGACGGGTCCGGCGAGCGCAGTTCGACGCGCGAGGCCGCAGGCGTTCGTGCGGCCGGCTTGCGGATCAGTGACGAGCGGTTGCGGTCGGACCAGGCGACGTAGACCGGTGCCTCGTAGCCTGGCACCAGCCGCTTGTAGCTGTTGACCGTGGGGTTGGCGATCGCCGTGATCGCCGGCGCGTGCTCGAGGATGCCGGCGGTAAACGCGTGGGCCTCGTCGCTCAGGTTGAACTCGTCGTCGTCGTCGTGGAAGGCGTTCTCGCCGTCCTCGGTGAACAGGGAGAGATGCGTGTGCATTCCCGAGCCGTTGATTCGCGGAATCGGCTTGGGCATGAACGTCGCGTGGAGGTCGTGCTGGGCGGCGATCGCGCGGACGACGGTGCGGAAGGTGCCGACGTTGTCCGCCGTCGAGAGCGCGTCGTCGTAGGTGAAGTTGATCTCGTGTTGGCCCTCGGCGACCTCGTGGTGGCTCGCCTCGACCTCGAAGCCCATGCTCTCGAGGCCGTAGATGATGTCGCGACGAACGTCGCTCGCGAGGTCTTTCGGCGCGAGGTCGAAGTAGCCGCCGGCGTCGTTCGTCTTGGTCGTTGCGCGGCCATCCTCGTCTTCTTCGAAGAGGAAGAACTCCGGTTCGGGGGCGGCGTTGACGGTATAGCCCATCTCGTCGGCGCGGTCGAGCGCGTTCTTGAGGACGCGGCGCGGGTCGCCCTCGAAGGGCTCGCCCGTGGAGGTGTCGTAGACGTCACAGATCATTCGGGCGGCTGCGCTCTCTTCTTTCTGGCGCCACGGGAGAACCGCGAACGTGTCCGGATCGGGCTTGAGCCGCATGTCCGACTCCTGAATGCGAACGAAGCCTTCGATGGACGACCCGTCGAAGTAGATCCCTTCGGCGAACGCCTTCTCGGCCTGTCGGGCCGGAACGGAGACGTTCTTGACCGTTCCCAGAATGTCGGTGAACTGCAGTCGGAGGAAGTCGACGTCTTGCTCCTCGATCTCGTCGAGTACCGCCTGTTCGGCGTCAGTGAGGTTTCCGCTTGTCATTGTTCTCGTGGTCGTATCCTCGGAACTCACCTATTAAAACACTACTGTTCTAAGCAAATCTTCTCTCTCCCCGTCCAAACTGTATATTCGTAAAGTTCTAAAGGCCCCAATGAGTGGGTAGATGTGATGACGTACGAAAATCTCGACGCAAAACTAGTGAATTCACTCCTTGGCGATGGCCGAGCGAGCCTGCGAAGCCTCGCCGAAGAACTCGACGTCTCGGTGACGACCGTCTCGAATCACCTTTCCACGCTGGAGGACGAGGGCGTCATCCAGGGCTACACCCCCCGCGTCGATTACGGCGCAGCCGGGTTCGACGTGACCGCAGTCATCCAGTTACAAGTCGAGGGGAACGCGCTGCCCGACGTCACGGAAACCCTGCGCGACCACCGCCAGATGACCAGCGTCTACGAGGTCACCGGTGACTACGACGTAATCGCCATCGGCAAGTTCGAAGACACCGACGGCATGAACGACCAGATCAAACAGCTGCTGACCGACCCTGACATCAAGGCCTCGAACACCAGCGTCGTCCTCAACGCCGTGAGCGAGAACGAACAGTTCGACCTCGAGGTCGACGAGAACGAGTAATCGGACGGCTCTTTTCGAATACTATGCATCGCGAGCAGTGGCGACACCGATCAGACCACTGGAGGAGCGATAGTTATTCCCTCAACCAGATGTCGGCGAGCGAGCGGTTCGAAGAACCCGAGCGACGCCGTTCACCGCGAGCGAACGCAGTGAGCGAGCGGGCCGACGACTGATGTGAAGACCCGCGTAGCGGGTCGGAACGGAAGGAGGAGTGCTTTTATACTAAATTTTGCCGAGGGCCAGCTTCGCTGGCCCGCAGAGGAAAATTTAGTTTTACATCATGCCGCCCATGCCGCCGCCCATGCCGCCCATGCCGCCGGGGGCACCACCGGGGCCGCCGGCCTCGTCGTCGCCCTTGTCGGTCGACAGATCGCCGGCGGAGATGATGTCGTCGATTTTGAGCACGAGGTTGGCCGCTTCGGCGGCGGAAGTGACGGCCTGCTCCTTGGCGTGGGCCGGTTCGACGACGCCTGCCTCGAACGTGTCTTCGACGTCGCCCGAGAAGACGTTCAGGCCGGCCGTAATCTGGCCGTCGTCGTGGGCCGCGCGCAGGTCGACCAGCGTGTCGATCGAGTCGAGACCCGCGTTCCCGGCGAGGACGCGCGGGACGAGCTCGAGCGAGTCGGCGAACGCCTCGACGGCCAGCTGCTCGCGGCCGGAGACGGAGTCGGCGAAGTCGCGCAGACGCGAGGCGAGTTCGACCTCGATCGCACCGCCGCCCGCGAGGACGCGGCCGTCGGAGACGGTCTGTGCGACGACGTCGAGCGCGTCGTTGACGCCGCGTTCGAGTTCGTCGACGACGTGGTCGGTCGAGCCACGAAGGAGGAGGGTGACGCCGTGGGCGTCCTCGCCCTCGACGTAGAACAGTTCGTCCTCGTCGTCGCGCGTGACGTCACCGAAGCCGAGGTCCTCGGAAGTCGCGCTCTCGAGGTCGGAGACGAGCGACGCGCCGACGACCTCCTGCAGGAATTCCAGGTCGCTCTTCTTGGCGCGGCGCACTGCGAGGATGCCCTCTTTGGCGAGGTAGTGCTGGGCGAGGTCGTCGATGCCCTTCTGGCAGAAGACGACATCCGCGCCGAGATCGACGATGCGCTGGACCTTCTCCTTGAGCTGTTTCTCCTCGCGGTCGAGGAATTTCTGGAGTTGGTCGGGGTCGGTGACGGAGACCTCGGTGTCGACGTCGGCCTCTTCGACTTCGATGGCCTCGTTCAGCAGCAGGATGTCCGCGTCCGTCGCCTCGGTGGGCATGTTGTCGTGGACGGGATCCTTGTCGATGATGCCGCCCTCGAGGAGGTCGGACTCGCCGGCGCTGCGGCCGGTCTGGGTCTCGATGTTGAGGAACTCGAGGTCGACGACGTTGTTGCCCTCATTGTCCTCGACGGTGACCTGACGGATGGCCTCGACGATCAGCTGGGCGAGGTGCTCCTTGTTGACCTCGGTACCCTTGCCGGTCATCGAGGTTTCGGCGGTCTTCCGGAGGAGGTCCTCGTCGCTGGTGTCGATGTCGGTCGCGATGTCGTCGATCTCCTCGCGGGCCTGCTCGCTGGCGAGGTGGAAGCCCTTGATGATCGCCGTCGGGTGAATGTCCTGCTCGAGGAGGTCCTCGGCGTTTTTGAGGAGTTCGCCGGCGATCGCGACGGCCGTCGTGGTGCCGTCGCCAGCCTCGTCCTCCTGGGTCTCGGCGACCTCGATGATCATCTCGGCCGTCGGGTTGTCGATGTCCATCTCCTTGAGGATGGTGACGCCGTCGTTGGTGATCGTCACCGATCCCATGGAGTCGACGAGCATCTTGTCCATTCCCTTCGGACCGAGCGTGGACTGGACGGCTTCAGCGACCGCACGGGCGGCGCTGATGTTGTAATCCTGCGCGTCCTTGTCCTTGACGCGCTGGGAGTCCTCGCTCATTACGATCATCGGCTGACCCTGCTGCATTCGCTGACTCATAGTCGAGCGGATGATTGTTTGTGATTCTATATAAATCTTTCCCAATCCTCGCGAGCGGCGATGTCGAACGGTTCGATCAATAAACGAGAAAAACCGAGGGAGTGCGGGACGATCCCCTGGGTTTGCTTCGATGGGATCCGATCGTCAATCGTTCCCATTCGATCGGCGACACGGCGTTTTTATATTAGGTGATGGCCGAAGCGACGGCGGCGGCACTCGCGAGACCACCCCGATCTCGAGGGGGACTGACGATCGAGATCGGACTCGAGACAGTACCAGTAATACGCACTTTGAACGACTGAAACGGATTTCTGTCCGGCGTCGCTCGCTCGATATACTTCTGACTCGGTTCCGAGTCAAGACAACAGAAGGGTTATGCCGGTAGTCACGTATTACCACTCGAGCAATGGACGAGTCCCCGTCCGTTTCCGAATCGTTCGACGACCCCCGGATTACCCCCCAGTTCTGCCGCCGGCTCACCGACTCGACCGGCGATCTGGTGTTGGTGGGCGTCGTCCACGACCACCCCGCGAGTATCGCGCGCGTCGAGCGCATCCTCCAGCGCGTCGAGCCGGAGACGCTCGCACTCGAGTTACCGCCCATCGCGATGCCCCTGTATCGCATCTATGCCCGCAACGGTGACGCCGACGACCCGACGCCGCCTCGCTTTGGCGGCGAAATGAGCGCGGCGATCCGCGCCGCACCCGACGCGGATCCCGTCGGCATCGACGCCCCCAACTGGTCGTTCTGCCGCCGACTGGTCGCGCGGCTGGTCGCCGATCGCGTCTCGCCCGGGACGGCCCGGCGCGTCATCTCGAGCGTCGGCGGCGCGACCCGCGAGGCGCTCGCCTGTCGGGTGGCCGCGACGCTGACCCACGCGACGTCAATGACGGTCGTCCCCGGCGAGCGGGTCGAGTACGACATCGATCCCGAGGACCCGCCGGACCGACAGGCCGCTCACGAGCGCTCGCACGTCGCCGGTGTTCAGGCGCTGCTGGGCAGCGTCGAGACGGAGGGCAGCGCGTTGTCTTACCGTGACGACACGCGCGAAGGGTGTATGGTCGATCGCCTCGAGACGATTCGATCGGAGCCGGGCGACGCCGTCGCCGTCGTCGGCGTCGATCACCTCGAGCGGCTCGCGACGGAGCTGTCGGCGTAAGAGCGGTCGGTTTTGCTGGAACGAGTCGCGTGAAAATAGGAGGGTTGGACGGTCTCGGACAGCGGGACGCGGCTGTCGGTCACGTCGACGCCCAGACAGTCGGTCAGCGCGTGAATTACTGTTCGTCCCCTTCCCTTCTCCGTCTGAAGACGAAAAGCGTAATCATTTGTTACCGCAGGAACCAGGAAGATATAACGGATAGTGTCGGTTAGTACTGGAGAATCTCGCAGCGGTCTGAGCGAACTGGGAACCGACTGTCGCATCGCTTCGGTCGGATCCGCGAGCCGGTTCGTGAGGGGCAGTTCCGAAACCTGCGCGCCCATCGGCGACGGTCACTGCCGAAGCCCAGAGATACAGTTCCAGCAGTAGGTGAACGTCTGATCGGCTTCGTTGGGTGCACCACAGTGAGGGCATCGAATCGTCTCCCCCTCGATCTCGAGGTCGGGATCTTCGTACTCGGGATCGGTGTCTCCAATATCGTCGGTCGCGCGCGGGTACCGATCGGAACCCGGCGAGGATCGAGCGCTCGCGCGATTCGGGTCGGCGAAAGAGGGAGTGCGCTCGCCGTCGTCATCGTCACCTCGGGCGTAGATGTAGTACAGTAGCAGGTGGAGCAGGGCGAACAGCACGACGTAACCGATGAGCCAACCCCAGAGCGCCATCGGCATGTGGTACGTTCTCGAGGCACTTGGATATTCCCCGATTTCCGACGCGAAGAGAGTCACGGAGCGGGGAACTAGCAGAACAGCTACAGGTCTCGGCCGAACTCGTCGAAGTCCGTGAAATCGTCGGGGAGGTCGTACTCGAGGTGGCGCTGTTCCTGTCGGTTGGTGCCGGCGTCGTCGACGGGCGTTGCGATGTCTTCCCAGCCGGGTTTGATCTTGACGCTCTGGGCGGGCATCCCGACGGCGATGTGGTGGGCGGGAATATCGTACTGGACAACGCCGCGCGCGCCGACGATTGCGTTCTCGCCGACCTTGTTGCCCGCCTGAACCATCGAGTCGTAGGTGAGTCGAACGTCGTCCTCGACGATCGTGTGATAGTTGCGGACCTCGGTCTGATCGACGACGTCGTGGTCGTGGCTGTAGATGTGGACGCCGTCGGAGATCGAGACGCGGTCGCCGATCGTGAGTTCGCCCCGATCGTCGAGGTGAACGTCGTCGTGGACGACGGTGTTGTCGCCGATCGTGATGTTGTGACCGTAGGTGAACGAGATTCCCTTGAAGAAGCGACAGTCGTCCCCGCAATCCGCGAAGAGGTGGTCGGCGAGCATCCGCCGGAATCGCAGCGCGAACTCGACGTTGTCCGCGATGGGAAGGCTGTCGAACTGCCGCCAGAGCCACTGGAGGTGCTTGGAGCGGCGGAACTTCGCTTCGTCCTTCTCGGCGTAGTACTCGCTCTCGAGGGTCGTGTTACAGGGATCGTAGCTCTGCAGGCGGACGCGTTCGGCCGGGGAAACCGACTCGCCGGCCTGCCAGCGCTCGTAGGCTTTACGGTCGCCCGAGAGGTCGATCAGGACGTCTTCGACGACCGAGCAGGTATCCTCGTCGCTCGCAAGCCGTCGATCGACCTCGTCGATGAACTCGCGCATCCCCGCTTCGGCCTCCTCGGGGAGCGACACGTACCGCTTTGTCATACTTCGAGGTATTGCCCGCCGAGTTGATAGTGGTTCGGTTGTCCAACGGCGGTTGCCGGACCCACTGGCATATGGGTTACCTAGATTCCCTCTCGGATTGCCACCGGGCCAGGAGCAATGCAGGGAGCGCGATCGCCCCGACGAACAGGAGAACACCGACCGCGACCGCACCGACCGTGACTCGGTCGCCTGGAAACTCGAACACCTTCGCAGCGAGGAATCCCAGCGGAACGATGACGACGAGAACCGCCAGCAGGAGATGACTCGGCCGGAAGGTGCGGAAACGGCGGTCGTCCATACGCATACGTGTCAGGCGAGTACCCAAGAGCGGTTCGACTCGCAGGGACGGGTCGACTCGGGCACGGGGGTCAACACGCGGGCTCACAGTTCGCAGTTCGACCTTCGGGGCGGTCACGACCGAACGGATTCGGGCGGCATCTCGAGCGTTCCGTTCACCCTAAGTTCCCCCGCTTCGAAGGAGCGTGTATGCAACACAGCGAACTGGGCGACTCGGGCGTCGAGGTCAGCGAGGTGGGCTTTGGCGCGTGGGTCGTCGGGACCGACTGGTGGGGCGACCGCTCGGAAGACGACGCCATCGAGATGGTCCGGTACGCCGTCGAGCAGGGAATTACGTACTTCGACACGGGCGATGTCTACGGTCACGGCCGGAGCGAGGAATTACTCGGCGAGGCCCTCTCGGACGTTCGCGACGAGGTCACGATCGCCACCAAAGTCGGCTACGACTTCTACAACAACCCGCAGGCCGGCCACGGCGAACTCCCCAAGGAGATGGATCCGGAGTACCTGCGCGAGGCCGTCCACAAGAGCCTCGAGCGCCTCGAAATCGACTCAGTCGACGTACTCCAGCTCCACAACGCCGACGTCGACGAGATCACGCCGGACGTCCTCGAGTTGCTGGACGAACTCGAGGAGGACGGGCTGATCGACGCCACCGGCCTCGCGCTCGGTCCCTCGATCGGCTGGCTCGCGGAAGGCGACCTCGCGATCGAGGAGGAGTTCGACTCCGTCCAGCTCGTCTGGAACGTGCTCGAGCAGGAGGTGGGCAACCACTTCCTCGAGACGATCGAACGCACGGGCTCGTCAACTAGCCTCATCCCCCGCGTCCCGCACTCCTCGGGGATCCTCAACGAGCAGGTCACGCCCGACACCGAACTCGGCGAGGGCGACCATCGCGGATTCCGGCCCGAAGAGTGGTACGAGACCGGCTGGGAGAAACTCGAGAAGCTTCGATTCCTTGAACGAGACGGCGAGCGGACGATGGGCCAGGCCTCGATCGCGTGGCTCCTGAGTCACGAGTCCGTCGCGACCGTGACGCCGACGTTCCGCACCACGGACGACATCGACGAGTGGGCGGCCGCCAGCGACGTGCCCAAACTCTCAGACGAGGAGATGGCTCGCGTCGCGGAACTCTACGAGAACGACTTCGAGATCGATCGCGACGACGGGATGGACTCGCTGCGCTCGTCGGTCGACGGCGAAGACATCGAATCGGCCGGGCTGGACAAACTCGCGGCCGACTGATCGGGCCGACCGCCGGTTCGAGCAGCATCGACGGCCGACCGGTTCGCTTATTCTGATTCTGATTGGGGGTCCGTGAGCCTGAATTCGAACTCCAGTTTCCCGTCGGTCTTGACGGTCACGCCGCCGAGTTCGTCCGAGAGCTGCTCTCGCGCTCGAGAGCTCGGTTCGACGGTGACGGAGACGCTGTTGGTGTTCGCGTTGTACGTGATGTTCCCGACGGCGACGTCGAACGCGAAGAACTCCGGAACGTCCTCCCTGAGCTGTGTTTGCACGTCGTCGACGTCCGACCGAACGTCGGCCATCTCTTCGTTTAACGTGCTCATCCCCATTGGTAGCGGGTAGCATACCTTAACGGTTCCCCCTGAACTGTCCGGAGTACCGGCGAGACCTCGAGAGGTCTCGAGCGCGCCAACGTATTCGACCAAGATCACGTCCGCGTGGGCTACGAATGCTGTGTCCTGGCGACCCTGACGGTGCTCGTGGTCGTACAGGTCGCGTTCGTCGTCGCGAATCTCCTGTAAGAACGGACAGAAGCTCGCAGCGATCAGTCGAACGTCGATGCGACCCACTCGTTCCACGTCACCGTTCCGACGGTCCGGTCCGGGCAGATCGCCCCACCGGCTCGAAAAGCGGCGGCGATCTTCCCGGGAATCGGGAGGCGAACGATCGGTCGGCGGAGCCCTCTCGCGTCGCGGTAGGTCCGCGCGAGGTCGCCGACGGTTCGCACCTCGGGACCGCCGATATCGGGCACCCGACCGGCCGCGTCGAGCGTCGCGTGGTCGACGATCGCGTCTGCCACCTCACCCACGTCGATCGGCTGGAGCCGAATGCCGGTGGGCAACGGCCAGACCGGCAACCGGGAGGCCGTCTCGAGAAGGTCGGCGACGAACGAGTGAAACTGCGTCGCGCGGACCATCGTCGACGGGATGTCGCTCTCCGCGACGGTCTGTTCGACGGCGTGTTTCTGTTCGTAGTACGAGTACGGAATCTCGTCGACGCCGACGATGGAGACGTACACGACGTTCGAGACGTCGGCGTCGGCGGCCGCCTCGAGCAGTCGTTCGGTACCGCGGACATCGACGGCCTCAGTGTCCCCCTGCGGCGCAGTCGCCGTGTGGACGACGATGTCGACGTCGGCGACGGCCTCGCGGATCCCCGTTCCCTCGGCCAGGTCCATCGCGACCCAGTCGATGTCGTCGCTATCTGTCGGCGGCGATCGACTCGTCGCGCGAACGTCGTCGCCCGCGTCTCGTAGCCGGGGGCGCAGTGCCGTCCCGAGCGTCCCGGTCCCTCCCGTCAGCAGCGTTCGATTGGTCATGGCAGAGACGGCTTCTCACCGGGGAACCGAATCATGAGTGCCGCATTCGTCTGGGGGGTTTAAGTGAGGTTCGAGAACAGTACAGCTATGAAACACGTTCGAGCACTGCTCGACGGGGGCGGTCGCGAGGCCGAGATTCACCCGGTGTACGACGTTCTCATCAACGCATCCTACGTTGATCGCGCGACCGCGATGCAGTGGAGCTTCTCCGGCGATGAACTCGGGATCCTGCACTACGTCGAGGGCGACCGCGAACGGTTCGCGGACGCGATGGAGTCGATTCCGGCGGTGCTGGCGTACGAACTGACTGCGGCCGATTCGGGCTCCTTCTATGCGTACATCAGAGACGAGACCACCGAGCCCATGCGGGAGCTGCTCGACTCCGTGACGGGGAATCCGGTCGTTGTGATTCCGCCGGCCGAGTTCACCGACGACGGGACAGTGGCGTACTCGATGGTCGGCCCGCCGGCGGAGATCCAGTCCGCCCTCGAGGAGATTCCAGATCCGATCGGGGTAACGGTCACCGAAATCAGCGGACTGTCGGCAGCGCCGGGGATCCTCGAATCGCTGCTGAGCGAGCGCCAGCGCGAGGCGATTGCCGTCGCCGTCGACCGCGGTTACTACGAGATCCCGCGCCAGATGAGCCATGAAGACGTCGCAGCGGCGATCGACTGCGCGCCGAGCACAGCAGCCGAACACCTGCGGAAGGCCGAGTCCAAACTCCTGCAATCGGTTGTCGGCGACTGAGCGAGAGCGTCACCGCGTCCGCTTTTATATGTCCCTCTATATCTGGGTTCGATCTCTATTCGGAACGGGATCGAACGACTAGTCGGCGAGCGCACGATTCAGACCCATGAAACCGTACGAATTTACCTGCCCCGACTGTCGCCGAGAGATCGCTGTGACCGACCCGATACGCGAGGCGACACTGGCGAACGGCTGTCCCGTTTGCGGACAGTCGGTCGCCGAGGACAACTTCGCGACCTAATCCGTTCCGTTTCCGGACCACGCCCGGTTCGACGACTACGGCTCGCGGCTCGAGTGGTCTCAATTCGGAGCCACCCACACCGAACACGTCGCAGCGAGCGCACGCTGCTGTCACCCGTTCTATAGTAACAACTGCAACGAGTTACACACTGATCGCACAGCTGCCATGCGATCAGGTGTGCAGTGACTTGCAGTGCTACTATACTTCAGCGCGAGCACAGCGCTGATCCCGGCCCTGTTCAGCGTCTGGCACAACGTCTCCGGACCAGCGCTTGCGACGGTGTTCACGCACCTCGACGACGAGGAACCGATCGACAGCGAGGAACCGACTGCCGTCACCAACTGATCCCGTCCAGCGTTCGCGGCCGCCGAAACGGTCCGAGCCGAATGCACAATCCCCTTAATGTCATTTAACACCCCCTATGATAGGTTTTTACGTCGGAACGGTGTGCCACATTGTATCATGACTGGCGTCACGTACGTCCAGAAGGCGTGCGCGTACATCACTCGCACAACGGGCGAGTTACTGGTATTCGAGGGACCGGGACACGACGGCCTCCAGATCCCGAAGGGAACGCTCGAGTCGGGCGAATCTCCGCGAGAGGCACTGTTCAGGGAAGTTCTCGAGGAGAGCGGCCTCGGAACGCTGAGCGGGACCCAACATCTGACGACCGACATCTGGACGCGCCGCGAGGAGCCGCCGAAGCGCTACGTCCGGCACTTCTTCCACGCGACGGTGCACGAACCCCGCGACCGGTGGACGCACACCGTCACCGACGGCGGGGAGGAACACGGTGCTGAGTTCGAGTTCCGCTGGATCCGGCCGCCAACCGGGCGGGAGTTCGCGCTCGACCTCGACGAGTACGTCGACCTGCTCCCCACCACCGCCGGTCCGGACCCGGTCACCAGCGCTTCGGATTGAGCGAGTGACTGCGTCTGCCACTCGAGTGCGCGGCCCCGACCGCGGTCGCGCCAGTAAATCGTTACAGCAAACCGTATCAGGCCACGATCGGCCCGCGCTGAGTGATACCATCGATATACGTCGATCACGGACTCGAGAGAGGAGAGGAGACGGGTTCCGGCGAGCACCGATCGAGTGCACTGGCCCGCGCGGCCAGAAAAGCTATGCTCGGATCGGCGCGTCCCCGGGTATGGCCCTCCACCATCGGGAATATCTCAGCGTCACTGCCGAGGCGCTCCACCCCGGAACGATCGTTCGCTACTCCTACCGAACCGGACGCTCGCTGGCCACCGTCGTCGAACGAACCGACCGCTTCGTCACCTTCGTCGGCGAGGACTGCGACGGGAAATTCACGCACGGCCAGATCGATCGGCTATTCGCAGATGAGCGTCTCGAGATCGTCCTCGACGACGAGATACACACGCCGGACGACCAGGCCGAATAAGTCGCCGTCAGTAGACATCTCCCATCTCACACCAGACCAACCAACCGGTATGCGGTGGCGCGCGCTGTCGGCCGACCGAGGGCCTCGGAAAGCGAACGGTGACCGCAGGGAACCGTGAGCACAGCGAGGACGGCCGACGATATTGCGCGAGGTCGTCGCGAGTGAAACGAGCGACTGCTTGGAAGACGCTTGCGTCTTCCAGTGGATGAGCGAGGGAAGCATGACCGAGCGAATCGGTTGGGAAGGGCGTGGCGATTCCCTGTTGCCACCATAGCAGGACGCTTTGTCCCGCTCATTCCCATCAGAGGCCACTGCAGAATTCGTGTCCCTTTCTATTGCGATATGCGATGAGAGTGTAGAGAACGTCCCTCTGTTATTTCGAAAGCGCGCGCTCGACGGCTTCCGCCACGTTCATCGCCTTCTCGGCCAGTTCGTCGGAGACGAATCCGTCAGAAACGGCGTCCTCGAGTTCCTCGGCGTCTACGATCTCGACCGTCCCGTCGCGCTGCCGGATGACGTCGACGTAGAGGTCGACGTACCGAACGGTATCCGGAAAGAGCTCGACGGGCGTACAGACGTTGACGTAGGTCCCTTTCGACGTGCCGTCGGCGGCCGTGTACGTCGTCGGATACCACCACCGGCCCTCGCGGAACTTCGTCACGGCGACGTCGCCCGACTCCTTGGAGACGCCGAGCGCGTCGTAGCTCCCGCCGCCGCGCATGGAGCGCTCGAGAGTCACCTTCCCCTCGGGGTCCCACTCGGTCACCTCGCCGCGACCGAGCGAGATGAGTCGGCCGTCGGGTTTGCCGTGACCGATCTCGAGGCGGTCGCCCGTCGTCGGGCCGAACTGCCGAGCGACCGCCGCGAAGGGAAACTCGCCGGTTGCGTCAGCACCGCCGTCACCGGTTCCGGTCGACTCGCAGACGGCCTCCGCGAAGTCGACCGCCGCGCTCGCGGCCCGATCGGCCGCCTTCGTTCGATGGTGGCCCGGCATCGTGGTCTCCACCCGACGCCGCACGCTGTCCAGCGCGAACCGGGCCTCGCGACCGAACCAGCACCACTCGGTCCGGCGGGGCGCGGCCAGCAGTCCCGGCTCGCCGGGTTCGTCCGGTGCGTCGGCCAGCGCGGTCTCGAGCGACCGCGCCCGATTCGCGACGTCTTCGAGCGCGGTTCCCATCGCCTCGAGGTCAGCGTCGGCCGCGGCGTGTTGCCAGCGGACACCCCATCCCTCGGGCACATCGACCGAGAGAAGGTCGGTCATGCCGACCAGTTCCTCCGCTCGCTCGCCGCGAAGCGCCGCCGAGACGCCGGTTCGATCCCGGGACAGGGTACAGAGCCCGCCCTGAACTTCGAGCGTCGGCCCCACGAGGGGGCGGTCGTCGTCCCACGGCGGCGCGGGCTCGTGGACCTGTACCCGGTACCGATTTCCGGCGTCGACGTAGCCGTCAGCGTCGTCGTATTTCAGAAAGCCGCGCCGACCGTCGCCGAGGTCGACGACCGCGCCGCTGCCGCCGCCCGCCTCGAGCACGTCCGCGTCGAAGACTGCACCGCGGGACACGTCGTCCGGCCACCGAAACGTATCGATCGCGAGGTCCTCGAGTTCGCTCGCGACCGGCTCGACCGCGTCCGGCGTACCCGAAATCTCGACGCCCTGTCGATCACGGGTCGTCTCGATCGAGACGTCGGCCGGCGCGGCGTCGAACGATCGCTCGAATCGCTCCCGAATCGGTTCGGAGGCCTGTACGACCTCGCGGCCGGTCTCGCTCAGCAACCGGGTGATCGCCGTCGTGTAGATGCCGCGGACTCGAGCCGTCGTCATCGCGCTCCCTCCGCGAGCGCTCGCCGCACCGCCGTCGACGGCCGCTGTCGCTCGTCGATCCCTCGTCGCGGCTCTCGTCGCAACTCTCGCTCGAGCGATCCGAACCCCGCCTCGCAGGCAGACATCATCAGAGCGTGTCGCGGTCGGCTGCGAACCGCACCCGATCGTCGATCGTCGGCCCGAGTGAGAGTTCGACGTGTCCGTCTCCCAGAATTCGGCCGTCCTCGACGGAGACGCCCCACGTCTCGAATCGGAGCCAGCCGCGCATCTCGTCGGCGTGAGTCGGGATGTCGGCGTAGTCGACGTCGTGTTCGGGGTAGTCCGAACTCGAGTGGGCCATCTCCATGTCGGAGTAGACGGTGTCGTGCTCGTCGAAGAACGCCTCGAGCGCTGCCGCGTCTTCGGCGACGGCGTCGACGACCGCCTCTGAGGCGGCCCGAAGCTCGTCGGTCTCGAGGCCGACATCGCGAAGCGCTCGCTGAGTTCGCTGGTCGAAGTGCATACGTGCCGGTTGGGCCGGGACGCCTTTGATAATTCCGAGTTCGCGCTGGCGGTCTCGACTCCATGCCGGTCGTCCTGACGTCGCGTCGTCACTCGAACGGTCGCGAAGTCAGTTTCCGACACCGACCCGTCCCGTCGGATGTATACGTCGCAGCCGACTCGATCGAATACGGTTTCGGCAAGAGGCTCCTCCAAGAGGCACGCGAACGGTAGTTTCCAGCGGCCGGTTCCCCTGGGTGTCACCGCCAGTCCGATCGCACAGCCGTCCGCCCGAGTACGCAACCGTCTGTCGATCGGTGTGAAAACCGTTGCAGTCGGTCCAGATCGTCGCTGAGTACCAACCTATACCGGGCAGGCGATCATATGGCCGCCCATGGAACGTAGGCGCGACCCGGTCGAACGGGCCGAGGAGCGGACCGGTGACGGGTCGGTCGACCTCTACGACGTCTCGACGTGGGAGCCGCGATCGATCGGCGACCTGGTGGCGTACACGCTCTACAACGCCGTGAGCTACGGATTCCGTGCGCTCGTCTTGCTGATCGCGATCGCGATCACCCTCGTCTTACTCGTCTCGCCGGCCGCGGTCGTCCTCGAGGATCCGTTCGTCGCCCTCTTCTTCGGACTCTCGATCGTCCCCGCGGGGTTGCTCGCGGCGTACATCTGGTATGCGGACATCACGACGAGCGAACCGCTCTGGTTGCTCGTCGTAACCTTCCTGCTCGCGGTCCTGTTCGCGACGTTCGCGGCGCTTGTCAACTCGTACAGTCGGGCACTGCTCGGGATCAGTGGAGTTCTCTTTTTCTACCTGATCGTCGGCCCGATCGAGGAGACAGTAAAGCTACTCGCCGTGCAGGTGTTCGCCTACCGGAACGACAGTTTCAACGCCGTCATCGACGGCGCAGTGTACGGTGCCGTCGCCGGGTTAGGGTTCGCCGCCATCGAAAACGCGCTCTACATCAGCCGCGTCATCGGCGAGGCGAACCCCGAGACCAACATTTTCGTCACCGCCAGCGGGATCGCGACGGTCCGTGCGCTGGCCGGACCGGGCCACGTCATTTACTCGGCGATCGCGGGCTACTACCTCGGACTGGCGAAGTTCAACCGCGACTACGCCGGTCCGATCGTCCTCAAGGGACTGCTCGTCGCCGCGTTCGTCCACGGGACGTATAACGTCACAGTCGGGATCGTTCCGGGGATCGTCACCGACCTCCTCCCCATCGGCTACGGAATCGCGTTCGTCGGCTACGTCGTTCTCTACGACCTCGCGATCGGCTACTACCTCTATCGCAAGATCGATCGCTATCGCCGGACCTACCAGTCCGTCACGAGCCATATCGATGGCGACTCGCGGCCGGAACTGACCGAGTTCGAGCCGCCCCAGCGCTGACCGCGACTCGGTGGCGACATCCCTGGAAAGGCCGATTTCAGGACTCAGCAGACGGCTGCGAGCCCCTCACGGACGCGCTGGCGGGTCGGGCAGCAAGAACTGCTCGAGGAGTGCCAGCGACGACTGGATATTGCGGACGAATAGACGGCCCAGTTACTCGAAGCGGGCCTCGAGCAGCCGTTCGACGTACTTCGCGAGCACGTCGACCTCGAGGTGGACCGGGTCGCCGGGTGCTTTCTCCGAGAGCGTTGTCAGTTCGTAGGTCGTCGGGATGATCGCGACCGTTACCCGGCCGTTCTCGGTATCGAGGTCGGCGACGGTCAGACTGATTCCATCGAGCGTGATCGACCCCTTCTCGACGACGTAGCGGTCGTACCCCTCGGGGAGGTCGAACTCGAAAAACCAGTCCTCGTCGATGGATTCGATGGTCGAAACCGTCGCGACCGCGTCGACGTGGCCCTGGACGACGTGGCCGTCGAACCGGCCGTCGGCCGGCATCGCCCGCTCGAGGTTGACCGCGTCGCCCTCGTCTAACTCGCCCAGATAGGTCCGCTCGACGGTCTCGGTCGCCAGGAAGACCTCGAACCACTCGCCCTCGACGTCGTCCTCGACCGTGAGACACGCGCCGCTGACGCTGATGCTCTGGCCGTGCTCGAGGCCCGTCGCGACCTCGTCGGCCCCGATCCGGAGCCGGAGGCCGTCGTCCGTTCGCTCTCGAGCGACGATTTCGCCGGTCTCCTCGACGATCCCCGTGAACATACGCGCAACTG
This sequence comes from Natrinema sp. H-ect4, assembly GCF_041894845.1. Classification (NCBI taxonomy): domain Archaea; kingdom Methanobacteriati; phylum Methanobacteriota; class Halobacteria; order Halobacteriales; family Natrialbaceae; genus Natrinema; species Natrinema sp. H-ect4. Next base: position 56,142 of record NZ_JBHDYC010000017.1, read on the forward strand.
GCGGGCGACGGGAGAAAGCCGTTCCGGGTCGGGCCGGCATCCTACGTCGACTCGAACGAATCGTCGTACGGGACGGTGCGAACCCCGGAAAACTCGAACCGCGCACCGCCGAACTCGCTCTCGGTCACGTCGACCGACCAGCCGTGAGCCTGCGCGATCTCGCGGACGATGTTCAGCCCCAGTCCCGTACCGTCCTCGCCCGTCGTCCACCCCGGTTCGAGCACCCGGTCGCGCTTGCCCGGCGGGATGCCGGGGCCGTCGTCGGCGACCGAAAACCCGTCGGCCGAGAGCGCGAGCGAGACGGTGACGTCCGCGCCGCCGTGTTCGACCGCGTTCCGAAAGAGGTTCTCGAACAGGTTGCGGATCCGACTCGAGTCGGCGTAAAAGAGCCCGGCGGACTCGACGCGAATCGTCGCATCCGCGGTCGCTACGTGCTCCCAGCAGTCGTCGGCGATCGAGCCGAACTGGATCGACTCGACGTCGTCGACCTCGTACCCGCTGCGGACCATCGTTAACACGTCGTCGATGATCCCGGCCATCCGATCGAGGACGGCCTCGATCTCGTCGGCGTGGCAGTCGCCGTCGTCCGCTCGGTCGACCTCGAGTAGTGCCTGGGCGACGTTGAGGGGGTTCCGGAGGTCGTGAGCCACGACGCTCGCAAACTCGTCCAACCGTTCGTTCTGTCGCTCGAGGGTCCGCTCGTAGGCCAGTCGATTGAGCGCGATTTCGGCGTTGACCGACAACACCGACGCGAGTTCCTCGTCCGACCGATCGAACGCCCCGACCGCGGGATCGACGATGCTGATCACACCGTGATCGCCCATCGGGTGGTACATCGCCGAGCACGCCTCCCCGCGGTCGTAGCCGTCCTCGAGGTCACGGACATCATCATACCGGAGCGAGGTGCCGTTATCGTAGGCGTGACTGACCGGCGACGGGCTCTCGGTCGGGTACGCCGGCCGTTCACCCATCTCCGTCTCGGCCCCATCAGTCACGGCGACCGGCCGCAGTCGATCGTCCTCGACGAGTCGGACGACGTTGTACTCGTATCCGAGGATCGTCCGCGCGGCGTCGGCGACGAGGGCGGCGATTTCCTCGCGACCGTCCGCGGCGACTAACTCCCGCGTCGCCGCGTGGAGCGCTCGGAGCTGTCGCTCGTACTCCTTTCGGTCGGTTACGTCGCGGAAAACGCCAGCGACCAATCGGCGGTCGTACAGGTCGAAGACGTGGGCGTTGATCTCGACCGGGATCCGCTCGCCGGCGCTGGTCTCGACGTGAATGTCCGACCCGTCCGGAAACTCGTGGAGAATCGGCTGGTCGGAACGGGGACTGGCGATGTACTCCTCGAAGAGGGCCCGATAGCGGTCGGCCTCCTCGGACGGATGGAGGGCGGTCTGTGGCCGGCCCACGAATTCGGCCGGGTCGTCGCCCAGCAGCTCCGCGACCCGTTCGTTCGCCTCGACAATCTCACCCGTCGCCGCGTCCGCGACGACGACCGCGTCCGGGACCGCCTGGAGAATCGTCTGGTACTTCGCACGGAGCGTCTCTCGGTCGCGGACGTCTCGAACGACGACCATGTATTCGCGTCGACCGTCGCTCTCGATCGGGCTCAGACTGATATCGATCGGGATCTTGGATCCGTCCTTCCGTCGGCCCGAGAGATCGAGACCCGCGCCCATCGGTCGGGTTTCGGGGTCGGCGATGTACGCGTCGCGCTTGGCAACGTGTTCCTCCCGGACGGACTCCGGAACGAGGATCTCGATCGGTTCGCCGACGAGTTCGGACGGCTCGTAGCCGAATAAGTCGGTGACGCGCGCGTTCGCGTAGGTGATCCGCCCGCCGTGATCGACGAGGATGATCGCGTCGGGCGAGGCTTCACAGATCGCTTCGTATCGCTGTCGCGGGTGCTGTTGCATGGAGTCTGTCCGTCGGTATCGAGCCGATATGGATACCTGAATCCCGATCGATTTCAATGTTTTAGTAAATAACCTGTAACGTTCACTGCAAACGAAATCGCCGACCGAGGTGGCGACCGCAACGGTCGGTAACGGGCCGACATCGTCGCTGCGTTTTTGACGGTCGGCGCGCTACCCCACTCCAATGGCCGGTATCATCGATACGATCAAACTCGCGGGCACGCTCGTCTTCGCCATTCCCGCCGCGCTCGCCGGGCTCGACTTCCTGCTCATTCGCGACGACACGGGAATCGGCCTGACCCTCATCGGCCTCGCGATCGGGCTCGTAGTCATCCAGCACTGGCTGACGATGCCCACCGACATTCCCGAACTCGTGGCCAACCGGGTCGTCGGCACGGTCGCGAAAGAGCCCGAATCCGATTCGAACGACGACCGGTGACTGGGGTTGGCGATCGTCACTCCTCACCGACCGCTCGAGCAGAACGCCGCAACTGCTCGACCGAACTGGAACGGGGCTACTCGAGACGACACGGGCACAATCCATTCCCGGCTCGAGCCGAAATAGAACGATATGGGTACCGAGTGCACGTACTGCAACAGCGATATCGAACGACACGATCCCGTATACGTGAACGAAGGCGAGAACGAGAGCACCAACCAGACCGGGCAGTTCTGTAACTACGCCTGTCTGGACAGGCACATCGAGGAGGAGAGCCTGATGTCCGGTGACGCCTGTGAATGGTCACCGGAATCCTGAGCCGAGGTCCCTACCGGTACTCGAACACTAGTCTGAGAACCATCGCCGTGTGACTCACTCGAGCAACGCGGTCGGCTCGAGCGACTGCGACGGGGCCGCGAGCCAATCAGGTCGCTTGCCCTCGGCATTCACGGCCAGCACGTCGGCGATCCGAAGCCAGTTGTCGTCGTCGACGCGTGCGGCCACGTCGAGTCGCGCGACGGTCCCGGCATCCAGCGAGTCGCCCCCGTCGATCGGCCGCTCGCGAGCCTCCAGCCCGACGCCCGAAACCCGCGTCTCGATCGCGTCGCCGTCGCCGAACCCGAACGAGCGCACCTCCGCCTCGAGGTCGGCTTCGACGGCGGTGACGGACTCCGGACCGGCGGTCAGCATCGACCGCGCCGAGCGAAACGATTGAGTGACGCCGACGTGAGCCCGCCGCTCTCGGCCGCCGTCGCCGTCGACGACCAGCGTCCGAACTAGCCCGCCGTAGTAGCCGGCCGGCCCGCGCGGTGCGGTCTCGAGGACGATCGGCTCGCCGGGCCGGAGCGACTCCGCGTCGGTTCCAGCGCTCGAGTCTGGATTGACCGCGGTGGTCCCAACCGGAAACGCGCCCGCACCGACGATGGCCTCGTCGATGGCAATCCGCAATCGAGCGGGCGTCAAACACTCGGGCTCGGACCCTGCATCGGCGTTCGCAGCGGTCGCGAGTCGACCGTCGACCACCGTCGCGTCGGCCAGCACCGACGCCGCTCGTCGAATCCCGGCGCTCGCCGCCCGCTGGGCGCGCGAAATCCGTTCGCGCTCGCCGTCCGTTTTCGTTGTTCGCGCCCGCTCGAGCGCGTCGGCCGACGCCAGTTCGAACCCCTCTCCCTCGAGGTAGAGCGCGGCGTCGTGTGGAACTCGCGGCGGCGCGAGAACCGCGCCCTCGAGCCCGCGCTCGGCGAGCGTCGCGGCGAGGCGATTCGCGGGATGACCGCCGGCCCCGTCGGCCGCCGAGTGGACGAGCCACTCGCGCTCGACGCCGTCATATGCGACTGCGGTGACGCCGCCCGCTGGCGTCGGACAGATGTACTGAATCCCCGGATCGCGGTCGGCCCCGACGTGAACGAACGCGGTCGCGTCGCGCTGCTCGAGCGTGTCGGAGAGAACGGTTGTCGCGTGGTCACGTCGCTCACGGGCGAGGTCGATGGTCGCGCTCGAGGCGGCGGGGTCGGATGGTCGGTCGCGCTCGAGGCTGCGTTCGTTCCCACCGGTCACGGCGCTTCGGCTTCGGCCTCGAGTTCGTCGGCGTCCGGTTCGTCCATCGGCTCCTGGGCCAGTTCGATCAGTTCCTCGAGGGTCGAATCGGTCAGCCGGTTCTTGAGCAGGACGTCGATCGGCAGCGTGGGCGCGCCGTCGACGAGGTTCTCAAGGAGGACGAGCCGCTCGCGGGCTCGAGACATGCCGACGTAGAAGACGCGGCGTTCGTTGTCGGTCAGAACGGGAACGGGCGAGGAGGTCTTGGTGAACTCCTCGCAGCCGGGGATATCGGTGGGATCGTCGACCGTGGCGACCATCTGTTCGACGACCTTCTCGGTGAGGTCGGTGCCGACGAAGACGTGGTCGGCTTCGCGACCCTTCGCGGAGTGGATCGTGCCGACGCGGACGCGGTCGGTGTCCATCCCCTGGTACTCGCCGATCGCGAAGTAGGATCGGACGCTCTTCTTCTGGAAGTTCGTGACCTTTCGGAGCATGTCCGAGGCGGAGGCCGGGTCGGGCATGAAGGGTGCGTGGTCTTCGATGACCCCGGCGGGGATCATGAGTTCCTCCAGGTCCTCGATGCCGGCTTCTTCCTGACGCTCATCGATTTCGTCGAAGAGGGCGTCGCGTTCGTTGGTACCGAAGGCCGAATCCTGCAGCATGTCCGCGAGTCGACGGGCCTGCAGGCCGGTGACGTCCTCGCCAGCGTCGAGCGCCTCGACCGCGTAGACGTACTCCGTGAGTCGGTCGGTCCACATCCGTTGGTCGGTCAGCGACGTGAAGGGGACGCCCTCGGTGATGAACTCGTCGATGAACTGGAACATCTGGTAGCGCGCCCGGAACAGCACCATGATGGTGCCGTCGCCCTCGACGAGCGCCCGGCGGACCATCCGGACCACGTCGAGCATCGACGCATTCGTTTTCGCCTCGACGGCGCCTCCTTCCGTCCGCGGCTTGAGGTCCTTGTCCTGACGCTGATCGATGTGGCGGATCTCCTTGTTGACTGCGTTGAGGACGTTCGACGGCAGTCGGTAGGAGTTCGGCAGGATGACGTCCTCGTCGACCTCCTCCTCGAGGAGGAGTGCGGGGTCTGCTCCCTGCCAGGAGTAGACGACCTGGTCGTCGTCGCCGGCGATCAGGACCTGCTTCATGTGGGGTTTCCACTCCTGATAGACGTCGTACTGCAGCGTGGTGATGTCCTGGAACTCGTCGATCACCAGGTAGTCGACGCTAGGCAGCAGCGAGCGTTGCTCGACTCGCTCGAGCATGTCCGCGAAGCCGATTTTCCCTTCGTCGCCCTTGTAGCTGCGCCAGGCGCGGATCGCTTCGGGAATGTCGATCCGGTCGTCGTCGCTGGGCCAGGTCGGGGTGTACTTGTTGCCCTCCTGGGCGTTGTCGTCGATCTCGGGCGGGAGTCGAACCTCCTCGTCGTCCCACTGAAAGGGGACGTCGTACCAGTCCGAGACCTCGCGGCTGGTCCGCTGGAGCCACTGGCTCGTCGCGATGATCTTGTTCCCGATCGTCGTCGACCGGGCGGTCCGGCGGCCGGCGCCCGAGTACTCGTCTTCGTAATCGATACCGTACTGGTCGCAGAAGTCCTCTTTGTCGGATTCGCCGATGACGTCGGCTCGAGAGAGATCGAGCAGTTCGTAGGCCTTTGCGTGCATCGTACAGACGTTGCCCTGCAGGGCGCGCGGGCTCTCGTCGAGGCGGTCGGCGAGGCGTTCTCGAATCTCTTGGGCCGCCGCTCGCGTATATGAGACGACGAGAATGTCCCGGAAGGTGACGCCATCCTGCTCGAGGATATCTTCGACGCGGTCGAGGAGGGCGGTCGTCTTCCCGCTTCCCGGACCACCGAACAGGCGGGTAACCGTCGTGTCCGTCGGAGTCATTGTAGCCAAACAAGAGCGCGACACCTATAAGTGACGTGGGTTTTCTTCGACAGAAACGAGCGGTTATGGATCGCGCGGCGAGCGGGCGTCTCGGACGTTGGCACCGTCGCGGATCTTGTCCTGACAGTCCGGACAGACGCGCGGATCGTCGACGCCTCGCGGGGTGAACACCCGGGCGTATCGTTCGGTGACGAACGCACCGCAGTTCTGGCATTCCGGCATAGTTCTTCTCACTACGGTTTAGCTATCAACAGGTTATAATTGTGTCGGAAGTAGTATTATAAAAACATTCGAATGGCGTGGTCAAAGATCGTCGCGGTTCGTTCGACGCGTCACCGACCGAGACGAGTTGCGACGATACCGTACGCGGTCCCGTCGGGACGCGATGAATCGAAGACCATGTACGACGGTGGTGATCCCCGACAGCGCCGGCCCTTACGTCGCAGGTTCCCACCCGCAGACGGTACAGGAACTGGCGGACGTATCGTGGAGACCGCCACACTCCGGACACTGCTTTTTGTTATAATCGTGGTCCCACCCTACTTGTTCGACCGAGTGACCGCGATCGGACAGGAATTGATCGATGACGTCGTCACCGGCATCACTGGGTGAGGTTGCCATAGGTGTGTGAATGTGCACCACACTATTAAATCGTTGGGTCGGTGAAGATCCTGCCACCTCCGCGATACCACGGGTCGTCGCAGCGACGACGGAAATAGGAGCCACCAGACGACGGGGTTAGCCGCCCCAAACGACGGAGTGAGCCACCCGCCAGCGCCGGCGAATGAGACGGTCTACCGTACCGATGTCCCGGCAGAATCGTAGGGCGATCGCGGTTGCTCTGAAACTGACTGACAACAGTCCGTCCGGGAGCATTCGACCCGCGTCCTTTTCTCGCTCTCGGCCGAACGGTACCGTATGAGCGACCTGCGCCTCGACGCGACCCAGCTCGATCGCTACTCGAGACACGTTATCATGGACGAGATCGGTCCCGAGGGCCAACAGCGGCTGCTCGAGGGGAGCGTCCTGATCGTCGGTGCCGGCGGACTTGGCTCGCCGGCTATCCAGTATCTCGCAGCGGCCGGCGTCGGTCGGCTGGGAATCGTCGATGACGACGTCGTCGAGCGCTCGAACCTGCAACGACAGATCGTCCACGGCGACGCCGATGTCGGTCGGCCGAAGGTCGAGAGCGCCGCCGACTATGTCGACCAACTGAACCCCGATATCGACGTCGAGACTCACGAAACCCGCGTTACCGCGGCAACCGTCGGATCCCTGGTCGCCGAGTACGACATCGTCCTCGACGCCAGCGACAACTTCGCGACCCGCTACCTGCTCAACGACCACTGCGTCCTCACCGAGACGCCGCTGTTTCACGGCGCGATCTACCGGTTCGAAGGGCAGATAACGTCGTTCACTAACGACCGCAGCGGTGACGGCCGCGGCGATGCGGACGGAGACGAGACATCGCCGCCGTGTTACCGCTGTATCTTCCCCGAAGCGCCCGAACCCGGGACCGTTCCGGACTGCGCCACCACGGGCGTCCTCGGCGTCCTCCCCGGCACCGTCGGCTGCATCCAGGCGACCGAGGTCGTCAAATACCTGCTCGAGAAGGGCGACCTACTCGAGGGCCGCCTCCTGCTGTACGACGCGATGGACATGACTTTCGAGGAGGTCCCGGTTCAGCCGAACCCGGCGTGTCCGGTCTGTGGGGACGACCCCGAAATCGAATCGGTCTCGGACGTGGCCTACGAGGGCACCTGCGAGATTTCGGCCGACTGATACGGACTGCTGTCAGTCAGTTCCGCCGCGACCACAGGACGGTTCGCGGTCGCGCCGGGACATCGGTACAGCAGACCGTATGAGCGGAGCGAGACCGGATTGGAGTGAGGGGATCGAAAGCAAGCGGTGACCGAAGGGAACCGTGAGCAGAGCGACGACGACCGGTTCACCCGCCCGAACGCCGCCGCGGTGACGACAGTGACGGCGTGCCGACGTGCCGGCGTCTGCCGTTCAAATAGACGACTGCCGAGAGCCAGAGCGCGACGACGAAGGTATCCCGAATCCGAGCGGCCACCGGACTCGAGCGTGACCGCAGACCACGTTCAACGACTCGCAGCGAAGCGACCGACGCTCGAGCGGGCGACGGCCGTCAGCTCCAGCGCGCCGGCGAGTGCGAGACAGGAGATGAACGCGGTTGTCCCCAGTTTGCCGCCCGCGCCGGCGAGGGCCGGTGCGACCGCGAGGTAGACGAGTCCACAGACGACGCCCGCACCCGCGACCTGTCCCGTGGTTTCCAACCGTTCGGCGCTCGACATTCCGACGAACGAGGCACAGAAGGCGACTGCGGCCAGCGTCGGCCCCAGTTCCGGAAGGATCCGTGGGAACCCGACGCCGGCGACGACCCCGACCGCAGCGGAAGCGACCACCGAACTCATCCCGCCGCGAGTGCGCAGCGAGACGGTCGCGACCGCAGCGACGACGGCGACGGCACCGATCGCGGGGGCGAGTCCCCACTCGAGCGAGCTCCCAGCGGCGTAGTCGACGTCCGTCAAGAACACCGCCGAGAGACAGCCGAAGAGCGCGAGCGTGCCGTATTTGCCGCCGAAGCCGCCGAACGATTCGGCCGTCGCGACGAACGCGAGTCCGGCGAGGAGACCCGCCAGCGCGACACCCTCGAGCGAGGGAAACACCGCCGGCGAGGCCATCCCGACGAACGACCCGCAGTAGGCCGCGCCGTCGATCCGCGGGAGCCCGAGGCCGACGATCAGCCCGACGAGCGCGGACGCGAGAACCGGACCGAGATCGGCGTGGACGCTCAGTCCGTAGGTGAGCACCGCCGCGGCCGGGACCGCGAGCGCGTCGAAGATGTCCGTGTGATCGAATCCGGTCGCATCGAACTCCCAGCCAGCCGTATCGAGCGTCCAGAGACGGTGGCGCTCCATCGCGGCGACGACGGTTCCCGCGAGAACGACCCCGAACTGGACGCTCAGCAGTCCGGTCGGCGGGTCGGTCGGCGCACGAACGGCACCGAAGAGCAACGCGGCGGGGGTTACGACTAGCGCGAGATATCCAGCGATCTGAGCCGGCCTGTACACACTCCGACTCGGCCGAGGGGAACCGAGAATATTTCGATTCGAAACCAGACGGCGTGTCAAGCTGCAGTGGTGACCACCTCAGCTCCGCAACAGGCCGCCGTCGATCGGGATCTCGGTCCCGTTGACGAAGCTCGCGTGCGGACTCGAGAGGAAGGCCACGACGTCCCCGAGCTCTCTGGGCTCACCGAGGCGGTCCATCGGAATGTCGCTCGCCAGTTCGGTCAGCCCCGCCTCGTAGTCGTCGTAGGTGCCGCGCTCGATGCCGGACTCGACGAGTTCCTCGATCCGGGCCGTCTCGATCGTCCCCGGCAGGACCGCGTTGGCTCGAATTTCGGGCGCGAACTCCCGTGAAATCGTCTTGACGAGGCCGATCACGCCCCGTCGGACCGAGTTCGAGAGCAGGAGGCCGTCCGCGACCTCTCGAACTGTTCGCGAGGTGATGCACGTGATCGTCCCGTACTCGGACTCGAGCAGGTGCTCGTGGCTCTCCTCGATCGTCCAGACGACGCTCATCACCAGCAGGTCGTAGGCCTGATACCAGTCCTGTTCGTCGGTCTCGAGGAAGGTCGTACTCGGCGGGCCCCCCGAAGAGGTAACGAGGTGATCGAGCCCCCCGAACGCGTCCACCGTCTCGCGGACGAGTCGGGAGACATCGTCGGGATCCGTGAGGTCGGCCCGGACGGCGAGCACGTCGCCCGTCCCCGTCGCGTCGAGTTCCTCGCGGGCGTCCTCAAGTCGGTCCGCATCCCGGCCACAGATCGCGACGTTCGCGCCCTCCTCGGCGAGCGCCTGTGCGCTCGCGAAGCCGAGGCCGCTCGAGGCGGCGGTTACCAGCGCCGAATTGCCGTCGAGTTCGAAGTCCATACCCATGGCGACGACCGGGGCGTACAAATCTCTCGGGGAGCCGGCAGGCGACCGATGCGCCGCCGTCGGTGTCGATAGCCGGCCGATCGATACCTACGAGAGGTGGGCGGTGACGTCGGTCGAGGAGACCATCCCGACGTAGTCGTCGTCGACGACCGGGAGGTGCTTGATACCGTACGTGGTCATCATCGCGGCGATTTCCTCCATGTAGAGGTCCGGGGCGGCAGTCTCAACATCGGTCGTCATCACGTCGGCGACCTGCAACTCCGTGATATTCCGGCCGTCAGCGACGGCATCGAGAACGTCTGTACTGCTGATAATCGCTCGCGGCGAGTTCCCCACGACCAGTGCGCTGATGTCCTTCTCGCGCATCCGTTGTGCCGCTTCCATTACCGTTGCGTCCTTCGAGATCGTCTCCAGGGGCGTTGACATCACGTCTTCGACGGTGACTCTGTCGTCAGCACTCATATCCGTACGCACGGACACGGGAGGTATGACGTTTTCCGTCGAGTCAACAAATCGCGACTCGACGAACAGTATCCGACCCGGTGAAGGGTTCCGAGGGACCGAGGAGGTGAACAGGAGATAGAAGACGGTGGAGCCCCTCGAGGACGACACAGTTGAAGCGATATCCATCCATCCCGCGCGTCGAGAATGCGCCCCGCGAACTCTTCGATGACGGGCATCTCTGGCTCCTCGAGAAAGTCGACGGGGCGTTTTTTCGGTTTCAGTTACAGCGGTCGGGGCTCGTCCGCTTCGGCGATCGAGATCGGTGGTATTCGGCTCCGGACGCGATTCCGGACCCGTATCACCACGCCGTCCGCCACGTTCGGGAGCGTCTCGACCGGGACGCGCTTCGACGCGCCGTCGACGACATCGAGTCGATCGTCTTCTTCGGCGAGGCGATGCACCGGCATGCGATCGAGTACGAGTGGGACCGCACCCCGTCGGTCCTCGGGTTCGATATCTGGTCGGACGAGAACGGCGCGTTTTACCCGCCCGATACGACCGAACGGATCTTCGAGCGGGTCGGACTCCGGCCCGTAAACGCCTTCGAGCGTGAGCGGCACACGCGAGATTTCGATCCCGAATCGTACACCGTCCCGCAGTCGAACTGGTACGACGGACCCGCTGAAGGCGTTATCATTCGGAACAAACGGGGACAGCGAGCGAACCTACTCCATCCCGCGCACCGAGACGGCGAGGAAACGACTCCAGTCGACGCGTCCGCTCCGGAGCTGGCCGCGACGTACGCGACGCGACAACGGATGGAGAAAATCGCGAGGCGACTCGAGGACCGCCAACAACCCGTGACCGTCGAGGCCGTCCACGAGCGCGTCCTCGAGGACATCGTTCGCGAAGCGCACAACCGGCTCTATCGCGGGAGCGGAACCGTCGAGATGGACCAGTTTCGATCGGAGGTCGGACGGGTAGTCCGACAGTTTCTCGAAAAGCGCTACGAGTAGTCGCGCAGTTTGTACCGACGAGAGACGGTTCATACGGTCTGTTGTACCGATGTACCGGCGCAACCGCAGGACGGGTCGCGGTTGTTCTGGAAATGACTGACAGCAGTCCGTATCACTCGTGATGGCGAACGCGGACCATTCCCTCCGAGGTTACCCCAACGATCAGCGGCGTCGATATCTGCCGGCCGGAGACGGCCGACCCCGCGGCGTCGCCGACGACTTTCATCAGATCCGGCGCGGTGTGGTCGACCTTGACGCCGGCCTCGTCGCAGGCGTCGTACACCATCTGGGGCACGTCGTAGAGGTCGGTGCCGGCGGGGACGCGAACGCGAACCGGCGCGCGAAGCGCCTCCGCGAAGGCGACGGTTTCGCGGGCCTTCGAAACGTTTTCCCGGGCGCTGGACTCGATCGAGGAGACGTTCGCCCGCGAGGTCCCCAGCGCCTCGGCGATGTCGGCCTGCGAGACGCCGCGTTCGCGCAACGCGAGCACCTGTGCCTGCCGGTAGGTCAGGACGCTGGTCTCGGGATCGAACCCGATCTCCTCGAGGAGTTCCCCGACGTCGTCGATCACGGCGACTTCCCTCCCCTGAATCCGCAGGCTCGCGTGTGCATAGTACTATACTCTAGCTTTCGGCGGGATCAAAGCTTCCCCGGTCTCGACACTGGGCTGGCACGGTTTCGACACTGGGCTGGCACGGTTTCGGTGCTGGACCGCCACCGTCTCCGTCTGCGGTCGAGAACGATCTGTGCTCGAGAGATGACGGAGCGAACCGCGACGCCGGTCGTTAGTCGGCCGATTGGCCGGGTGCGGTGTACTCGTTTTCGGTCCCCGTCTCGGGCCCGGAGCGACGCGCCTGCCGGAACAGCGAGCGGACGAATCGACCGACGTTCGCGGGGCCGTCGTGCGGTCCCGACGAGCGGTAGGAAACGATCAGCGACCACATCGCTGCGACGCCGAGCGAACCGAGCGCAGAGAAGCGCATTCCCATCGTCGCGTACGTGACGGCGTAGACCGCCCCGATCGTCATCGACGGCACGCTCGAGGCGAGCGGGATGTTCGCGGTCACGTCCCGCACCGTCGGTGCGAGGAAGACGATCGAGAGGACGCTGCCGGCCAGGAAGATCAGGTCTTGCCACATCATACACATTCCTAACTCGGTTATGAGTAAATACTTCCCGGTATTGGATCGAGCTCGTCGTGTCGGCCGAACCGTATATATTGGTCGGGAGACAGACGGCGAGCATGAACGTTTCCGCGGCCGCCGAGACGTGTCAGGACGTCCTTTCGGAGATCCAGACCGCAGTCATCGGCGACCAGCAGCGCTTCGAGACGATTCTCACAGCTATCGTCGGCGGGGGTCACGTCCTCCTCGAGGACGTGCCCGGGACCGGGAAGACCCTAACGGCGCGGACCCTCGCGACGGCGCTCGACCTCGAGTTCAAGCGGATTCAATTCACGCCCGATCTGCTGCCGGCCGACATCACCGGCACCCACGTCTACGACGAGCAAGCCGGCGAGTTCGAGTTCGAGGAGGGACCGATCTTCGCGAACGTGGTGCTGGCCGACGAGATCAACCGCGCGCCGCCCAAGACCCAGGCCGCCCTGCTGGAAGCGATGGGCGAGAAACAGGTCTCGATCGGCGGTGAGACGCGCGAGCTTCCGGACCCGTTCTTCGTCATCGCGACGCAAAATCCCGTCGAGCAGGAGGGGACCTTCCCGCTGCCGGAGGCACAGGTCGACCGCTTCATGGTCAAGACGACGATCGGGTACCCCGACCGCGACGGCGAACTCGAACTCCTCGAGCGACGGGCGAACCGGGAGACCCGGACGCCCGACGTCGGCAGCGTCGTCGACCGCGATGCGGTACTCGATCTGCAGACCGTTCCCGAATCGATCGGCGTCGACCCCGAGATTCGAGAGTACCTCGTCGACGTCTGTCGGGCGACCCGCGAGGACGAGCGCGTCGAGGTCGGTATCTCACCGCGCGGCCTCCAGCGACTGTTCGAGGCGAGTCGCGCTCGAGCGACGATCGCAAGCCGCGATTACGTCGCTCCGGAGGATGTCCACGCGGTCGTCCACCCCGTACTGGACCACCGCATCGTCCTGACGACGGAGGCGGACGTCCGCGATGTCGATCCCCGCTCGATCGTCGAGGGCGCGCTGAACAGCGTTCCGGTTCCCTCGATGGGTGACTGAGCGGCACCGGCGACACTCTTCGCGACCGCCGCATCTACTGCTCGTGGCCCTCGAGTGTTCGATACGAGGGGGCTACGTCTCACTCCAGACCAGCCTACCACATGCGGTGGCGCGCGCTGGGCCGCGGTGAATGTCAATGAACCGCGGCACGAAATCGTGCGAGGTCTTCGCGAGCTTTGTGAGTGGCGGCTTGGAAGACGCTCGCGTCTTCCAGTGGATGAGCGAGAGAACGAAGTGACCGAGCGAATCGGTTGGGGAGGGCGTGGCGATTCCCTGTTGCCACGATAGCAGGACACTTCGTCACACAAACTCCCATCAGAACCTAACGTCCCATTCATAGATCGAGCTAATGCTTACACGGAACGAATCGACCGAAAACGGCGACGGCTCAGTACTCGAGGGGCCAGCGCTCCGCCTCGAGTTCCGCGAGCTCGTCGGAAACGCCGTCTGCGAGCCGGTACTCGCGCTCCTCGCGGACGACGGTTCCCTCGCGCTCTAAGTGCTCGAGGTGGGCGTAGGACTCGCCGGGGCCGTGGAGGATGTGGATGCTGTCGAGTTCGCCGAATAGCTCCGCGCTGACGGTCCACGTGTCGCACGGTCCCGTTCGATCCAGCGCGTCGAGCACCCGCCAGGAGCGCTCCTCGTGGTGGTCGATGATGTACTGCGCCCGCCCGGTGGGGTCGGCGATCGGATCGCGGTGGCCCGGCCACGCGCGGTCGTAGTCCGCGTCGACCATTCCCCGCAGCGCGCGGAGGTACTTCTCGAGCGGCCGGTCGACGCGGACGTCCGCACCGCCGACGTTCGGCGTATATACCGGCAGGAGCGTATCGCCGGAGAAGACCACCCGCTGGCCGTCGATCTCCGCCTCGAACATGCTGAGGCCGGCCGCGTGGCCGGGAGTGTGAACGACCTCGAGTTCGGTCCCGTCGACGGCGAACGTCTCGCCGTCCTCGAAGGGGATGACTGTCGGTGTCTCGACGGTCGCCTCGTCGTGGACCATCCGCTCGAGGAGGACCTCCTGCTTGGCCTCGGGCATCCCCCACTCCTCGAAGTAGCGCTTCTGGCGGTCGTACATCGCGTCCCAGGCGTCGTCGTCGCCCTCGATGAGCGCCGCGTCGGCGGCGTGTGCGTACACTTCGGCACCGCTTTCGGCCTGAATCTCGCCGGCCAGTCCGCAGTGGTCGTGGTGCCAGTGCGTGAGAAAGATCCGGTCGACATCGGCGAGTTCGAGTCCCCGATCGGCGAACGCCGCCTCGAGTTGCTCCCGAGTCGTCGGCATCCAGTCGCCGGTATCGATCAGCACTGTTTCGGCTCCGTTCGCGAAGAGATAGGCGTTGTTGTCACCCTCGAACGCCGAGTTCGACAGCGAGATGCGTTCCATGCACCCACATCTCACGCGGACCGAGAAAACGTTGTCTGAAGCGGAACGGTATGAGTCGATGATCGGTCACCGGGACTGGTAAGGCACAGTCCCTAGCCGCGAAGCGCCCACGTCACGAGGACGACCGCAAACAGCCCCGTCCCGACGGCGACGGCCGCGAGGGCCGGATCGGTGATCGACACGTCGGTCACGCCCCACCGAGAGAGGGCAACGGTCCCGCCGGCGACGACGCCGCCCGACAGCACCGTCCCGCCGACGTGGACGAGTTCCGCCCGCATCGTCGCCGCGTCGCGGCCGAGTTCCGTCCGGATTGCGTCAGCGTACTCGCCGATGTCCCAGAGGACGAACGCCGCCGCAGCCGTCCAGATCGCCGGCTCGAGCCGGCCGACGGCCGCGAGGCCGATCGCCAGCGCGAACACCGAACCCGCGGCGAGCGCGGCGGCGATCCCCCGCCGGGGAAGCACGCGGACCACTCGCAACATCGTCACGGTCCACAGCAGCGAGGAGAGCGAGCCCAGCGCGAGGATCAACACGATCGCCACCAGCACGAAGGCGGGAACCGAGGTGAGGAATTCGAGCACCGACGGCGGTGCCACCCCGCCGAGGCCCGTCGTCAGCGTCGTCCGAATCTCGGCCTCGAGCGCCGAGCCGGCAAGTGCCCGTGCGAGCACGAGCGCGACGAGCGCGCCGCCGACGATCGGCGCAAGCAGTCGGGCGATCACGACGGCGGGGCCGCGACCGGCCGCGCGGCGGGCCCGCTCAAGGACGAGGAGCGCGACCGCGATTCCCGCAAGAGCGAGCAGCCCCGCTCGGAGGTCGCCGGTCGTGACGAGCGTCGCGACGGCGTCGCCGACCGGTGCCGGTAACTCCGTCCGCAGGTCGGCCGGCGTCACCGTCGGTCCCTCGAGTCGATCGACGGCGAGCGGTGCGCCGACAGCGGCGATCACCAGCGCGATCGCCCCCCGAATCGAGAGCGAACAGCTCCGACGAACGGCGTCGACGGCCGTTGCGAGCGCGTCGCGGCGATCCGGCGGGACGAACCGCTCGAGCGGTATCGCAGCGAGCGCACGACTCGAGAGGAACGCGGCGACGAGCACCAGACCGGCGAACGACACCACCGTCCATGGCTCCGGCGAGGTGACGAGAGCGGCCCAGAGCTGGCCGACCGTGTCCGTCACGGCCGCCGCGGCGCGAGCGCGGAGGTCGGCCCGCGGAACGATCGGCACGGCGGCGACGGCGGCGACCCCGATCGCGGCGAGGGTCGTTCCCGTCGAACCACGCCGAACGCCGCCGCGTCCGAACCGCTGCCACGAGACCAGCCCCGCGGCGAACGCGGCGACGACGAGCGACCAGACCGCCGCGCCGGCGATCAGTCCCACGCTCGACGAGGTCAGCGCGAGCGCACCGGCGAGAAGGGCCGGCGACGAGACCAGGACAGCGGTCGGAACCGCGAGGATCCCGCCGATTCCGCGGACGAGCGGTCGCCGGCTCGCCAGCAGTGCGGTCGTCACCGCCGCCGCCAGTCCGGCACCGACCGCGAGCGCCGCCAGCTCGAGACCGACCAGCGTCGCCCCGACCGCGATGCAGATGATCAACGTACAACAGAGCATCGCCACGTCGCTCGCCGTCGGTCGGCGCAGTGCCCGTCGAAGCCCGCGGATTCCCGACTCGAGGCTCTCTCTCCCGGTCTCGAGAGCAATCGCGCGCCTCGATTGCGGTCCCGTCGCCGTTCCCGCTGATCCCACCGCGTTCGAGTCGCGCGCGTCCGGACCGCCCCGACCGTCCCGACCGGCCGAGCCGATGATCGCGTCGCCAGTCACGGCGATCTCCCTCCGGTTCGGCCGGAGCCGGCACGAAACGCCCGCGCCAGATCGACCGACAGCGGGTCCTCGAGCTGCCAGTCGACGACGGTCGCCCCGAGCCCGCGGAGCGCGTCGACCCGGTTGGCCCGCTGCAGGCCGGCGACCTGCATGCCGGTCGTCACCGTCGACGTCACGCCGGTCGTCACGTCGGGCGAGACGACCGTCACCGCCCGCCCGCGAGTCCGCAGCGTCTCGACGAGATCGACCGCCCCCTTCTCTGACAGCGGCGTACAGAAGACGACCTGCGCGCGCTTGGGCAGCCGCCGCTCGAGATCGACCGCGAGCGAACTCTCGTCGGATCGGGAGTCCGCCACTCCCTCACCACCATCGGAACGCTGTTCCCACGAGGATCGGGAGTCTTCCACTCCCTCACCGCCGTCTGCGATCGGCTGATCGGTCACCGATCCCGGGGGCGAGGCCGCCCCCGATGGCGACTGGGTCGCCGCGTCCTCAAGCACGTCTTCGACGCGGCTTCGGGTGTCGGAACCACCGCCGGGCTCGATCCACGTGTCGCCGGAGAGGGTCACCAGACCGGTTCGGTTGCCGTCCTCGAGCGAGGCGACGACGCCCCGGGAGGCGGCGTAGAGCGTCAGGTCGTACGAATCCGGCCCGCCACCGGGAGCGTCGCGGTGCACCGACGCGCGGTCGTCGATCACGAATACGATCGTCACCGCCCGCTCCTCGCGGTATTCGACGGTCGCGAGATCCCCCGTCCGGGCGAAGCGGTGCCAGTCGATCCGGTTCATCGGATCGCCGCGGCGGTACTCCCGGGTCGAGAAGAACTCGACGCCGCTCCCGCCGTCGTCGGTCGGCGTCTGGCCGACGTACTGGATCGTCCGATCCTGGAACGGGAACGAGTCGAGTAGCGTCTCGCAGGTGAACCCGGTCTCGCCGGCGGGTTCGAACTCGTCGGTCGTCACCGCCGTCGCCGACAGCGACCGACAGCGGATCGTCGCCGTCCCGAACTCGTACTCCCCGCGCGGCGGTGTGAGTTCGTACTCGTGGGTGACGGTCTCACCGGGCCGAACGGCCGTCGCAAACGCGGGCGAGCCGGTCGTTACCGGCACGTCCACGGGCGGGTGATCGACGACGCGAACGTCCGACGCGACCCGGTCGCTCTCGTTGGTCACCGACAGCGTCACCGTCACCGACCGACCCGGTCGCACGCGGGCGTCCTCAAGCGCCCGCTCGAGGCGCAGGCCAGTATCAGAACCGCCACCAACCTCGGTGTCCGCTTGGGCATCGCCAGTAGCGTCGGCGTCGGCATCCGTTTCGATATCGTCGGTCGCGTCAGTAGCCGTGGTCGCTTCAGTAGCGGCGGTTGCGTCAGTATCGCCATTCACTTCGCCCTCGCCACCGTCGAGATCCGGGACCGAACTCACCTCCCCGACGAGGGCGAACCCGAGCGCTACGACGCCGAGGAAGAGCAGGGACGGGAGCCCGAGCACGACCGCGAGCAGGGCAGCTACCAGCGTGACGACGAGCGCGCCGTGCCAGCGAGCCTGGCGGATCGCGTCGGTCACGCTGTGCCCTCCGTGTCGGTCATCTCCGTCCGCTCGGTCGCCGACGTCGCTGCCGGTGGCGCGACCGACGGCGTCGACTGCACCCGATCGATCTCATCGATCGCGTGCTCGAGGCTCCGGACGACCGGATCGGCCGCGCTCACGAGATCGAACAGCCACAACCACAGCGGCGTCGACGGACCGTCTGGGCCCCCAAGGAAGGCGGCCGCGCGGGGGTCGTCGGTCCACGAACCGGCCTCGATCGCGGCCATCGCGTCGTCCTCGGTCAACCCCGCCCGATTCGCGTAGGCGGTCGCAGCGATGGGGCGCAGCGACTCGACGAGCCGTCGACGCGCATCCTCCCGCGTCGACCGCGACTCGTCGTCGTAGGCCGTGGCCAACTCGAGCCATCGATCGAACGATTCGCCGACGATCCGCTGTCGCGTAGCCCGATCGTCGAACCGAGACGGATCGAGACCCGACCCGGCCGTCGGTTCGACCAGCGGCGACGTCGCCGATGACCGGAGTCGGCCGGCGATCCCCAGCGTCGGTGCGAACACCACGAGCACGAGCGCCATCGCCAGCACGACGAGCGCGGGATCGAGCGCCGAGAGCACCGCCTCGAGTTCGGGCACCCGCTCGAGCAACAGCGCCGGTTGAACGATCACCGTGGCACCGACGGCGAGCAACGCCGCCGCGAGACCCGTAACGATCGCGAGCCCGGTCGTCGACGGCGATCTACTCATCGGGATCACCCGACGAGTCACTCCCACCACCATCGGTTTCGTCGGCTGATTCGAGCGCGTCGCGGAGCCGATCGTGTGCGGTCGCGGTCCGCTCGAGGTAGGCGTTCGGATCGCGGTCGCCGTACTCCACGTCGCGGAACGAGTCGGTGATCGTCTCGACCGGTTTATCGGGTGCCCCGGCGTCGGTCGCGCTCCGGGCGACGTCTCCGGGGGTCGCGGTTGCGACGCGGGTTCGATACATCGGCGACGCGTCGATCACGCTCTCGAACGCCCGCCGGATGCGTTCGCGAGCGCCGATCTGTGCGTCGACGGTCGCGTCGGTATCGGTCGCCTCTTTAGCACCGCCGAACAGCGACGTCGACACCGACGAGCCGACCTCCCGGGCGCGCGTCCGCGCCGAGCGGATCGCGTCCGCAATCGTCGCGAGAACGAGCCCCGGCAGATCCGCGATCGAGCGCAGGCCACGCAATGCGGCCAGCGCCCGCTCGAGGGCCTGTGAACAGGCGACGACGCCCGCCAGCGCGAGCGAAACGAGTCGCCCCGGGATCGAGAGCAGCGTGCCGATCGGATCCTCGCGCGTGTAGAACACGTAGCCGACGATCAGCGCGGCGATCGCCACGACGCCGGCCGTCACTGCGCGGTCGGAGACGGAGTCCGTCAGCGACGAGTCGTCGCCATCGGCTTCACCGCTGTCCGAGTCGTCGGAACCACTCCCGTCGTCCGCTTCGCTCTCGTCAGCACCGGCGTCGGACCCGTCCTCGCCTTGCGCGGCGGACGCCTGTCCGTCGGCCCCGCCCGCTTCTTGCTCGCTGGTCGATTGATCGCCGTCCGTCTCCCCGCTGCTCGAGCCCGTTTCACCGCCTCCGTCGGTCGAATCCGTCCCGCTCGAGTCGTCAGTCGAGTCGGTTCCATCGGAGCCGTCAGTCGAGCCAGTCCCATCGGAGCCGTCAGTCGATCCAGCCCCGTCGGTCCCATCCGTCGAGCCGGCCCCATCGGAGCCGTCATTCGATCCCGTCTCGGCGGAGCCATCGGTCGAACCGGTTCCATCAGAACCGTCAGTTGAGCCGCCCCCATCAGAGCCGTCAGTCGCTCCCGTCTCACCGGAACTATCAGTCGAGCCGGTTTCACCCGAACCGTCCGTCGACCCCGTCTCGCCAGAGCCATCGGTCGAACCGGTTTCACCCGAACCGTCCGTCGAATCCGTCTCGCCGGATGTTCCGTCCGACTGCATCCCGGCGTCATCGCTCCCCTCGAGCTCGTCCATCGAGGCGCCGTCGGCATCGGGACGAGGCTGGGTCCCCGCGGAGCCATCCAGCAGATTGCTGAGTACACCGCCGAGGAGCGGACTGTCCGCGAGACTGGTCATGAAACCGGAATCCAGTCCCGACGTTCCGCTCGAGCCGGACGCAGCGCTGCCGGCAGCGGCCACCGATGAAGCGGTCGTTTCACCGGACGCCTGCCCATCGGTCGCACCATCGAAAATGCCACTCGCCGGCGAGTCCGACGCGAGGGTGGGCAACGCCCCTGCTGCGAGAACCAGTCCCCCGATCGCACAGACGAGCGCGATGACCGAGAGTAACTGACGGCCACTGCGAGATCCACTCCCCATCGATTACCGTACAGTAAACAGAATCGATATTTACATCTTGT
The DNA here is from genome assembly GCF_041894845.1 of Natrinema sp. H-ect4. NCBI lineage: Archaea > Methanobacteriati > Methanobacteriota > Halobacteria > Halobacteriales > Natrialbaceae > Natrinema > Natrinema sp. H-ect4. The sequence goes on from NZ_JBHDYC010000017.1 coordinate 76,694, forward strand.
TGCCATCGGACCGAGAATCACCCGAACGGGCGTCCGGACTCCGTGAGAATCCACCGCGTCGACTGTCCACTCGAGGCGGGTGTTAGGAGCCCCAGAAGTTATCGCGGCTGCCGAGTCGCTCGCGCTGCGGGCCGCCATCATCGTCGTTCACACCGGTTTCGTCGTCGATGGCTGCATCATCTTCCGTCTCCGCGCTCTCGTCTCCGTCCGCGTCCGCGTCCGCCGCTTCGGCTTCGTCGTCGTCGGGATCCATCGGCAGGATCTCTAGCTCCTCCGCTCGTGCATGATTGCTGTGTACCCGCGTAATCTCGACTCGAGCGCGGGCTTCCGGTAAGATACCGTCGACCATGACGATGAATCCGTCCTCGGTTCGGCCGACACCGGCGCCGCTTTCGTGCATGTCGACGACGTCGATGACGACTTCCTCGCCCGACTTGACCGGCTGGGTCTTGAGATCGTCGATCGGCTGATTGTATTGGTTGCACCACTCCTTGCCACCCCGGTCACCGTAGTGTTGACATCCCATTCCCGAGATCCGTTCGGAGAATTCTGGGCAGTCATCGGCGAGTGGACAGTCTGCCATGAGCGGCACTACCAGCGGTGGCGTTAAACCGTTTCCGTCTTCCGGATCGCGAACGAGAGCGGGCGAAACACTGGTAGCCATCCGTTGGAGAATCGACTGCAGACATAACGAATAATGAATGAAAATTGAAGGATGGTAACTGAACGCCTTCTGGGTGACGGGCGGTTTCGAAAAGGTTTACGGTATGGACGTTGCAGTGATGGATGATGAAAATTCTCGTTACGGTCAAAGAGGTAGCGACCGTCGAAGACGAGTTCGAAATCGAGGGAACGGAAATCGCCGACCAGTACCTCGGTGCCGATCTCAATGAGTGGGACGACTACGCGATCGAAGAGGCCGTCCAGCTCCAGGAAGACGGTATCGCCGACGAAGTCGTCACCGTCACCATCGGTCCGGAAGAGTGCGAACAGACCATCCGACAGGCGCTCGCAAAGGGTGCCGACCGCGCTGTCCGCGTCTGGGACGACTCCCTCGAGGGCGTCGACCTGCTCGACGTCAACGCCAAGACGGAGATCCTCAGCGCCGTCATCGAAGCGGAAGATCCCGACCTCGTCCTCTCGGGCGTCCAGGCCGGCGACGACAGCTTCGCCGCGACCGGCGTTTCCGTCGCCGAGAACCTCGGCTTCCAGTGGGGCGCCGTCGTCAACCACCTCGAACACGACCTCGACGACGGCGTCGCCTCCGTGCGACGCGAACTCGAGGGCGGCGTCGAGGAACTCACCGAACTCGAGCTCCCGGCCGTGTTGACGATCCAGACGGGGATCAACGAGCCTCGCTACGCCAGTCTTCGCGGTATTCGGCAGGCACAGCGGAAAGAACTCGACGTCAAGGCCCTCGCCGACATCGGCGTCGACGAGGCGACCGTCGAATCCGAACTCGACTTGACGGCCATGTACGAGCCCGAAAGCGAGAGCGACGCGACGTTCTGGGAGGGCAGCGCCGACGAAACGGCGTCTGAGCTGGGAGAACTCCTCCGCGACAAGGGGGTGGCACAATGACGGATGTCCTCGCGGTCACGGACCACCGCCGCGGCGACCTGCGCGACGTCAGCTACGAGATCATCACCGCCGGGCGCGAACTCGCCAACGAAACCGGTGGCGACCTTCACCTCGCGGTCATCAGCGGCACCGTCGACGACTTCGCCGACAAGTGCAATCGCGACGGCGTCGACGCCATCCACACCGTTTCCCACGGCGAGGAGTTCAACCACGACGTCTACACGCAGGCGATCACGCAGCTCTACGACGACCTCGCCCCGCAGTACGTCCTGACGCCCAACAGCGTCAACGGACTCGACTACGCCCCCGCCGTCGCGAACCAGCTCGATCTCCCCGTCGTCACCGACACGATCAACCTCGAGACGGACGGCGAGACGCTCGTCGCGACCCGCGAGATGTACGGTGGGAAGGTCGAGACGACCAACGAACTCGAGGGCGAGGCGGTCGTCACGATCCGAAGTGCCGAATGGCCCCAGGCCGAAGGCACCGGCGACGCCTCGATCGAGGCCTTCGACGCCGACATCGACGAGGACGCCATCGGCTCGACGGTCAGCGGCTTCGAAGAGGTCGGCGGCGGCGACGTCGACATCAGCGAGGCCGAACTCCTCGTCTCGATCGGCCGCGGGATCGAAGAAGAGGAGAACCTCGACCTGATCCGCGATCTGGCGGACGCACTCGGTGCGACGCTGTCCTCCTCGCGTCCGATCGTCGACAACGGCTGGCTGCCCAAGAACCGACAGGTCGGCCAGTCCGGCAAGGTCGTCACGCCCGACGTCTACATCGCCATCGGTATCTCCGGCGCAGTCCAGCACGTCGCCGGCATGAAGGGCTCCGATACGATCGTCGCGATCAACACGGACCCCAACGCGCCGATCATGGACATCGCCGACTACGCGATCGTCGACGACCTCTTCGACGTCGTCCCCGAACTCATCGACGAGTTCGAAGGCTGAGCAGGCGTCGACTCTCGTTTCGCCGATTTTTTGGTAGTCGCGAGCCCGGAAACGACTCGAGCGGAAACGAGGAGTTGCGTTGTCTCGAGCTTACCGAGAAAGCGATAGTACCGCGAGCGAACCCGAAGGGTGAGCGAGCGGTCTTCCTCGTGAACGAAGTGAACGAGGGCTCGGAAGAACTCCGTTCTTCCGGTGTTTTTGGTCGAGATTTTTTGTGTGAGGGTGAGCGAAGCGAACCCGAACGGAAAAAAGGTCGGTGCAGAAGGATCGTTCTGGATCCGTTAGCTACTTTTCCACCGCATCCTAAGCCCGGGTGATGGAACTGCTGGAGCGCCGACGGGCGCTGATCGAGACGCGTCTCGTCGAGGTGGTCGAGGGGGTCGAACCCGAGACGCTCTCCGAGGAAGTTCGCCACGTCGCGCTCTCCGGGGGAAAGCGCGTCCGACCGATGGTGACACTGCTGGCCTGCGAAACCGTCGGCGGACGGGCCGAAGACGCCGTGGAGTTCGGCGTCGGGATCGAACTCGTCCACACGGCGTCGCTGGTCATCGACGACATCATCGATCGCTCCGAACTGCGACGTGGGACGACCAGCGCCTGGGCCGAGTTCGGCCACGGGCCGGCGATTATCACGAGCGACGGACTGCTGGGCGAAGCCTTCGCGCTCTTTTCCGCCGATCCGGACGCGACCCGGGTCGTCGCCGACGCCATGGTCGAACTCGGCGTCGGCGAGGCGACCGAACTGTCGGCCGAACCCGCGAACGAGGACGAGTACATGACCCTCGCTCGGCGCAAGACCGGCGCGCTATTTCGAGCCGCGGCGGAACTCGGCGCGATCGCCGCCGACTCCGACCCCGTTACTGTCGACGCACTCGGCGAGTACGCCGAACGGGTCGGTGTCGCCTTCCAGATCAGGGACGACGTGTTAGACGCCGTCGCCGATCCAGAAGCGCTGGGCAAACCGACCGGCCACGACGCCGCCCTCGAGCGGCCGTCGGTCGTCCAGGTGACCAAGCTCACGCCCGAGGAGGCGAACGATCGCGCCCGCAACGAAGTTGACCGGGCGATCGAGGCCCTAGATCGGGTCGAGGTCGCCGATCCCGACGCGCGAAAGTACCTGCTCGAGCTGGCGGAGTTCGTCGTCGAGCGCGAGCGGTGACTCGCTCAGACGCGCTCGGCGCCGCGGGTCCCGTCATCTCGATCCGCGTCGGAGAGCCGCGACTCCGCGACGGCGAAGGTGAGCGTGCTCACGATGCCGAGCAGCGTCCCCGCCGTCAGCGCTGCCGCGAGATAGGCTATTTCGACGTCGCCGAGGAAGAACGCGCTCACCGCGTGGAGAACGACCGCGATCGAGAGCACGTAAAACGGCGCGTTGAGGTATCGCCACTCGAGCGAGCCCGCGATGTACTCGTCGGTGATCTGGCCGAGGCTGGTGGTCAGCCCCGCGGCGGCGAACCAGTGGATCGAACCGTAGACGAGCGCGGCGAGCATAACGGGGACCCCGAGGTCGCCGGATGTCGATCGACGGACTGACTCGAGTGTGTCCATGCCGCTGACGCCGCCGAGAACGAACAGGGCAGCAGCAACGATGTACGCCAACAGAGTCGTCCGCCCGGCGTACAGCGAGCGGCGGGCGCGTTCGACGGTCGCATCCAGTCGGTCACCGAGACCGAGCCCGCGCGAGATGAGATAGAGTCCGAGCAGCGCCGACGTCGTCCCCAGCACGAACCCCGGCAGGTTCAGGAAGGTTCCGATCAGCGCGAGCGGATAGATCAACAGCAGGATTCCCAGCGGAATGAGCACCGTTCCGCGCGTTTCGGGGTCGTTCAGCACTTGCTTAATCGTGTAGTACATCGACTCTAAGTTCTGCGCCTGTCGAACGACGACCCGACGAACGCCGTCAATGGGAACCCGCGAGCGGATGATTGGGATAACGGACTCGTCCTGGGCCCCGTCGGTGACCACGAGTGCGGTGACGTCCTCGCCGGTCGAGAGGCTCGCGAGGACGGTGTCGACCTCGTCGCCGACCTCGCGGTTGGCGCTGACGTCGCCCTGGTCGTTACCGGTGACGACGGCGACCTCGACGCTCTCGTCGCGCTCGGTGAGGTCATCGTAGACGTGCAACCCCTGAAAGATGACGTTGACGTCCGAGTCCTCCGGGTCGGCGGTCGCGAGGGCGACGGCCGCTTCCTCGACGGGCTCGCGACCGATGACCGGCGTCGAAAAGCCGGTCTTCCGGCCGAGGTCGTCGTCGAGATCGACACAGAGGACCAGCAGCATCGGTCGAACGTTCGAGCGCGGGGTATTTCCATCTTCTGGGGCGAGAAGAACGCCGCGAGTAGCCTCGAGAAGCCGGCAGTCGGAGCCGTTCGGAAACGGCCGCTCACTGCCGGAGCGTCCAACCGAACGCGGCGGGACGGTGGGAGACGCCGATCACTCGGCCGGTTGCGTCTCCTGAACGATGTTGACGCCGCGGATTTCGAAGCGCGCGCCGCCATCCCGTCCGTCGCAGGCGCTGACCTGCCAGCCGTGTGCGTCCGCGATTTCGGTGACGATGCCGAGTCCGAGCCCGGTTCCGTCGTCGGTCGTCGTGCGCCCGAACTCGAAGATGTCGTCGGTGTCGGGAAGCCCCGATCCGTTGTCCTCGACGAAGAATCCGACCGTATCGGTGTCAGAATCCAGCTTGCCCATGGTAACCGTCACGTCTTCGCCGCCGTGATCGATGGCGTTCCGGAAGAGGTTCTCGAGGAGTTCGCGGACGCGCCCCTCGTGGGCGGTGATCGTACCCTCGAGATTCGCCACCAGAGTCGCGTCGGCGGTATCGACTCCGGCCCAGGCCACCTCGGCGAGGTCGGCGAGCTCGATCCGCTCGCGGTCGGCGACCGTCCGGCCATACCGGGCGAGTGCGAGCAGATCGTCGATGAGTTCCTCCATGCGGTCGATCGCCCACCGCGTCTCGTCGACCGCGTCGCTCTCGCAGTCCGTTTCGAGCAAGTCGAGGTGGCCCTGGGCGACGTTGAGCGGATTGCGGAGGTCGTGACTGACGAGACTGGCGAACTTTTCGAGCCGGTCGTTCTGACGCTCGAGTTCTTCCTGGTATTGGACGCGTTCGGTCACGTTTCGGAACGCGTGGACGGTGCCGGCGAATTCGCCGTCCTCGAGCGGGAGCAGTCCCATGCTGAACTCGGTAACGCCGCGGTCGCTGTTCGCGTCCACCCACTCCTCCTCATAGGTGATCTGGTCGTCGTCGTTTTCCGAGGAAAGGAGCCGGCGAACGCGTTCGAGGTGGTTCTCGAGGACCGCCTCGGGGACGAATCCCTCGTCGACCAACTCCGCGAAGTGTGTGCCCAGGATCTCCCGTTCGATGCCGAGATCAGTCGTGAACGCCTCGTTGTGCCAGCGGAGGGAGCCGTCCTCGTCGACCACAAATAGCCCGACCGGGGCGGTCTCGACGATCGCCTCGTACTGGCCGAGTTCCCGGATGCGTTCCTTGCGCTCCGTGACATCTCGAAGGACGCCGACGGAGCCAGCGTACTCATCCGTATCGGTTGTGATGACCGTGACGTGCGCTTCGCTGATTCGAGTCTCCCCGTCAGCTCCTCGAATCGTTACTTCGAACGCGTCTCGGCTGCCGTTGTGTTGCTCGTAGAGACGTTCGATCGTCGTCGTCGCAGTCTCGTATGCGGATTCGTCGATGAACTCGCCGACCCCTCGACCTTCGATCTGCTCCCGGCCGTAGCCGGTGTACTCGAGGAGCGCATCGTTGACGACGGCACAGCGTTCCTGCTCGTCGAGGATGTACATCGGATCGGCGACCCGATCGAGGAACGACCGGTATCGGTCTAGTTCGCTCGGAGCGTCGAGGTCGGGTTCGTCAGCCGTGTCCCGTCGAGGCCCGTTCTCGTCGCTATCGGTTTGATTGGCGGTCGAACGGCTCGGGTCGGAACCGCGTTCCGTCGCGGATCCGTCCCGATCGACCGCGAGCTCGATGCGCTTCGCCAGTAGGTCGCTCCCCTCGGCTCCGCTCGAGCGCACGTGGAGGTCGGTCGCGCCGGCTGCGATCGCCTCACTAGCCCCGTCACCGGATTCGTCGATGCAGACGATAAGCGGAAGCGACAGCGCGCGCTCGCGGACAGTCCGGTAAAACTCGCTGCCGTCCAGCTCGGCCGCGGCGGTCGGGTCGAGTCCAGCGACGACGCAATCCACTTCGTGGCGTTCGAGATGAGAGATCGCGTCGGCCGGCGTGGGACGGGACGTCACGTCGAACGCGTCGGATCGACGTTCGAGCGCCTCCACGGTCGATCCCTGACTGTCACCGACCCAGAGGACACGAAAAGTGTCTACCATCGATACGAGAGACATGTGGGAAGCGAATCAATTAAGTCTATAGGCCAATCCGAGCCGGCGACCGGCGACGAGGATGGCGATTCTCCGGCCGGAGAAGGGCGTCTACGTCGATTTCGTGGATCGGGCACCGTCCGCCGGGACGGTCACCCCTCGGACCTCGAAGCGGGTCCCGGTTTCGTCGCTCTCTGCGGTGACGGTCCAGCCGTGAGCCTCGGCGATCCCCTCGACGATCGCGAGGCCGAACCCGGTGCCGTCCGCCGTCGTCGTCCGTCCGAACTCGAATATCTCGTCGGCGTCCGTCTCGAGCCCCGGACCGTCGTCGGCGACGTAAAAGCCCATCTTCGAGGGGCGGCCCGCGGCCTCGTCCTCGAGTCGGCCCACGGTGACGGTCACGTCGGGACCGCCGTGCTCGATCGCGTTCCGGAAGAGGTTCTCGAACAACGCCCGCGCACGTCCTTCGTCGGCGCTGACGACCGCGTCGACCGAACACTCGAGGGGCGCGTCTGCGGTGTCGACGACCTCCCAGGCGTCGCGGACGAGCGACGAGAGTTCGACCGGCTCGGGGTCGTCGACGGACTGCCCGTGGCGCGCGAGCGAAAGGAGGTTGTCGATCAGTTCGTCCATTCGATCGAGCGCCCGGCGGATCGCTCCGACGGACGGCCCGTACCCGTCCTCGAGATCGTCAGCATCGCTGTCGGCTGCCCGACCGTCGTCGACGCTGTCGGGCAGTAGCTCGTGGAGGTGTGGCTCGAGCCGTTCGAGGTGTCCCTGTGCGACGTTCAACGGATTGCGCAGATCGTGTGAGACGACGGTGGCGAACTCCTCGAGGCGCTCGTTCTGGCGCTCGAGTTCGCGCCGGTAGTGACGCCGACGGGTGATGTCGCGGATGGCGTGGATCGTCCCGGCGAACTCTCCGTCCTCGAGCGGGAGCAACTTGGTGTGGACATCGTGAACGAGCACCGTGTCGTCGGCCGAGTAAAACTGAATCTGATACTTCGCTCGGTCGCGGTCGCTCGTCGAGGAGAGGAGTGTCCGTACCTCCTCGGCGTACTTGGTCATCACCTGCTCGTCGTAGTAGCCGCGGTCGACGAGTTCCGAGAACGGCATTCCGAGTAGCGCCGCCTTGTCCTCGGCGAACGCGTCGGCGAACTCGTCGTTGCACCAGCCGATCGACCCGTCCGCGTCGAGGATGAAGAGGGCAGTCGGTGCGAGTTCGATAATTCGTTCGTACTGCGCGAGTTCGCGTTCGCGTTGCTTCCTCGACGTAACGTCGCGGATGACCGCCGTCGAGCCGGCAAACTCGCCGGTATCGTCGGTGATGACGGACACGTTGGCCTCGTAGATGAACTGCTCGTCGGTAGAGGTCTCGAGGGTGCATTCGAAGCAGTCCGACTCTCTACCGCTGGAACGCAGTTGGTGAACCGTCTTGACACCGCGCTCGAACGAGGCTCTGCTGATGAACGTCGAAATGTGGCCGCCCACGACGCGGTCGTGGTCGACATCGAGAAGATCGCAAAACGCGTCGTTTGCGATAGTCACGCGCCCCGCGTCGTCGAGGACGTACATCGCATCGGAGGCCGTCTCGACGAGCACGCGGTACTGCTCGAGTTCGCGTTCGCTCTCGCGTCGTGCCCGGTCGGCACGGCGTTTCTCGACGGCATTTTCGATTCGGTTCGCCAGCACGGTGTACTGATCGCTGGTCCCCTTCTGGAGATAGTCGGTGACGCCCGCCGAGATCGCTTCGCTCGCGATCGTTTCGGACCCCTTTCCGGTAAACAGAATGAACGGCATCGTCGGATCGCGCTCTCGGACCGCCGCGAGCAACTCGAGACCGTCCATGTCGGGCATGTCGTAGTCACTGACGACGCAGTCGACATCGCGATCGGGCTCTGCGTCCGCGGTACCCTCGTCGAAGACGGCCAGCCCGTCACGACCGCTTCGCGCGGTCCTCACGTCGATGTCGTCGTTGCGACGCTCGAGAACGGTGGCGGTTAGCTCGCGGAAGTCTGCGTCGTCGTCAACACAAAGAACGTGGATCCCGCCAGTCATCAGATACCCATCATTAGGGACGATATGTATAATAGTATATGGCCGATCGCATCGGCGATACCCCACCGCACCCACGAGATGAACCAACGGGGCACAACGACGCTGGGGATTCGCACTGCTTTTGAGGCTCGGGCGGGTACGTTCCCTCGAATGATCTCGAAGGGCTGTGAGCAGTGCGCGAAAGGTGGCAAGATGGTGCTGTTCGTCTACGGTTACTGCGACCAGCGCGACTGCTTTTACTGCCCGCTCGGCGAGAACCGCAAGAACGTCACCGACGTCTACGCCAACGAGCGACTCGTCGAGAGCGACGAAGACGTCCTCACCGAAGCCCACCGGATGGACGCGCTGGGCACGTCGATCACCGGCGGCGAGCCCCAGGAAGCCCTCGACCGGACCTGTCACTACCTCGAGCTACTCAAAGACGAGTTCGGCGAGGACCACCACACGCACCTCTACACCGGCATCACCGGCGGGCGCGAGAACATGCGCCGCCTCTCGGAAGCCGGTCTCGACGAGATTCGCTTCCATCCACCGTACGAACAGTGGGGCGACCTCCACGGCACCGAGTGGGAGGACATCCTCTACATCGCCCGCGAAGAGGGGCTAACGCCGGCCTTCGAAATCCCCGGCATCCGTGCCGAAGCGGAGTTCCTCGAACTGATCGACGAGGGAGCCGCCGAGTTCTGTAACATCAACGAGTTCGAGATGAGCGACGGCAACTACCGCCGGATGCAAGAGCAGGGCTTCGAGCTCAAAGAGGATCACATGAGCGCCGTCGACGGCTCCCGCGAGGAGATCCTCGAGGCCATGGGCGACCACGAGAAGGTCTACTTCTGTACCTCCGTCTTCAAGGACGCGGCCCAGCACCGCCGCCGCCTCAAACGCATGGCCCGCAACGTCCGCCGCGAGTTCGACGACGTCACCGACGACGGGACGCTCGTCTACGGCAAGGCCTACACCGACCCCGAGCGCCTCGAAGCCCTCGGCGTCCCCGAGGAGTTCTACACCGTCAAAACGAACCACGTCGAGGTCGCCTGGTGGCTCTTAGAAGAGATGATCGAGGAGGGAGACCTCGAGGATGGTGAAATCGTCGAGCAGTATCCGACATACGATGGGCAGGTCGTCGAGCGGACGCCGCTGGCGTGAGTACCGCGAGTGAGCGAAGCGAGCGAGCGGTCTTCCTCGTGAACGAAGTGAACGAGGGCTCGGAAGAACGGAGTTCTTCCGGTGTTTTTGGTCGAGATTTTTTGGAGGAGGGTGAACGGAGTGAACCCGACGAGAAAAAAGGTCGCGTCTGAGTAGTATCCGACGTACGACGGGCAGGTCGTCGAGCGGACGCCGCTCGCGTAGGTATCACAATCGAAGCGAGTTTTTGTGCGAGGGAGAGTCTCGCGGGACCGAGGTCCTCCTGCGGACCGGTCGCGCGACAAGTCGGTCGATGACGGTGCGATGCGTCACGCGAACCGAGCCGTTCGTGAGCGAGGGTGCAGCGGGATTCTACTCGGCGGATATTTTCGTCGAGAGCGGTCACGAGCGAACAGGCTCACGGCATTTGTGCACAGCTTAAGGATCGTCCCGAAGCGTGCAACGCGCGAAAACGGCCGTTACATATCAGTTTCTGTCCCGTCTACCGTCGAATTGGTCGCTGTCGCTTATCGGGGTTGTAATAATGGCAACCGTCCGGGTACGACGGGGTACGATGCAATTCCGAACCGTCGCTGTTATCGCAGTCGCACTGCTCGTTGCGCTCTCCGGGTGTAGCGGCCTCGGGGGATCACAAGCGGATGAGCCGTCGAGCGAAGATGATACGGAATCATTGAACGAGAGCGAAACGGGAACGAACGGATCCGACGACTCCGCCGATTCGGACGGATCCGAGGGAGACACAAACGACGGAGACGACGGCGGGGACGACACTGCGAACGCGGAGTGGCACCCACCGGAGGAACCGAACCGACCGATGGAAGACAAACGCGGGGATCGGATCAAATCAATGACGTTCGTCGACAAAGAGCCCGCAGCGAGCGGTGACGGCTACTCGAACTTCAACCTCGAGGTCGTCGCCAACACGAGCATGGAGAACGTCGATCCGCCGGAACACGGTGACGTAGAGGGTGAGCCGTACTTCTTCGTCAAAATCAATGAAGACAAGCAGAAACTGATCGAACGCACGAGCGAAGTCCGCATGGAAGAAAACGGCACGTTCCACATCGATGTTCGTCCCGCTGGGATCGAAGAGTTCGGGGACGGGCCACTGACCGTCGAGGTCTACCTGATGGACGAGGACAAGGACTGGGACGACATCTACGCCTCCGTGGGCAAGAACATCGAGTACAATCCAGAGACGGAGACCGACGACTCGACTACTCCCAACGAGTCCGACAATTCTACTGATTCGGAAACGAGCGACAACTGACCGGTAAACCGACACCACAGCGGTTCGAGCCGCTCAGTTAGTTTCGGTCGGATCGACACCGGGCAGCGTGATGAGGTTCTCCCGGCCGATACGGAGCTTCTCGATGTCGTCGTCGTCGTCCATCTTCGAGAGCAACTGCGACACCTTGGCGTTCGACCAGCCAGTCTCCGAGACGATGGTTGCCTGCTTCATCCGGCCGCCGTTTCGCTCGAGCAGGCGGAGGACGCGTTCCTCGTCGCTCAACAGCTCCGGATCGATGTCCTCGGTGATCTGCTCTTCGAACTCGAGGCGAGTGCCGGAGCCGGTATCGCTATCGTCGATACTGGTCCGGCCAGGCGCGGGCGCTTGGCTCGTGGAACTTGCCGCACCGGCCGCGGGACCGGGACCGTCGGACGCGTCACCCGACGAGGTCCGCTCGCTAGCGCTCCGGCCACCGATACTGATCGACTCGAGCACCGGGAACCGCTCGGTCGGAATCGGCAGGTCGCTCAGCCCGTCACGTCGGAACAGGAGATACCCACCGATCCCAGCGGTGACGACAATTCCACCGATAACGAGAAGCCACCACCACGACAGGTTCAGGGGGCCCCCGTTCCCACCTCCGCTCCCGGTCTGGACGAACACGATCTCGAGTTCGTCGCTCGTGAACTCGTACGGACCGTCCCACGTGAGCGGAGTCGGGGTTTCGAGCGCGTAATTTGACTGCGTCTCGACGACGAGTCGTTGGCCCCCGTATAACCCCATCCACGTACCGCTCTCGGTCCGGAATGCGTCACCGAAATAGATCCGGTCGCCCTCGACGGTGGCGAAGTTCGTCCACGTAACCGAGTACGAGATGACGCCGATCCGGACGTCCTCGCCGTCGGCTCCGCTCGGCGAATCGACGATCCGCGGCTCGTCCCAACCGGCGTCTTCGATCGACATGTCACGGCCAGTCGTCCGCTCGGCGGTCTGTTGAGCCTCATCGAATCGGTCGAGATCGAACGTGGCATCGTGCCGACCGGCCTCGAACTGCTCGGCATAGTCTTCGAATAACGCTTTGTCTTCCGCGCTCGTTATGCGAAAGCGGCTCTCGAACGTCCATCGGACGTCACCGTTATCCTGAACGGAGAGCCGAATGATCTGACTCGGTACGGGCCGCTCGAGCGGCGGATCCGATTGCGCGGTAGCCACGGACGGAAACGCTGACTTGACCGGGAGGGATCGGGGCGAAGTGACGAAGTGGGAGGGCTGTGCGACACCTGACAGCGAATGGGACCGATCGCCGACCGTAGCCGCCCGATCGTGTTCGGACGGCGTCTCGGCTGCAGCCGGCGCGACGGCCACCGCCCCGAAAAGGGACATCGTGAGGAGGGCTGTGAGGGCGAGTGTGACGGCGGTGGTTACCCGCATGCGTACCAACGGTGGTTTCCCGGGGGAAAAAACACTTTCCATCGGAAAATAAAACGTTACTAACGGCCGTGAAGGGTTTCCGCGGCGGAGAGAGGGTTTCCAGTGAGCGGTAAGCAGTTGATATACCGGTCTTTCAATCGGGGCACTCGCAGTTACTGGGAGTGCGACCGGTTTTTATATCAGGAGAGCATAGAGTCGGCCGATGAACCGCGCGATTCCGCCACTCCTCGCAGTACTTCTCGGTTTCTCGCTGCTCGTCGCCCCCATCGTTGCGGCTCCCGGAAACAGCCTGTCGGCGACCTCCGATTCTTCCCTTCAGCAGCTGTCGACCGCAGATGGATCCGACTCCGATCTACAGGTGTTAGAGAACACGACGAACCGCCTCTGGCTCAAGAACGCAGCCAGAAGCGAGCACGCCAGACCCAGCTACGGTGTCGGTACGATGCTCGCAAGTATGGACGACGAGATCCAGGCCGATCACGCGCAATACGCCATCATCGACCGGGGGTTCGACGATGCGACGGCCGAGGAAAAACGAGTGATGCTCCGGGACGCGTTCGATCGGATTAAAGAGCGATCCGACGCGATCGAGTCACGCGAACGGCGAGCCGTGAGAGCGCACGCGAACGGGGCCCTGTCGAGCTCGCGGTTACTGGAGACGCTGCTTCGAAACTACGAGGAAGCCGCAGTCCTCTCCAAGTCACTCGAGAAGCTCGATGACCGGTCGAGCGGAGTCTCGAACAGCTCGCTGCCGATCGAGGACGAACAGGGAAGACTCGAGATGCATCGGACCGAGGCCCGATCGCAGCTGGCGGCGGCGACGCGCGGACAGGAGAGGACCGACAGCGAGACCACTGTCACCGTCGAAACCTCCGAGAACGGCTACGTTATCTCGATGCTCAACGAGAACTACGTTCGTGAGGCCGTCCGATTCGACAACCGAAACGTCTCAGAACCGTCCCAATTTAGCGGTCTCACTGACGCGTACCAGTATACACTCGAGATGTATCCGTGGGCGAACGAGACGAGGTCGTCACCGTCGTTTAACATGCACACGACGGTACAGCTGTACAAGCTCGACATTAGCCACGATCACGGCCACCTCCAGACGTACCTTGACGGAGGAACCAGTGACATTTACCGGGAAGCGCAGTTCCTGAATCATGATTCGTTACCGGTGGCGTCGCAGCAACCCGTAACGAAGGGAGGACTGGATCTGATGGTCAACAAAACGGTGGGTGACGGGCCGAGCGAACTCATCGTCTCGGATTCGGAGACCGGTGAGTTGCGATCGGCGACGATCAGTATCAATGGGGCAGAAGTCGGCAAAACAGGCGCCGACGGGACGATGTGGTTCGTACCACCCGGAGGCGGATACGAGCTGACCGTGGAGACGACAACCGGGAAGCGTATCAGCACGAGCATCAGCGGATAGATCGAGAGTAGTCGACGGCGGCTCCCCTCGACGAGTTCGAACGACTCTTTATATCGGATCGGGCGGCCACGGGACGTGTGACAACTGGCCTGCTGACCACGGGATCCGCGTCCGCGAGCGCACCCGAATCGAACCGCGGTATCAGTCCGGTCATCGGCGTCCTCGTATTAGTCGCACTCACCGTCTGCCTCGCGGCCGTCGTCGTGGTCGGCGTCGGCGCGTGGTCGCTCGAGTCGCCCGGGCCGACCGCGAGCTTCGAACTCGAGGCCGACGGAAACGACTCATCGATCACGATCGAGCACGTCGCGGGTGACGCAATCGACGTCGAGGCGCTATCGGTAACGATCGCAGTCGATGGCACAGAATTGGACGCACAGCCGCCGATTCCGTTCGTGGGTGCGAAGGGATTCGACGGCGCGCCCGACGGCCCGTTCAACGCGAAAAGTGATTCGGCGTGGACGGCAGGGGAGCGGGCCGGCGTGTCGATCGCCAACAACAGCCCGACGCTCGCGGCGGGCGATTCGGTCACGGTCACGCTCACCGTCGATGGGCGACGGGTGGTTACCCTCGAGACGACGGCGACGTGACGAGGGCTGCGATACCCGCTTGATTACTCCGGTGCGCGACCGATCGTCGTAATCGCGACGTCGGGATCGTACGACGGCCCCATGAACGCGTGTTTCACGTCCTCGAAGCCGGCGGTTTTGAACATGCGATCGGCCTCGTACTCGTCGTAGAAGAGCATGATCGAGTCGGCCACCAGCTGACTGACGACGTTGTCGGGGTAGTTCGGTCCGACGACGAGCACCTGTCCGCCGGGTTTGAGGACACGACGGAACTCCCGCAATGCGAGGATCGGGTTCGGCCAGTACTCGATCGAGCCGGAGGACCAGACGACGTCGAACGTATCGGTCGCGAACGGCAACCGCTCGGCGTCGCCGCGGTGGAAGTGCACCGGCGGCGCGCGGGTGCCAAACTTCTCGTACGCCTGTGCGAGTTGGTGTTCGCTCTGGTCGAGCGCGTAGACCTCGTCGACGTGTTCGAGCAGCCCCTCGGTCGCGAAGCCGGTACCGCAGCCGACGTCGAGGACGGTCATGTCGTCCTCGAGTTCGAGCAGCGAGAGGGCCTCGTTTCGCATCTCCGCGTTCCAGATGAAGGGGTTCACCCGATCGTAGACCCGTGAGAGGTACTTGTAAAACAGTCGGGCACGGGCCTTGTTCTCGAGAAGTCCCATTTGTGACGAGTTTCGGTCCGATCGCCATATGTCTGCTGTTCCCGGCGCTCCGAACGTGATGTAAGTAGATATTACCGCCCGTTTGGACCGGGTCGCGCTGAGTTAGTTTCGCAACTACCATATACGCGCTCTGGCAAACGTCCGACTGCTTAGAGTATGCCGAGGCCACAGGTTCTCGAACGAATTAAGTCGGCGGAAGCGGAGGCCGACGAGATCGTCGCACAGGCAGAAAACGACCGCGACGAGCGAATAGCCGAGGCCCGGGAACGAGCCGAGGAGATTCGCACGGAAGCGGAACAGGAGGCCCAAGAGTTGACGGAGCGCCGCCTGGAGGACGCTCGCGAGGAGATCGATGCGGAGTGCGAGCGGGTCCTCGAAGAAGGCGAACGCGAGCGCGAGGCGCTGGCCGAGCGCGCCCGGGATCGGGTCGACGAAGTGACCGACCACGTCGTCGAACTGTTCCAGGAGGACGTCCATGCTCAGACCTGAGCGGATGAGCAAGGTCTCGGTGACCGGGTCCAGAGGCGTCATGCCCACGGTTATCGAGACGGTTCACGAACTGAATCTCGTCCACCTCTCGGACTACGACGGCTCCTGGGAGGGGTTCGACAACGGCGACCCAATGGCGGGTGCCGAGCAGTCCTCCGAGAAGTTGGTGACCGTCCGCGCCCTTGAGAGCACCCTGGAACTATCGGCCGACGAGGCCGAACCGGGAACGCTCGAGACGGGCTGGGAACAGCGACTCGAGGAAGTCCGGACGCGAGTCAACGAACTCGACGATCGCCGCGGGGAGATCAACGAGGAACTCCGGCAGATCAACGAGAAGATCGACCGCGTCGCTCCGTTCGCGGAGCTCGGTATCGACCTCGACCTGCTGTCGGGGTACGAGACGGTCGCCGTCCTCGTCGGCGAAGGCCCCCTCGACGAGGTCGAGGCGGCCGTCGACGCGTCCGAGGATATTCGGGCGTTCGAGACGTTCACTGGTGGCGAGATCGTGGCCGTTGTGGCCGCACCCACCGCGGACGCCGACGAAGACCCGATCGACGATGCGCTGGTCGGTGTCGATTTCACCCGTTACGAGGTTCCCGACACCGAGCGGAGTCCGGACGACTACGTCGACGAACTCGAGACGCGCAAGCGTGAACTCGAGTCACGTATCGACGAGATCGACGCGGAGTTCGACGAGATCAAGCGTGAGGAAGCCGCATTCCTCCTGCGCGTCGAGGAGGAACTGACCGTCGAGGTCCAGCAATCCGAAGCGCCGCTGCAGTTCGCGACAACCGAACACGCGTTCGTCGCGGAGGGCTGGCTCCCGACGGACGAGTACGATCGACTCGTCACCACGCTGAACGACGCCGTCGGCGACAGCATCGAAGTCGAGGAACTCGTGCGAGCCGATTACAACGATGAAGGGTATCCGACGCACACGGAAGACGTCGACCACGGCGGACCCGGCGGCTCGGACGAGACGACTGACGAGGAGGAACGAGAGGCTGCGACTCGAGAGGTGGCCGCCGACGGTGGCACGACGGCGACCGGTAGCACCGGCGTCGTGACGATGGTGGACGAACCGCCCGTCGTGCAGGACAACACCGGTGCGGCGAAGCCATTCGAGTTCCTGCTCAGGATGATCGACCGACCGAAGTACAGCGAACTCGATCCGACGATATTCCTGCTGTTGACGTTCCCGGCGTTCTTCGGGTTCATGATTGGCGACCTCGGCTACGGGATCCTGTACACGGCGATCGGATTCTTGCTGTACAGTCGCTTCGACAGCGACGTGATTCGGAGCCTCGGTGCGATCGGGATGTGGGCCGGCGGCTTCACGATGCTGTTCGGTATCCTGTACGGGGAAATCTTCGGCATGCACGTCCTGGGAGATATCCTCTTCGGCGGCTCGCCGCCGATGCACAAGGGCCTCCAGCCGGTGTACTCGAAGTACAGCCAGACGTGGCTCATGCTGAGCGTCCTGCTCGGTCTGCTCCACCTCACCGTCGGCTACATCCTCGGCTTCATCAACGACATGAGCCACGGTGTCGCCGAATCCTACTTCGAACACGGTTCGTGGGCGCTGCTCATGCTCGGCTTCTGGGCCTGGATCTTCAGCCTTCACGGCGTCGGATCGGCGCCAGAGTACGACGGCCCGAAGCCGTCGTTCCTCTACACCTCGCTCGGTAACGGATCCGAGGCGGCGTACGAACTCGGCTTCACGGGCCTCCCAGCCGAGGTTGGTCTCTACATCGGCATTCCGGTCGCGGTGATCGGGCTGGTGACAATGATCTACGGCGAGGTCCGACACTACGGCGTGCTCGGGATCATCATCGGCGGCCTCGAGAGCTTCAGCGTCCTCGGTGACGTGCTCTCGTACCTGCGGATCGCAGCGGTCATTCTCGCGAAGGCAGGTATGGCGTTCGTCGTCAACATGCTGTTCTTCGGGGTGTACGTCGTCGAGACGGAGTCCGGTGCCGAGTGGCACTTCGGAACGAGCCACGCGCCCCAGTACATGCTCGAGCAGGGAACCTATCACGGCCACGAGGTAACGGAGGTCATGTTCAACGGCCTGCTCCACGGCGGGATCGGCACGGCCATCATCGGCGTGTTCATCCTCGTCCTCGGCCACATCGTCGTCCTCCTGCTCGGTGTCACGAGCGCCGGCCTGCAGGGGATCCGCCTCGAGTACGTCGAGTTCTTCAACAAATTCTACGAGGGCGGCGGCCGAGAGTTCAGCCCCTTCGGCCACGAGCGTTCGTCCGACGACGACTGAGACGACCGCTCACCGTTCTCTGCTGTATCTATCAACTGTCATAGGCTACTCGAGCGGCAGCTCGCAGTGTTCTTGGACCTGCTCGGAAGCGAGAACGAGTCACAATCGCTAACGGGTATTCGATGTCACTCGTTGATAGAGCGAAATAGAGCGCGATAGTAGCCACTGAAAGTCACTGCACACCTGATCGAACGACGGCGTTGCGATCAGTGTGGAAATCGTTTCAATGGCTACGATAACGACTCGTCGGCGAGAGCACCTCTCGATTGGCCCCGGTCTCGAGACGAGTGAACGAGCGACACAGCCGGTCGGAAATCGGAAAATGTAATATCCTCCGTGAAGGGAGCTCAGCGGCTACACGACGGGATTCGGCAATATGGTTTGGGAAGTTTTATGAAGACGGTGGGGAGTAGTAGAACCTGTCCGGTTTCACAACCACAAGAGAACACGTAATCATGATCGAACCTCTACCTGACATCGCGATCGCCATGAACAGTCTCGCCGAGAACGTCGTCCTGCAGCAAGACGGTGCCGCGGGCGGCGGCCCATCGATCGAGCAGGGAGCGGCAGCTGCACTCGGTATCGGTCTCGCAGCGATCGGCGCAGGGTATGCGGAGCGCGGTATCGGTGCCGCAGTCGTCGGCGCGCTCGCCGAAGACTCCATCTCGCCAGGTATCGGGATCCTCCTGACAGTCCTGCCCGAGACGCTCGTGATCTTCGCGCTGGTCGCGCTCTTCGTCTAAAGCGTTCTATCGAACTTTCTTACTATGAGTCTGGATACAGTCGTTGAGGACATTCGAGAAGAGGCTCACGCGCGTGCGGAGGACATCCGATCGGAGGGCGAAACGCGCGCCGAAGAGATCGAGTCGACCGCCCAAGCAGACGCAGACGAGATCGTCGCCGACGCCGAAGCCGACGTCGAACGCGAGATCGAGCAGTTGCGCGAACAGCGACTCTCCAGCGCGAAGCTGGAGGCGAAACAAAAGCGCCTGGAGGCACGCCGTGACGTCCTCGGCGAGGTCCGTGACGCGGTCGAATCGGAACTCGTCGCACTCGAGGCAGACACCCGCGAGGAACTCACACGCGACCTGCTCGACGCAGCGAGCGCCGAGTTCGACGAGGGCGACGACGTCAACGTCTACGGTCGCGACGAGGACGCCGAACTGATCGAGTCGATCATCGACGACTACGACGGCTACGAGTACGCCGGCGAGTACGACTGTCTTGGCGGCGTCGTCGTCGAGAGCGACCAGTCCCGCGTCCGAATCAACAACACGTTCGACTCGGTGCTCGAGGACGTGTGGGAAGACAACCTCCAGGAGATCAGCAACCGACTCTTCGAACAATGAGCGCAGGTGCCTCAAATCCGGAATACGTGAACGCTCGCGTTCGGTCACGCCGAGCCACGCTGTTCGCGGACGAAGACTACCGCAAGCTGATCCGGATGGGGCCGAGCGAGATCGCGCGGTTCATGGAAGAAACGGAGTACGAGCGCGAAATCAACGAGCTCGGAACGCGGTTTTCGGGCGTCGACTTGATCGAGTACGCGCTGAACCGCAACCTCGCGAAGCACTTCGACGATCTTCTGGAGTGGTCGAACGGACGACTCTACGACCTCATCGCCCGGTACCTCCGGAAGTTCGACGTCTGGAACATCAAGGTGATTATCCGCGGGATCTACACCGACAGCGATCCCGAGGAGATCCGGACGGACCTCATCCGCGCCGGCGAACTCGACGAGCGGACGATCGATCGGCTGGTCGAGGTCGACGAGATCGATGACGTGATCGAGCTACTCGACGGATCGATATTCGGCGAGCCGCTGGCGTCCGCCACCGAAGCGTTCGAGGAGACCGGTGCGCTCATTCCGCTCGAAAACGCGCTGGACCGAGCGTTCTACGAGAACCTGCTCGCAGACCTCGGCCGGCCCTACGAGGGGCCAGAGGCGAACTACGTCGAGTTTCTCGAGGCCGAAATCGACTTTCGAAACGCTCGGAACGCGTTGCGTCTCGCACGGAGCGGGGCCGACCTCGATCCGGCGAGCTACTACATCGAGGGCGGCGTCCTGTTCAGCGAGTCGGAGCTAAGCCGACTCATCGGCGACTACGACGCGCTCGTCGATCACATCGCCGAAAACGGCCGCTACGGCGACCGGCTCTCGGACGCGCTCTCGCGGCTGCGAGAAGCTGATAGCCTTATCCAGTTCGAGCACGCACTAGACGCTGCGTTGCTCGAGTACGCGGACACGCTCTCGAGCATCTATCCGACCTCCGTGTCGGCCGTGCTGTCGTACATCCTCGCGAAGGAGCGCGAGGTCGAAAACATTCGCGCGATCGCACGGGGTCGCGAAGTCGGCCTTTCCGAGGACGAAATCGAAGAGGAGCTGGTGACTCTATGAGCCAGGAAATCGCAGTCGTCGGCAGCCCGGAGTTCACGACCGGCTTTCGCCTCGCGGGCGTCCGCCGATTCGAGAACGTTCCGGACGACGAGAAGGATGAACGGTTAGACGACGCGGCGATGACTGCCCTCGAGGACGAGGGCGTCGGCATCGTCATCATGCACGACGAGGACCTCGACTATCTGTCGCGGAACGTTCGACAGGACGTCGAAACGAGCGTCGAGCCGGTCGTCGTCACCATCGGCAGCGGCACCGGTGGCGGCGGCCTGCGCGACCAGATCAAACGCGCGATCGGGATCGACCTGATGGACGAGGACGAAGACAGCTAAACTATGAGCCAGGCAGAAGACATCGAATCCGTCGACGAAGACGGTGTAATCGAAAGCGTGAGTGGTCCCGTCGTGACCGCCACGGACCTCGACGCCCGGATGAACGACGTCGTCTACGTCGGCGACGAAGGACTGATGGGCGAGGTCATCGAAATCGAAGGGAACCTGACCACAATTCAGGTGTACGAGGAAACCTCCGGCGTCGGCCCGGGCGAACCCGTCCAGAACACGGGCGAGCCCCTGAGCGTCGACCTCGGACCCGGCATGCTGGACTCCATCTACGACGGCGTCCAGCGGCCACTCGACGTCCTCGAGGAGAAGATGGGGACCGCGTTCCTCGACCGCGGGGTCGACGCCCCGGGGATCGACCTCGAGAAGAAGTGGGAGTTCACCCCCGAAGTTGAAACGGGCGATACCGTCGAACCCGGCGACGTCGTCGGGGTCGTCGAAGAGACCGTCACGATCGACCACAAAGTCATGGTGCCCCCGGACTACGAGGGCGGCGAAGTGACCACCGTCGGTGACGGCGAATTCAACGTCGAGGAGACCGTCGTCGAACTCGACAACGGCGAGGAGATCCAGATGCACCAGGAGTGGCCGGTCCGCGAAGCCCGGCCCGCCGGTGACAAGGAGACGCCAACCGAACCGCTGGTGACGGGCCAGCGCGTGCAGGACGGCCTCTTCCCGCTCGCAAAGGGCGGGACGGCGGCGATTCCCGGCCCCTTTGGCTCCGGGAAGACCGTCACCCAGCAGCAACTCGCCAAGTGGTCCGACGCGGACATTGTCGTCTACATCGGCTGTGGCGAGCGCGGCAACGAGATGACTGAAGTCATCGAGGACTTCCCGGAACTGCCGGACCCACAGACCGGGAACCCGCTGATGGCCCGGACCTGCCTCATCGCAAACACGTCGAACATGCCCGTTGCAGCACGTGAGTCCTGTATCTACACGGGAATCACGATCGCGGAGTACTACCGCGACATGGGCTACGACGTTGCACTGATGGCCGACTCCACCTCGCGGTGGGCCGAGGCCATGCGGGAGATCTCGAGTCGACTCGAGGAGATGCCCGGCGAAGAGGGCTACCCCGCGTATCTGGCCGCTGCGCTCTCGGAGTTCTACGAGCGCGCCGGCAAGTTCCAGCTAATCAACGGCGGCGAAGGGTCGATTTCGGTCGTCGGCGCGGTCTCGCCGCCGGGCGGCGACTTCTCCGAGCCGGTCACCCAGAACACGCTACGTATCGTCAAGACGTTCTGGGCGCTGGACGCCGACCTCGCGGAACGTCGGCACTTCCCCTCGATCAACTGGAACGAGTCCTATTCGCTGTACAAGGACCAACTCGACCCGTGGTGGGAGAGCAACGTCGCCGGCGACTGGTCGGAGACCCGCCAGTGGGCGGTCGACGTGTTAGACGAGGAGGACGAGCTTCAGGAGATCGTCCAGCTCGTCGGCAAGGACGCGCTGCCAGAGGACCAGCAGCTCACGATGGAGGTCGCACGCTACATCCGTGAGGCCTGGCTCCAGCAGAACGCGCTCCACGACGTCGACACCTACTGCGAACCCGAGAAGACCTACCGGATGCTCGAGGCCATCAAGACGTTCAACGACGAGGCCTTTGAAGCGCTCGAAGCGGGCGTCCCGGTCGAGGAGATTCAGGACGTCGACGCTGCGCCGCAGCTCAACCGGATGGGCACGGCCGAGGAGTGGAACGAGTTCATCGACGACATCGAGAGCGACCTCGCAGATCAACTGCGCGCACTGTATTAAACAATGAAAGAGTACCAGACTATCACGGAAATCAGCGGTCCGCTGGTGTTCGCCGAGGTCGACGAACCGGTCGGCTACGACGAGATCGTCGAGATCGAGACCGAGGACGGGCGAACGCTGCGCGGCCAGGTGCTGGAATCGAGCGAAGGGATCGTTTCGATTCAGGTGTTCGAAGGGACGGGCGGGATCGACCGCAACGCCTCCGTTCGCTTCCTGGGCGAGACGATGAAAATGCCTGTCACCGAGGATCTGCTCGGACGGGTGCTCGACGGCTCCGGGAACCCGATCGACGGCGGTCCGGAGATCGTTCCCGACGAACGACAGGATATCGTCGGCAAAGCGATCAACCCCTACTCGCGGGAGTACCCCGAAGAGTTCATCCAAACCGGCGTCTCCGCCATCGACGGCATGAACACGCTGGTTCGAGGCCAGAAGCTCCCGATCTTCTCCGGTTCGGGGCTGCCCCACAACGAACTCGCGCTCCAGATCGCCCGACAGGCGACGGTTCCGGAGGAAGACGAATCGGGCGAGGGCTCGGAGTTCGCAGTCATTTTCGGCGCGATGGGAATCACGGCCGAAGAGGCCAACGAGTTCATGGACGACTTCGAACGCACGGGCGCACTCGAGCGCTCGGTCGTCTTCATGAACCTCGCGGACGACCCCGCAGTCGAGCGGCAGGTCACGCCGCGACTCGCGCTCACCACGGCCGAGTATCTGGCCTTCGAGAAGGACTACCACGTGCTCGTCATCCTGACGGACATGACCAACTACTGTGAGGCACTGCGGGAGATCGGTGCCGCACGCGAGGAGGTCCCGGGCCGGCGTGGCTACCCCGGATACATGTACACCGACCTGGCGCAGCTCTACGAGCGCGCGGGTCGAATCGAGGGCAAGGAGGGATCGGTCACGCAGATTCCGATCCTGACGATGCCCGGCGACGACGACACGCACCCGATTCCGGACCTGACTGGCTACATCACCGAGGGCCAGATCATGATGGATCGGGACCTCAACAGTCAGGGGATCGAGCCGCCGGTCAACGTCCTGCCCAGCCTGTCGCGGCTGATGGACGACGGGATCGGCGAGGGCCTGACCCGTGAGGACCACGGCGACGTCTCCGACCAGATGTACGCCGCCTACGCGGAGGGTGAGGACCTGCGCGACCTCGTGAACATCGTCGGTCGCGAAGCCCTCTCCGAGCGGGACAACAAGTTCCTCGACTTCGCCGACCGCTTCGAGACGGAGTTCGTCCAGCAGGGGTACGACACCAACCGCTCGATCGACGAGACGCTCGATATCGGCTGGGATCTGCTGTCGACCCTGCCGAAAGAGGCGCTCAACCGGATCGACGAGGAGCTCATCGCGGAGCACTACCGCGAAGACGAGACGGCCGAAGCCGTGCAGGCCGACTAATCGTCGCGGATCGCCCGCGTCCAGTTTTTGCCGTTTCGATCGTCCGTTTGTGACTCAGCGACGCCTCGAGCGCCAGCCGACGCGGACCAGTGAACAGAGAAGTAACCTGGAAAGAAGGGGTGCTGGAGAGATTCGGATCCTGTTGGGATAGAAAAATAAATGCAGTGGAGACGCGGTATCTATTAGTGATGGCTGATTCAGTAGTCGCCCTTTGTATCGGTGTCATCTTTGGGTTTGCATTACTCATCTATGAGTCCGTTTTGACAGTATATATCGAAAATCGAATCGATGAACGTGGGATAACCGTTCTACAGATATTGGGTACAGGTGGCGGATCGGGAGTACTGATCTGGCTCACGGACACCTATCTCTCGTCGTTCGTGTACGGGCTCGCCGGACTCGTACTCGTGGTTGTTGCGGTTGCTATCGGTAGCCGATGGGGAACAGGTTGGCTGGCTTCGGAGTGAAGGCGCTCGACTCGAGGAACTATCAGAAAATACGACAGATCGAAACAACCGTATGCCCCGCCGATGAATCGTGGTATGTATGCACAAGCCACTGCTCGTCCCGGAGTTCCTCGACCGGGCGCGGACGCACTACGGCGACGACGAGGCGGTCGTCGCCACCACGGGCGAACGGTTCACGTACGACGAACTCGGCGAGCGCGCCGATCGGTTTTCAGCGGCGCTTCAGGAGCGCGGGATCGAAAAGGGCGACCGCGTCGCCGTCCTCGATCCGAACACGCACTACCACCTCGAGGCGGCCTACGGAATCATGCAAACGGGGGCGGTCCACACCCCGCTGAACTACCGGCTCACACCCGACGACTTCGAGTATATCCTCTCGGACGCGGGCGTGGACGCGATCTACGCCGACTACGACTTCGCCGAGCGCATCGAGGCGGTTCGCGATGAGGTGCCGACGGAGACCTTCATCACGAACGATCCCACCGAAGTGGACGGTGACTGGGAGAGTTTCGACGGCGTGCTCGAGGACGCGGGCACCGAGTACGACCGCCCCGAAATGAGCGAGGACGAGATCATCACGATCAACTATACCTCGGGGACGACGGGCGATCCGAAGGGGGTCTGCCGGACCCATCGCTGCGAAACGATTCACGCCTACCTGCTGGTGGCCCACCAGGAGATCACCGACGACGACACCTACCTGTGGACGCTGCCGATGTTCCACGCGAACGGCTGGGGCCACATCTTCGCCGTGACCGGGATCGGTGCGAAACACGTCTGTACGCGCGGGGTCGACGCCGCGGACATCTTCGAGACCGTGCGGTCGGAAGATGTCTCGTACATGTGCGGTGCCCCGACGGTGTTGAACATGCTCGTTGAGTACTATGAAGCAAACGAGCCAGAGACGGCCGGCGACGCGGACGTCCGACTCGCGACCGCCGGCAGCGCGCCGCCGGAAGCAACCATCCGAACCGTCGAGGACGAGTTCGGCTGGTACCTGAAGCACGTCTACGGCGCGACCGAGACCGGGCCGCTGATCACCACCTCCGACGCCCGCCGGCGCTTCGATGACGACAGCGACGATCGGTTCCGGATCAAGAAGCGGCAGGGACTGGCCTATCTCGGGACCGAAATCCGGGTGGTCGACGAGGACGGAAACGACGTCCCGCGCGACGACGAGACGCTCGGCGAGGTCGTCGTCCGGGGCAACCAGATCATGGAGAAGTACTGGGAGAAGCCCGAGGCGACCGAGGAGGCCTTTACCGACCGCGTCGAGGGTTACTATCACACCGGCGACCTCGCGACGATCGACGAGAACGGCCTGATCGCAATTCAGGACCGGAAGAAGGACATCATCATCTCCGGCGGCGAGAACATCTCGAGCATCGAACTCGAGGACGCGCTGTTCGATCACGACGCGGTCGCGGACGCGGCCGTGATTCCAGCGCCCAGCGACGAGTGGGGCGAGACGCCCAAGGCATTCGTCGTGCCGGCGAGTGGCGATCCCGACGATCCGGGCGTAACGGAGGGCGATCTCGAGGCTTTTACTCGCGAGAACCTCGCGGGCTACAAAGTAGTCCACAGGGTCGAGTTCGTCGAGGAACTGCCGACGACCGCGACGGGAAAGGTCCAGAAGTACGAACTCCGCCAGGAGGAGTGGGAGGACGAAGAGCGGATGGTCGGACAGGGGTGACGCTCGAAGCCGGCGCCCAGCTAGGGATCGGACCCGACCGGTCCGTGTCGCTACGGCGTTCTATATAGGTCAGTAGTCCGAACATAGCAACTGATTAGTAGGTTTTGGCGGATTCTCGAGTATGTCCGACCCGACAGGGACGACGCGACGAAAAGTGCTTTCGAGTGGGGTTGCCGCCGGGACCGTCGCGGTCGCGGGCTGTCTGAGCGATCTCACCGGCGGGGGGAGCGGCGAGACCTACACCGTCGGCCACGGCGAGTACGAGACCGAGATCGACTCCTCGTCGTTCCCCGACGAACTACAGATCTACTGCGTCCAGACCGGCTGGTCGAACTGGGGAGCCGTCATGGAAGCCTTCGAAGCGGAGTACGACCTCCCGCTGTACGACGCGCAGGGCTCCTCCGGTGAGGCCCTCGAGGACATGCGGGCCAACGCCCGAAACCCGACCCACTCGGCGTACAACGGCGGCTACTCGTTCGGCCTTGAGGCGATGAACGACGACCTGACGACCGACTACAAGCCGGCCAACTGGGACGTCGTTCCCGGCGATCTGAAGACCGACAACGGCCACGTGACCGCGACCCGCCAGATGACGACCGCGGTGACTTACCGGGCCGACGTCTACGAGGAACGGGGACTGGACGCGCCCGAAACGTGGGAGGACCTGAAACATCCCGACATCGCACAGGATCTGGCGTTCACACCGCCCCACACCGCCAACGGGCAGGCCTCCGCGCTGTCGGTCAACCGGGCCTACGGCGGCGATCTGGATACCCTCGGTCCGGTCATCGAGTACCACGAGGCGATCGCCGACCACGGCGCTGACTTCCGGCGCAACGTGGAGGGGCCGATGACCGCCGGCGAGATCTCGACCGTCGTCGAGTACGATTACAC
>NZ_JBHDYC010000018.1:0-83484 GCF_041894845.1 Natrinema sp. H-ect4
CCGCCCGCGCGTCCCATCCCACTCGGTCTCGTACTCGAGGTCGATCCGCCGATCCATGTGCGGTCCGTCCACAACCAGCGTCTCGAACTCGCCGCCCTCTCCCAGAATGTGGACGCCGTACTCTTCGTGGAGATCCTCGAGATCGGCGATCGCCTCGCGGTCGAGTGTTCGACCCAGCCACGACTCGTCGAGTCCGTGGGCCGCGACCTGAATGATCGCAATTTCGAAGCCCGCCTCGAGCATCGCGTCGGCCAGTTCGCGGGGATCTTCCTGCCACAGCGGTGCGAAGAGGTCGCAGTCGAGGCGGTCGCACATCCCCCGAATGCGGCTCGTCTGGTACTCGCTCTCGACGGCTCCTGCCGTGACGCCGGCGATGCCGTCCGCGAGTTCGCGGTCGAGTTGCTCGAGGGCGGCCTCGAGGGGTTCGAGTTCGTCGTCGCCCTGCACGCTCGAGTCGGTCGCCGCGTCGGCCGCGAAGTCGTCGGGTTCGACATCGACCAGTTCGATCCCGATGCTTTCCGCCGCCTGCGCGGCAAGCTCCGTCGCGGGGACGTGATACATGTACGAGTCGCCCGCGGGATGGACGGTGACGAGCCGTTCGACGGGTAAGTCGTCCTCGAGGGCCCGATACAGCGCCCACGAGGAGTCTTTGCCGCCGGAGAAGAGGCTCACCCACGCGCCGTCTGCGTCGCTCATGGTCGGTGATGGGCAAGAGCGGGTAAATGAATACCGAGTCCGGACGATCAGGGGTCCCGACCGCCGGCGTCGGATCCCGTACTCGGGTCAGTACCGGCATCGGGACTCGCGTTCGAGTCGGCCCCGCCGTCGGTGCGCTCGGGATCGAACCGCTCCGGCGTCGGATCGGCCTCGCGATCGGCGATCGCCTCGGTACCGGCCGGCGCGTCGTACTCGGGACCGTCCGGCGACGGTGGGTCACCGTCCGCGGGTTCCGTCTCTGGACCGCCGTCGCCGCGTTCGGCGTCCTCGCGCGAGCCGCTGACGGACGAGGCGATCCGTGCCCCGACGAGGCTGATCACGATCGCGGTGACGACGAACAGCGCGAGCCGTTCCCCGGCTACCATCACGAACTGCTCGTTCGAGAAGATCCCGAACTCGTTTTCGGGGACGACGAACGGATCGATCACGTCCTGTTCCTCGAGGAAGTACGCGGAGAAGCCCCGAACCACCAGCCCAACGGCGACGACGATAAACGGCAGGTTGAGAAAGGACCGGCGGATCGGATCCTCGCCGATCGCCTCGTCGAGCAGTCGGCCGGCGCTGGCGGTCAGTGCGGCCATCGCTAGCCAGGGGACGCTGTCGAACGCGAAGCGCGTTGCCGGGATGACTACCCCTGGCGTGTCTCCGAGATTCGAGACGCCGAGCGCACCGACGAACAGACCGATGAACGTCAGTCCGGCCGCAACCACGTAGGTGACGACCGACACCTGGCCGGAGTACAGTGACTCTCGCGTCTGGTGGGCGAATCTCGCCAGAATCTCGTCGACGTTGAACCCCTTGTAGAGCAAGAAGAGTCCGATGACGGTGGTGATCGCGGCCGCTCCCTCCGCGGGACCGACGGTGGTCGCGAGCAGCGGAAAGACGAGCAGGGTCAACCCGATCGGAACGAGGACGGTCTGGCGCAGTTCCTCGTCCGCGAGGAACTGCTTGAGCAGGTAGTACGTCGACTCGATGTCGCGGGCCTGCCGGACGACGACACGGTCGACGGAGTCGACCCGAACGCGGCTCTCGACGATCGGAATCAGCCGTTCGTCGTCCGCGCTGTCGGTCACCACGACCGCCGAGTCAGGGTCGTAGTCGGCGATGAGATCGTCGAGTTGCTCGGCGACCGCCCGATCGGCCGACACCATCGACTCGCGGTCGCCCGAGACGACCGCGACGACGACCTCTTCGTTCTCGTCGCGCAGGTCCTGGGCGACCCGCAGCGACTCGAGCAAGGTATTCACTCCCGAGTCCTCCGGATCCGCGAGGCCGACGTCGGTCACGAGCGCGCGGACTGCCTCCCAGCCGACGACGGGCGAGCGGAGGCCAGTCTTCCGGCCGACATCGTCGGTCCGGTCGAGGCAGACGACCAGCGTTGTCACGGTAGGCGATGCATTCCGTGCAACGATAAAACCACTTACTCGTTCGAGCGCGGCCACGCCGCCGTCGCGCGAGGCGACCCCGCTGTGGGCGGTTGCAGTACCAGTTCTGGGCTGGACTGCCGCCCAAACACGCAGCGGTGACCGGCAGTCACCGTCGCTCCGCAACGGAGACCGACTACCGCCTCAGCTTCGCAGCCGGAACCCGCGCCCATCACCGAGGCCTGCGATCCCGGCACCGAAGGCGTACGCGACCTGCTGCGCTCCCGCGCCGACGCGGGCCATCAGCGGCCGATCGGGTTCGAACTCCTCGACGGTCACTTCGTCCGTGTCGAGGCGGTCTGCCAGTTCGGTCTCGATTTCGCGCCGCGTGCCGAGGTGATCGACCAGGTCGAGGTCGTGCGCCTGCTCGCCGAGGTAGATCCGTGCTTCCGTGTCGCGGACGAACTCGGGCTCGAGGTCCCGCCCGTCGCTGACCCGCTCGACGAAGGTGTCGTAGTAGTCGTCGATTATTCCCTGCAAGTACTCGCGTTCCTCGTCCTCGAGGTCCTTCAGCGGGGTGCCGGCGTCCTTGTAGTCGCCGGCGGCAAATCGCTCGTAAGAGAGGCCGACCTTCTCGGCGAGGGCGCTGGCGTTGACCCGCGAGCCGATGACACCGATCGAGCCGACGATGGAGCCCTCTCGTGCCCAGAGCTCGTCGCAGCCGCTGGCGATCCAGTAGCCGCCGCTGGCACAGACGTCCGTCGCGTAGGCGACCGTGGGTCCGTCGAACCGCTCGGCCGCGAGGCGGATGTCGTCACTCGGCACCACTTCGCCGCCGGGCGTGTTCAGCTTCAGGAGCAGCGCCCGAACGTTGTCGTCGTCGTTCGCGCGGTCGATCTGGTCGACGACGTCGTCTGCCGGTGTCGCGCCCGGACTCGTGGGAAGCGGGCCGCCACCGCCGTCCCGGCTGATCGGCCCCTCGACGGCGACCTCGGCGACATCGTAGGCCGGAAACAGCGAGCCGGCGATATTGCTCGCGAACCGTAACCCGACGAGAACGGACGCGAGAGCGACCAACACGCCGAACAGATCCGTCAGCGTCTCCGGATAGACGACGAACAGGGCGACTGCGACGGCGGCGGACGCGAGTCCGCCGAGAGCGACCGTCGCGAGTCGATCGATCCCGCCACTACTGACCACGGACAGCACCTCGAGTCATACCGATATCTGGGGGCGGTTCCCGTTAAGCGTTGGCGGTCATCACCGACGGCCGGACCCACGCCAATCGGGGCTACGGCCGCCGGGAGTCGGATGGCGACCCGCCGTCAGTCTGGGCCGACCGCGTCGAGTCCCCCTCCGCGGTCGGACTCGTGTCGGCTGACTCCGTCCCGTCTTCGTCCGCGAGTTCGGTCTCGATGCTCGCCTCGGTCTCTGCGGGCGGCTCCGCGTCGGACCGACTGTCGAGCCACGCCCGGACGAGGTTCACGCCGTCCTGAAAGAACGGCACCGGATCGTCGGGGACCGCGTAATCGAATCGAGGGTGGCGAACGAGCGACGTGGCGACCTCGCGCGCGGCCGTCCGGAGCGACGGGCGTTCGACGAGCGGGTATTCTTCGGTCACCACGCTGTGGAGATAGCTGAGTTCGCCCCGGAGGAGGTGGCCGCCCATCCCGACCTCGTAGGTCGGCTCCGACGCGATCGGCTCGTCGTGCGCCAGCTGCCAGTAGTAGTAGGGGAAATCCGCGCCCGCCCGGACCGAAAAGGGCAGCGACGACCAGAACCGCGGGTTGATCTCCATCAGCTTGAACTCGCCGTCCGCGGGGTCGCGCAGGAACTCGACCATCGCGAGCCCGTGCCACTCGAGTTCGTCGAGCAGGGCGCGGCCGGCAGTCTCGAGTTCGGGAATGTGGACCGACTCCCGGTACGCGCTGGGGCCGCCGCAGTACTTCCAGGCCCGCCGCTGACAGTGCTGGAAGGTCGCGACCGGCTCGCCGTGATCGTAGAGCGCGAAGAAGCCGAACTCGCGGACGTTAGGGATCCGCTCCTGGACGATCGGGATGTGGCCGCGTCGCTCGAGTTCGGCCTGCGGGTCCGGTCGTGTGCCCGGTTGCTGGAACTCCGTCGAGCCGATATCCGCGTCGTCAAACCGCGCGCCGAGATAGTCGGACGAAGCGACGGTGTAGCGCGGTTTCACGATCGTCTCCCGGTCCCAGTCGTCCCACTGATCGAGGAGCGCGGTGTCGGGAGCTGCAACGCCGGCCTTGGCGGCGGCCGCGAACAGTTCGACGCGATCCTGTACCTGTCGGAGGGTTTCGAAGTCCGGCCACGGGGTCGCGACCTCGTCGGCGAACGCATCCTTGCGCTCGGCGAGCACGTACACATCCTCCTCGCGGACCGGAACGATCGTCTCGACATCCGAGCGCTCGGCAAGCGAGAGAAGGGCGTCTCCGTACGCAGCGAGATCCGAGTTCGGGTCCGGCAGGCCGACGAACTCGTCGCGGTACGCCGAGGCGGCCGCCGGGGTCGACCGCGACTCGGAACCGACGATCGTGCGGACGCCGCGCGGTCGGAGCGAGCGGAGACAGGCGACGGTACTCGGGGCATCGATCCCCGGCACGACCACGCCTGCGTCGTCCACGATATCCCTATATCGTTGCATGAGCAGTGACTGTGGGTCCCGTTCCATTGTTATGGATTGTATACTTCATCCCGCAGTGGGACACGCCGCGTTAGCCCCCGCAGGCCAGTGTTAGGCATCGAATACCCGTTGCTCGAGGGCGGTATCCCTGTAGGCGGTACACGTCCGTATCCGTCCGTCGTCCAGGTCGAATACGTGGGCGAACGCGACGTCGAAATTCCGCCCGTCGATCGTGCCGACATAGGCACCCGTTACGACCGTCGTTTCGTCCGCCTCGATGACCCGTTCCGGCAGCGCCTGGAGGTGATCGGCCCGCCGGCCCGGCCCCTCGATTACGTTCTCGAGGACGGCCTCGATTCCCGTATAGGTTCGATCGGCGTGACTGCCGGTCGTGGCGTCGGTCCAGCAAACGTCGTCCGCCAGCGTTGTGGCTAACTCGTCCGTTTCCCCGCTGTTCGCCGCGGCGTGATTGAACCCGGCGTAGAACTCGGTCACCCGTTCTCGAGCGGTCGGACTTGCGACCGACCGGTGCTCGTTCGATGTCATGACTCTGCTAGCTTCTGGTGAAAACGTGCGCGGACAAAAGAACAGTACCTGCGTCACACGTTCTGAGAACGTCACATCAGCTGGTACGGTGCTCGTGAGGACTACCGTGCGATGTCGACCGATTCCGAGAGTCGCTACTGGTGCGTTCCGGTTCGGAACTGATCGCTACTGGAAGCGTACAGCCCAGCGGCGGTTGCCACGAAGGTGGAGCAGTCGGACAGTCACGGACGTCGTCCTGTCGGAACGAAAAACGAGTCAAAACCGCTCGAGAGATCCGAAAATCGGGAGAGAGATCGCGGTAGACGGAATCGACTTAGAGCAGTCCCGTCTTCTGGAGTTTCATCAGGTCCTCGGTGTCGAGGGTCTCGCCTTCCTTGAACTTCTGATAGATTTCCTCGGCCTCCTCCTTGGCCTCCTCTTTCTTCTTGTCGCGCTCGGACTTGCGCTCCTCTTCTTCCTCCTTGTCCAGTTCGCGCAGGCGCTTCTGGACGCGGACGAAGTCCTCGTGGTGCTGGTCGGCAGCCTCCTGAGCCTCGACGAACTTCTCGTGCATCTCGTCGGCCTCGTCACGGATGTCGTCAGCCTCGCGATAGGCCTCGATCATCTGGTTGTGGTGTTCCTGGGCCTTGTCCGCCAGCTCCGTCACTTTCTGGTGGTGCTGGGAGGCGTCCGATCGCACTTCCTCGGCCTCATCGACGAGTTCCTCGAGGTCCTCGTTCTGATCGAGCTTCTGCTTGCGCTCCTCGTACTCCTCGCGCTTTCCCTCGATCTTCTCGATGAGCTCCTTTTCCTCCTCGCTCGAGAGGACCTCGGTCTGCTGTTTGAACTCGAGTTGCTCGATCTCTTCTTCGAGTTCGTCGAGATCCTTCCCCTCGTTGAGCTCCATATCCGATTTGAGCTGCTCGACCTTGTCGAACAGCTCGTTGGCTTCGGCGTTGAGCTCGTTGCGGCTTTCCTTGTGTTCTTGGACCTGTTCGTTGAGCTCGTCGCGCTGCTCGCGGTGCTCTTGGGCTTCGTCGACCTTCTCGCGAGTCTTCGCGTTGAGATCGTCGCGTTTGGAAGCGCGCTCGGAAGCCATCTGGTTCAGCTCGTTTCGCCGGTCTCGCAGTTGACCGGCCATCTTGATGAGCTGCCCTTTCGATTTGTTTGCTAGGTCGTCCTCTGTCAGTTCGATGTTTTTCGATTCGTCTACCATGTTACTCAAACCTCTGTGCCATACCCGCACCGGAGAACCGGTCTGACGGCCGCCTGAGCCGTTCGCCGACGATTCGGCGAGTGACTCAGCAGTGGCCGTCTCCCTGTTCGAAGCGACTGCTCACGATCTGCGAAACCTCGGTGAATAAGATTTCCTGTCATCGATCGTCGAGCGATACGCGCCCCGGTGGCGTTCTGGTATCTGTGAATACTGGCCCTTGTAATTTAAATGTACCGGTCACAACACCCCTGGAAACCGTTAGCAGGGCCCTCGTTCCGCCGTGTTAGACGGTACCATTGAGTGAGCCCCGTACTTATATCCGATACCCGTTTCGAACCGTCTGATTACCGACGGCGATTTCGAGGTCGACCCGGTCTGCCTCCGGCGGAATCCGCGCCGATCCGGCGGACGTCGTCTCGAGCGGCCCGACGCTGACCCGTTCCGTCTCCGTGCGGTCGCCGGCCCGCCAGCCGACGATCGGCTCGAGTGCCTCGTGCGTGTCGTTACAGATGGTAATGCCGACCGTCCCGGGAGCTGGTGGTCTATCGAGGACGGCCTGGACGGGCTCGTAGGACTGCGCGATCGCCTCGGCGGCCCGCTTCGGGTCGCCGTCGACGGTATGGACCCCCATCCCACCGCCTGGCGCGCTATCCCGGAGCGTCGACGCGGCGACGACGCCACAGCCCCGCCGCCGGAGCGCCTCCGCGACCGTCTTCAGCGTTCGTGCCTGCTCGCGCTGTGACCCCTCGACGCCGGTCGCGCCGCGCTCGAGCAGCGCCGACTCGAGGCCCGGAACCGCAGTCGGATCGGCGTCGTCGTCCGCCAGTGCGCCCGCGCCGAACCCGCCGACGATCTCGCCGAGTTCGGGATAGGTCTCGCAGAGCCAGTCGATATCCGCGGCCTCGAGGTACTGCCAGCCGGGAAAGAGGTGGGCTGCGTCGGGATCGGTTCCCGGCGGCCCCGTCACGGGAACGACCGGCAGCCCGTCGGGGAGGGCCGCGGCGATCTCGGTCGCGGAACCGTGATCAACCGCCGTCCGCCACGCCCGATACCGAACGGCGAGTTTCGCGAGTAGTCCGCTTCCCAGCGGCGGTTCGTACGGATCCGTCGGCTGATCGTGCACGCCGACCATCGCGAGGCTCGGATGGTGCCCGTACGTCTCGACGAGCGCGGACGCCAGCTCTGTCCCCCGGTCAACGGGAAGCTCGGCTCCGCTGGCGGGCAGATCCTGCCAGACGAGAACCCCGGCCTCGTCGCAGGCCTCGTAGAACGATTGTCGCGGGACGTGCGCGCGAGCACGAAGCAGCGTCGCGTTCGCGTCGACGGCCCGGCGGACGTCCTCGCGCGGGTCACCGCCGGGGAGTCGCGTGAACCCGCGGGCGCGGACGTGCCTCCCGTTGACCAGCAGGCCGTCGTCGTCGCGTTTGACGTGGCGGAGCCCGACGGTCCGTTCGACGGCGTCACCGCCCAGTTTCGCCCGCACCGTGTACCGGTGTTGCGGGCCGTATCCGCGGGGCCACCACAGCGACGGCTCCCGGATCGACAGCGTCCTGGAGACCGTCGTTCGCTCGCCCGCCTCGGTCTCGATCGGAATTCGCTCCATCGACGCACCCCCGCGAAACCCCTCCGGTCGCAGCGACAGCGTCACCGCGTCGTCGATCGTCACGTCGGTATCGACCGCGAATGAGACATCGATCGCCGCGCCACCGCCGTCAGTGGTTGCGTTCGTGACCCCGGTCGCGGCGGCCTCCGCGCTCGCGGACGCTTCCCGAGCCGCGCCCAGTCGCGGTCGCGCCTCGAACTGCCGGAGAATCGTCCGGGGCCGCGATTCGACCTCGAGGCCCCACCAGATACCGGGCGTTCCGAGCCGGTCGGGAACCGCGTCGGTCCCGTAGATGCCCGCGAACGACTCGGGGCGCTCGCAGACGACGATCAGTTCGTTTGCGGGTCGGGGATCGAACTCGAGGCTGGCTGGCACGAAGTGGGGCTCGTGAGTGGCCAAACGCGTGCCGTTCAGCCAGATTTCCGCGCGGTCGTAGGCTCCGCGGAGTTCGAGCATCGCGCGTTCGGTCTCGTCGTCTCGAGGGTCCGGAAACCGCGTTCGATAGGCGATTGGTCCCGCTCCGGCGAACGACGGGGGTCGTCCGGGGACCAAAACCGGTTCCCACTCCGCGACGGTCGGCGGGCCGTCACCACCGCGGTCCGTGACGATCCCGCCGGTCCACTCCTCGGTCATTGTGACTGTCAGTGAACCCGAAGTAAAAAGCCCTTCCGACGGTTCAGAACCGTCTAGAAGAGGTTCTCGAGCCGATCGTCGGCGAACTGATCGGCGTGGTCCGTCGATTCCGTCTCCTGGGCTTCCGTCGCCTCCCGGGCCCGTTCCATGAACGCCTCGATTCGATCGGATCGCTCCGCGCCGCCGAGTAAGACCAGCGCGCCGAGGCGATCGCTGTCAAGCGGGAAGTCCCCGCCGCGGACCTGCATGCTGCCGGTCTCGTCCTCGAGCCAGCGCCGGGACTTCTCGACGCCCTTGCGGGGGATCGCGTCGGGGCGACCCGCGATGACGAGCAGTGCCGAGTCGGCCGTCGTCGCGTCCGGCAGGCTCGTCCCCGTCAACAGCGCCTGTCTCGAGACGCTCATCGCGGTGGTGATGTTCTCGCCGCTGTCCTCGCTCGCGATCTCGGTCGCGTAGCCGAGCACCGCGACGCCGCCCGCGCGGAGGGTGTTGATGACCTCGCTCGAGTCGACGACGCTTTCGCCGACTCCTTCGACGGCCTCGCCGGAGGCGAAGAGCAGGCCGACCCGCTGGGCGATCTTCTCGTTGATCGTCTCGAAGGCACCCTCGACGCTCTCGCCCTGTTCGTGCCACGAGTCGTTGTCGATCAGCAGCGTCGAATCGGCCTCTCGGAGGAGGGTCTTCAGCGAGCGGCCCGCGTTGGCCTGGTAGAGCGCCCCTTCGTTGCGTCCGGGCAGAACGCCGAGCGCGTAGATCGGGACGTCGTAGACCTGCTGGAGGTGGTGGACGAGCACGGGCGCGCCGCCGCTTCCGGTGCCCCCGCCGAGGCCGGCGACCACGAAGATCGCTTCCGCCGTCGAGGTGACGCGGCCGTCGAGCGAGCCCAGCACCTGCTGGATGTCCGACTGCATGACTTCCGTGCCGAGTTCGTTGTCACCGCCGACGCCGTGGCCGTTGACGCGGTCGGCACCGATCAGTTGCGTGTCGACGATGTCGAGCGACTGGAGGTCTGCGTCCGCGGAGTTGATGGCCAGCGCACCCTGAACGGCTCCAAAACCCATGTCCGCGTCGAACCGGGCGAGCCGTTCGGTGATCTTCCCACCGGCCTGACCGACTCCGATCAGGGCAACTTTCATATCACTCTCATGAGAGTGAGTCCTGTTGAACGTTCCGGTCAGTCTAGGTGTCGGTCATATCGACTCGCTCGAGCGGGCGGCCGACCGTCGACCACCGACCGCCGACTGCCGACCACCGACCGCCGATTTCCGAGCGAAGACGAGAGGACCCCCCGCACCGATCAGTGGAGGTCACAACACCTTTTTGCCGTATTCCCGTCGTGTTCGGTATGTTCTACGAACAGCGGATGACCGTCCCCGACTCGGCCGCCGAGCTCCGGGCCGAGTACGAGGACGACCTCGCAGCGATCGTCGACGATCGCGGCCCCGCGGCCGTCGCGAGCGAAACCAGCCTCGAGGCAGAGACGCTCGAGGCGCTGACCGCCGGCAAATCGCCCGAACTGACCCTCGAGGAAGCGGCCGAGATTCAGTCCCTCGCCGAGGGGACGCCGGATCCGGAGACGATCGTCACGATGGCGCTCGAGCACCTTCTACTGGGGATGTCGACAGCGGTGCTCGACGTGGACGCGGTGGAGAGTCACCTCGATATCGAACTGGACGCAAAGGAGGTCCACCAGAAGATCGAGGGGCGAGCGCCGATGTCGTTCGGCGAGTTCGTCCACATCCAGTACGTGATCGCGGACGGTGCGTCGTAGGCGAGTTCGGCACGACCTGTCTCGATATCGGGAGCGCCACCGATTCCTGTGTGAATCGGCAACACCACACAGATTTATCGCAGTCGATGATGTGGGACGGCCATGTCGAATTCGGAGCGGAGCGAGAACCGTCGACGGGAGGTCGACGCAATCTTGAATCGGAAACCCGGCACCGAGGCCGTCACCGATCTCGAGGACCGGTATCGGGTCGTCGGCGCGGCCGATCGATCGACGTACGCGAACTGGCTCACGCCGATCGAGGACCACTACGTCTGCCACCGCAACGAGACGCTGGACCCAGCGGCCGACGAATGGACGATCGCGCTCGAAGGGGGCCTCGAGCGCGAGGCCGAACTGGGGATGGCCGAGCTTCGGGAGGACTACCCCACGGTCGCGGTCGCGCACACGATGGAGTGTGCGGGCAACGGCCGGGGCTACTTCGACCCCGAGACGGGGAGCGTCCAGTGGGAGTACGGAGCCGTCAGCACCGCGATCTGGACGGGTGCGCCGCTGAGCGCGATTCTGGCAGACCACGGTGCGACGACCGACGACGGACTGTGGCTCACCGCAGTCGGCGGCGACCACCCCGAAGTCGACGGCGAGAACGACCGGTTCGCCCGCTCGATCCCGATGGAAAAGGCGCTCGAGGACTGTATCCTCGCCTACGAGGTAAACGGCGAGGCGCTGCCGCCCGAACACGGCCATCCCATCAGATTGCTCGTTCCCGGCTGGTACGGCGTCAACAGCGTCAAGTGGGTCACCGAGCTCCACGTCACGGAGACGATGGTCCACGGCGAGGAGTGGGCCGACCGCGACGGCGACGATTTTACCCAGTGGCAGCAGTCGTCCTACCGGATCCATCCCGAGGGCGTCGAGCCCGAGTCCAACGCGACGATCTCGACGTTCGACACCTGGGACCAACTCGAGTCCGACGAGATCGACCACCCCTACACCTTCGACGAGAACGTCAAGTCCACGATCGGTCGTCCCGCGGACGGCGCGACCGTCACCCCGCGCGAGGACGGGGTCGTCGAGATCGTCGGCGTCGCCTGGGCCGGCGACGACGAGGTGACGGCGATCGAGGTCTCGACCGACGGCGGCGACAGCTGGCGGGAGGGGGAGTTTGTCGGCCCGAACTACGACTGCGCGTGGCGGCTGTTTCGCGACGCGTGGGAGCCGTCGCCCGGCACGTATGAACTCGTCTCTCGAGCCACGGACGAACGCGGCCGCCGCCAACCCGCGCGGATCGCCGGGCCGGACGAGGACGCCGACGGCGAATATCCGTGGAACGAGGGCGGCTACGCCGAAAACGCGTCGCTTCCCCACGCGGTCGAAGTCACCGTCGAGTGAGTGACAACCCGCCGCTGACCTCGAGTGGCCGATTGAAAAGGCGCGGAAATAGCGGTGCAATCGACCGGAACCCCGCGCTCGAGCGGTGAAATTATGTGCAGTCGGCCACGAGTCCGGCTATGAAGGTCGCAATTCTGGGTTGCGGACACGTCGGCATCGAGCTGGGTCGACAGCTCGCGGCTCGAGACCATGAGCCGATCGGCGTTCGCCGGTCGGACGAGGGCCTCGAGCGGATCGAATCGGCCGGGTTCGAGGGGGTGCAGGCAGACATTACCGACCGCGAGGCGCTCGCAGCGGTGCCGGACGTCGACGCGATCGTCTTCGCCGCCAGCAGCGGGGGTCGCGGTGCCGAGGCCGCCCGCGAGGTGTACGTCGACGGATTGCGGACGGCGATCGAGGAGTTCGGCGAGCGCGAGCACGCCCCCGAGCGACTGGTCTACACCTCGTCGACGGGGGTCCACGGCGACCACGACGGCGACTGGGTCAACGAGGAGACGCCGCTCGAGCCCACCACCGACAAGACCGAGGTGCTCGCCGAGGCCGAGCGGATCGCACTCGAGCACCCACCGGAGTACGGCTACGAGGGCACCGTCGCGCGCTACGCCGGCCTCTACGGGCCCGACCGGTACCGGCTCGAGCGCTACCTCGAGGGGCCCGTCACCGAGGGCTACCTGAACATGATCCACCGGGACGACGCCGCTGGGGCGGTCCGCTACCTGCTCGAGGAAGACCTCGCGCGCGGCGAGGTCGTGCAGGTAGTCGACAACGAGCCGGCGTCCAAGTGGGCGTTCGCCGACTGGCTGGCCGGCGAATGCGGCGTCGAAACCCCGCCGAAGCGAACGAAGGCCGAGCGGCTCGCGGACGACGACGTCTCCGCGGCGGGCCGCCGGCGAATCCTGACGAGCAAGCGCTGCTCGAACGAGAAGCTGCGCGATCTCGGCTACGAGTTCGTCTATCCGACCTTTCGAGAGGGATATCGCGACGCGATCGAGCGCTATCGGGCTGACGATACTGACTGCTATAGTAGCCACTGAAACGATTTACACGCTGATCGTAACGTACTCGTGCGATCAGGTGTGCAACGACTTTCAGTGGCTACTATAGTCCATATGACCCAGGGCCAGCCGTACCGAGGCCGAGGCCACTGACTCGCTCGAGACCGACTGAGACGGATCCATCGGTAACAATGTACTCCGAATCGGGAGAAATCGGGGGAAATTTCATGGTGGTTCGATCTGAGTTTCTGATATGAGCTTACGGAGCGCCCCGACAGCCGCGACGTTCGTCGGGGCGAACCCGCTGGTGTCCGAGTCGGTCGGCGACTCGATCCGGTCCCTCGATCCGCTCGTTCTTTCGTTGCTGGTTCTGGCCGTCGTTGCGCTCGTCCTGGGTGGCTGGTGGGTGATTCGGTGGTTTCGGCGACCGCCGGGCGTTCGGCTCCAGCGCGTGTTAGCGACGCACGACGACGTGACAGTCCTGATGCATCCAAACCCCGATCCCGACGCCATGTCCTGTGCGATGGGCGTCGCGAAGATCGCCGAGTCGGTCGACACCGACGCAGCCCTGCAGTTCTCCGGCGAGATCCGCCACCAGGAAAACCGCGCGTTCCGGACCGTCCTCGATCTGGACATCGAGTCCGTCGACGCGAGTTCGCAACTCGAGTCGGACGCGGTGGTGCTGGTCGATCACAACACGCCGCGGGGATTTACCGGTGCCCAGACCGTCGAACCGGTCGCGGTCGTCGACCACCATCCCGGCAACGGGGCCGGCACGAAGTTCACCGACGTGCGGACGGACTACGGTGCGGCGTCGACGATCCTCGTCGAGTACCTACACGACATCGGCGCGACGATGGCCGACGAGGAGGACTCGAGCGAGTTCGAGATCTCGCCGGAGCTGGCGACCGGACTACTCTACGGTATCCTGTCCGATACGAACCACCTGACGAACGGCTGTTCGCGGGCGGAGTTCGACGCCTGCGCCGCCCTGTTTTCCGGGATCGACGAGGACCTGCTCGACCGGGTCGCTAACCCGCAGGTCAGCGACGACGTGTTGCAGGTCAAGGCGACGGCGATTACCCAAAAGCGCGTCGAGGGCCCCTTCGCCGTCTGCGACGTCGGCGAGATCGGCAACGTCGACGCGATTCCCCAGGCCGCGGACGAACTCATGCATCTCGAGGGAGTCACGGCGGTCGTCGTCTACGGTGAACACGACGGGACGCTCCACCTCTCCGGCCGATCGCGAGACGACCGGGTCCACATGGGCGAGACGCTGCGCCACGCCATCAGCGACATTCCGATGGCCAGCGCGGGCGGCCACGCGCGGATGGGCGGCGGGCAGCTCTCGGTCGACCACATGAACGGAATCGGCCCCTCCGACGGGATCAGTCGCGACGAGTTCGAGGAACGGCTCTTTTCCGCGATGTCGGGCGAACGATAGCGTCAGCGGTCGGCGCGTTCGCACACCGAACGCAGCGCTCCCGGATCGGCGGTCTCACCGGTCGCGACGAAGTGTGCCGCACACGCGTTTCCCAGTGCCAAGGCCGTCTCGAGGGGCCATTCGCGGGCCAGTGCGCAGGCCAGACCGGCCGAAAACCGGTCGCCAGCGCCGGTCGTTCGCCGCGGGTCGCCGAGGTCGACCATCTCGACGGCGGCAGCATCGTCGCGTGTCGTCCCGACGGCCGCGTCCGACCCATGAGAGACGACCGCGGTGATGTCGATCGCCGAGCGCAGCGCCGCGGTCCGACTTCGGATCCGCGCGTCGCTCGTCTCGTCAGCGCCGCGAGTGCGAGCCGACGCGTCGGCGGTCCTCACGGCGGCCGCGAGTTCCGTCGGGTTGACGCTCAGAACTACCTCGAGTGACGCGGCGGCCGAGTCAGCTCGCGAGAGGGCGTTGAACAGCCCCTCGAGCGCCGCCGGATCGACGGTGTCGATCGGACCAGGGTCGACCACAATCGGGAGCCGCGTATCGGGGGAGGCCGTCGCCAGCCGATCGAAGACCGATGTCAGTCCCCGCACGGAGATCCAGTTCGTGCAACAGAGCGCGTCCGCGCCGACGATTCGATCCCAGTCGATGACCGCGAGGAGATCCTCGAGTCGCCAGTTCTCGGTCGGCCCCGGCTCCGAAAACTGGATTTCGTCGGGGCCGACGTCGACCACGCGAACCGTGGCCGGCGTCCCCATCGAGCGCGTTTCGAAGGGGAGGTCTGCGAGTACCGGATGGTCGAGGTGACCGACGAGCGTCGCCGTCTCGCCGAGCGCGTGAACCTGCGTCGCCGCGTTGACCGCCTGCCCGCCGGGCCGGACGTCGATCGGCTCGAGCGCGAACGAGCGAGTCCCCGAGGCGAGTTGGTCGGTAAACGCGTCGATCTCCTCGAGGCGATCGCCGCCCGCCCCTGCGATCGCGTACCAGCGGTCGACGCTACCGTCGGGGAGCGCGACGATACGGCAGGTGTCGCCAGTTTCGAGGCGATCGAGCCGATCGCAAAGCTCGTCGTAGCTCACGGTCGAAACTGTGTCGCTCGGGGGCAAAACGGTACGGCCGGCACGTCGGTACGGCCGGCACGTCGGTACGGCCGACACATCGGTACGGCCGGCACGTCGGTACGCCTGGCGTGTCGACCGGCCGGTCTGTCGACCGCCCGCAAACTGGTCTCGAGTCGACGATACCACTGCAACCGTTGGTGGCCACTCGCTGGGGTGGCGCGCCGCGATCCGAGTGGACGGGTCGGCTGCCGGTCCCTATCGAATCTCCTTCCACTCCGCCTCGCAGTCGGGGCAGATCCGGACCGTCTTGATCTCGTCCGGGTCGTTTTCGGTCTTCAGCGGCTTCTCGCACTCGGCGCAGACGAGCCGATCGTAGGTGTCCTTCTCGAGTTCGTCTTCGCGGAGAGCCTTCCGGACTGATTTCATATTCGGCCTGTAAGCAGGAGGGGAAGAAAAAGACCGGTGCTCTTTCGGACCCCGAGTCGGTCCTCGTTCCCGAAGCAGACGGCCGTCAGCGAGAGCGTTTCGGCCGCCCTCGAGACCGCTCTCGGC
The DNA here is from genome assembly GCF_041894845.1 of Natrinema sp. H-ect4. Lineage (NCBI taxonomy): Archaea > Methanobacteriati > Methanobacteriota > Halobacteria > Halobacteriales > Natrialbaceae > Natrinema > Natrinema sp. H-ect4. Next base: position 15,855 of record NZ_JBHDYC010000018.1, read on the forward strand.
CCCGTCCGTAATCGCGTCTCTCCCATGATCGTTCCCGGGTACCGATTCGGCGGTGCCCCTTCGTATACTCACCGGGCTGATATGTCTGCTGACAGCCGACAGTATATCTGGCCGGAGTCGTGGCCGTTTTACCGGCTCGCCCGAACAACTCACCGATGGAGTACGTCCAGGAGCGGATCGCGACGCTCCACGAGTTCGGCGAGGGCGACGGGATGAGTGATGCCCTCGCCCGCGACGCCGCGACCGCGGTCGGCGAGACGGCCATCGTCGTCCCGATGACCGCCCGCGAGTACGAGAGCCCCGCCGCCGAACGCGTCCTCGGCGAACTCGAGCGCCTCGAGCCGGCGCCAGCGGCGGTCTTCGTTCCCGTCCGCGCCGACGACGACGAGATCGGGGCGTTCCGCGAGTGGCTCGATTCCTTCGCGCTGCCGACGCGCGTCCTCTGGTGCAACTCGCCCGGCGTCGACGCACTGCTCGCCGAGGCGGGACTGGCGGGCGACTTCGGAAAGGGCCGTGATGTCTGGCTCGCACTTGGACCCGCCGCCAATGAAGGCGACACCGTCGTCGTCCACGACGCCGACGCTCGAAGTTACGAGGCCGAGCACGTCCGCCGGCTGCTCGCGCCGCTGACGATGGACTATGAGTTTTCGAAGGGGTACTACGCTCGCGTCGAACGCGACCGGCTCTACGGTCGGCTCTTCCGCCTGTTTTACGAACCGCTCGTTCGAACGCTCGCGGACGCCCACGACGCGCCGATCGTCGACTACCTCGGCGCGTTCCGGTACGCGCTGGCCGGCGAGTTCGCCGCGACCGACGAGCTCGCCCGACGGCTCCGCCCACCGCGCGCGTGGGGCCTCGAGGTCGGCACGCTCGGCGACGCCTACGAGATCGCCGGCTTCGGCGGGACCGCCCAGGTCGACCTCGGCCGCCACGAGCACGACCACCGCGCGGTCGCCGGCGACGCCGGTCTCGAGGGAATGAGCCGCGAAGTCGCCGCCGCGCTCTTGCGGGTGCTCGAGGAACACGGGGTTGACCCAGACTACGAGACGCTGCCGGAGCGGTATCGCGCCGTCGGCGGCGAGCTGATCGAGGGCTATCGCGCCGACGCGGCGTTCAACGGCCTCGAGTACGATCCCGCGGACGAACGAGACCAGCTGGCACGCTACGCTGGATCGATCGCACCACCGGAATCGGACGCGCGCCTGCCGCGGTGGACCGAGGCCCCGTTCGCGCCGTCCGACGTGCTCGCGACGGCCCGGCCGTGGCGGGATCGGCGCATCGGCTCGCGCTCGCAAGACTAATCCACTCACCGGCCGTTGGATCGTGTATGGATGCGACCGCCGACGAACTGGCCGGCGTGGTCGATCTCTTTGGCGGGCTGACCCGCGAGGAACTGGCGCGGGCGCTCGCCGAAGCGGCCTACCGCGCCGACGGGCAGTCCGTCGACGATGGGGCCCTCGAGACGGCGATCGACGAGGCGCTCGAGTCGTTCGCGCTCGTTCGGTACGAGCTCGCCGGTCGGGACGAGACGTCGACGACCGCGGACGACGAAGCGCTATTGGTTCCCGGTCCGACGGCGTTTCCGACGGTGCCGGAGCACGCGGAAGATCTCCCACACATTCTCGACGTCGAGCGGCGTCGGCCCGCTCGCGAGCCGCTGGGTGAAGCGGCCCGGGAGCGCTTCGTTGCGGCCGCCGACGAGGCCGTCACCGAGGGGGACGCAGCGCGACTCCGAACCCTGCTCGACGTCAGCTACGACATCGAGGCGTGGGCCCCCGTCGATCTCGCGGACGAACGGACGCGACTGGAGGACACCCTCGAGGAATGACGACGAGACTGACCCTCGATCCGATCGCGGCGTACGAGCCCACCGAGATCACCGATCAGGAGTACGACGCAGCCGTCCTCGCGCCAATCGTCGACCGCGACGGCGAGGACCACCTGCTCTTCACCCGCCGGGCCGACCACCTCGGCGAACACCCCGGACAGATGAGTTTTCCCGGCGGCGGGGCCGAGTCGATCGACGAGACGATTCTCGAGACGGCGCTCAGAGAGGCCAACGAGGAGATCGGCCTCGAGCGCAGCGAAGCCGAGGTCGTCGGCCAGCTCGACGACATCCGGACGGTCACCGAGTACGCCGTGACGCCCTTCGTCGCGCACGTGCCCGATCGGGAGTACGTCCGCGAAGAGAGTGAGGTCGCCGAAATCGTCGTCCTCCCCCTCTCGGGGCTGCTCGATCCGGACAACTACGAGTACGAGCGCCGGAGCCACCCCTACTACGGCGAGATAGTGATTCACTACTTCCACGTGAACGGCTACACCGTCTGGGGTGCGACGGGCCGGATTCTGGTGCAGTTGCTCGAGTTGGCGACGGCGTTCGAAGCGCCCGAGAAAGTCGATCGGTCTGATTTCTAATAGAAATACATTGTCTACTGTTCTTACTAGAGGCGGAGTGTATCAGCAACAATCAGATCCGCTCGAGATCACGTTCGAGGTCCGCAATCGTGTATCCCGTATCGATAGCGTCATCGGCGGCGAGCGAAAGCATCTCGACAGACGGTATATCAGCGATTTCTGCTGCTTTTCGTAACATCGCCTCACGATTTCGAAAGGCTTCGAGTCCTGTTTCCGTCCGATCCATCGCTGTACTATTCGATATGTGATCGAGACATAGCTTCGTTCTGCCCGCAGGCAATCTGTCAATGGGTACCGATAATGAGTACGAAGGTATCGAAGAACAGAGTACGGCAGCCGGCTGCTTACAGCCCCTCGAGCGACCGAAGCTTCTGTTCGATATCCGGCGGGGCGGCGCTGGGACCGTCGCGCACACGATGATCCGGAATGAGGAGCGGGGCAGGATTCTCGTCGAGGGCAGTTCGGACGAGAATAATGTCGTCGTCGTTCTCGTGATCGAGGCCCGATGTCATCCGCGCGAGCGTCTCGACGGTGACCTGATCGCCGTAGGGGATCTCCTGAACTCCCTCGAGGACCGCCCGCTGATCGGTCGGCATGGTCATCGCGACCTGCACGTCGTCGAAGGTGATTGGCTCGAGGCCGTCGAGGTACTCGAAGATCCGATCGAGAACGGCGTGGTCGTCCTCGGCACCGTCGTCGGGAATCTCCGGGAACGAGACGCTCAGGACTCGCCCGCTGGCGGCTCCAATCTGGACGTACCGATCGAGGTACGGCGATTCCCGCGCGTAGATTCCAGCGTCCGTAACGTCCTCCATACCCGCCGGTAAGCGATCCGGACATGAATAGCCGCCGGTCCTCGCGTTTCGGCCGCGGCCGGTATCGGAACCGTCTCGGCCAGCGGCCGACGGGGTCGCTCACGCAAGGCTCACTCGACGGCCCGTCTCGGCCGACTCGTAGGCGGCCTCGATGGCGCGAAGATCGGCAAGTCCGTCTTCGCCGTCGGGTTCGGGATCGGTCCCGGTGAGCACGCAGTAGCCGAAGTAGTCGAACTCCTCGCGGACCTCGTCGACCGACGGACCGGTGTACTCCATGCGCATATCGCCGCTCTCGATGACCATCTCCTGGAGGACGCGGCCGCCGAACGGCGACTCGATGTCGATCATCCCCCCGGTGCCGACCAGTTCGAGGGCACTCCGGGCGTGAGCGTCGAAACTCGCCGTACACGAGGCCGTCGCGCCGGATTCGTACTCGAGTTGAAACGCGACGTGTTCGTCGACGTCCGCGAAGGGGCCGCCCTCCGAGCGGGTCGTTGCGTAGACGCTGTTGAGTTCGGATTCGAGGATGAATCGGATCGTATTGAGCGAGTAGATACCGAGATCGACCAGCGCGCCGCCGCCGGCGACCTCGGGATCGAGCCGCCACGTATCGGGGTCCACGGTGGCCAACAGCGGATGCGAGAAGCCGCCGTGAACTTGCACGACATCGCCGATGACGCCTTCGCGGACGAGTTCCCGGGTGCGACGAACGGTCGGCTCGGTCTGGAGTCGGTAGGCCGTCATCAGCGTGACGCCGGCGTCGTTGCAGGCGTCGACGACCGCTTGGGCGCGGTCGACGGTGATCTCGAGGGGTTTCTCACAGAGGACGTGTTTTCCGAACTCAGCGGCTGTAGTCGCATACTCTCCGTGGACGTCGTTCGGTGCCGCGACGTAGATCGCGTCGTAGGCGTCGACGCACTCGCCCGCGAGGAAGTCGTCGTAGTCGACGATATGGTCGACGCCGTACGTCTCTGCGATGTCGGTCACGCGTTCGGGCGGCCTGGCCACCAGCACCGTCGTTTCGCAGCGATTGCTGTCGGCGATCCCCGGAAGCGCCCGCTGTCGTGCGAAGCCGCCGACCCCGATGACGGCGAGGCGAACCGTTCCCGCCGTTGATTCGCATTCCCAGTCCCGTCGCGTGAAGTTCGCGAACGCGTCCTCGAGTGCCATACATGACGTACGCACGCCGCCGAAAAGGACCTCAGTGACCGAACTGCCGACAGTCACCGCTTCCGATCGGTCAATGGCGACGAACAACCGACGAATGGATTTCTATCGCCGTACCCGTCGGTGGTATTCCGTCAGTAGGTTGTATCGAAGGAAAAAGTTATTCAATAGCGCCCACTGAGTTGTAATCACTCACAGGTGACGGAAGATGACTAAAATGGAAACGGCGGAGCTGGAGACCGACCTGAGTCTGTTCAAATACGACAACCTCGAGCAGTTGCCACCCCAGTACCGGGATCTCGAGGAATCGGAACGAACGGACCGCATCGAGGCGGCGCTCGAAGAACTCGGCGACGACGTGGTGATCCTTGGGCACAACTACCAGCGACGCGAGATCGTCGAGCACGCGGACTTCATCGGGGACTCCTACCAGCTCTCGAAGGAGGCGGCGAACGCTGACGCCGAGTACGTGATCTTCGGCGGCGTGACGTTCATGGCCGAGAGCGCGGACATCATCACGGACGACGACCAGTCGGTGATCCTTCCGAGCATGGAGGCGTCGTGTCCGATGGCAGGGATGGCCGAGGCCCTGCAGGTCGACAGCGCGTGGGCCGAGATCACGGCCGCCGCGCCCGACGCAAACATCATCCCGATCACGTACATGAACTCCTACGCGGATCTGAAGGCCTTCTGTGCGAGTCATGGCGGGCTCGTCTGCACCTCATCGAACGCACACGAGGCGTTCGAATACGCCTTCGAACGGGGCGACAAGGTGCTGTTCCTCCCCGACAAGCACCTCGGAGAGAACACCGCCCACCGGCTCGGCATGGAAGACGAAATCGCCGAGTGGGACCCGTGGGATCCCGAAGGGAAAGATGCCGAGGAAGTCGCGGAGAGCGATATCATCCTCTGGGACGGCTACTGCCAGGTCCACGAGCGGTTCCGCGAGGACCATATCGAACAGGTCCGCGAGGAAAATCCCGGTGCGAAGGTCATCGTTCACCCCGAGTGTCGCCGCGAGGTCGTCGAAGCCGCGGACGTGGCCGGCTCGACGGCGACGATCTGCGAGACCGTCGCGAACGCCGATCCCGGCGACACGTGGGCCATCGGCACCGAAATCCACCTCACGAATCACCTCCAGCGCTGGCACCCCGAGGTGAACGTCCTCCCGCTCTGTGGCGACGCCTGCATGGACTGCAACGCCATGCGCCAGATCGACCCCAACTACCTCGCGTGGGTGCTCGAGGAACTCGTCGAGGGTCGCGAACACAACGTGATCGAGGTCGCGCCCGAGGAGAAGGAACTCGCGGGCGTCGCGCTCGATCGGATGCTCGAGATCTGATCATGACCGAGACGAACACCGGGACGGAGACGACGACCGACGGCGAGACCGCGGACGTGCTCGTCGTCGGCAGCGGCATCGCTGGTTGTTCGGCCGCACTCGCGGCCGCACGCGAGGGCGCGGAGGTCCTTCTCCTGACGAAAGCGACGAAACCCGACGGCGCCAGTACCGACTGGGCACAGGGCGGTATCTCGACGACTCGAGGGGATCCCGAGAGCCTCAAACGGGACATCATCGACGCCAGCGACGGCACCGCCGATCCCGACGCCGTCGATGTACTCGTCGAAGCCGCCGACGACGCCGTCGAGGACGTGCTCGTCGACACCCTCGAGGTGGGGTTCGACGAGAGCGACGACGGGTCGTTCGACTACACGCGCGAGGCCGCCCACTCCGACTACCGCATCCTCCACGTCGACGCCGCGACGGGCACGCACATCCTGCGGCCGTTCCTGAACCATCTCGACGACCACGAGCGAATCGAGGTGCGCCAGGACACCGCCGCGCTCGAGTTGATCACCGCCGAGGGGCGCGTCCACGGCGTCGTCAGTGACGCGGAATCCGACGGGCACCCGATCTACGCGGGTGCGACCGTCCTCGCGACCGGTGGCATCGGCGCGCTCTACGGTCGGTCGACCAACCCCGACGACGCGACTGGCGACGGCATCGCGATGGCCGCGCTCGCCGGCGCTGACGTCGAGGACATGGAGTACGTGCAGTTCCATCCGACGGCCTATGCAGGCGAGGATCCGTTCTTGCTCTCCGAAGCGCTGCGGGGCGAGGGCGCGGTGTTGCGAAACGGCGACGGCGAACGGTTCATGGACGAGTACCATCCGCAGGGCGACCTCGCGCCGCGGGACGTCGTCGCCCGCGCCGTCGAGACCGAACGCGCGGAAACTGGCGAGGTCGTCCTCGACGTGGGGCCGCTCGAGTTCGAAGCCGACTACCCCGGTATCGCGGCAAAGTGTCGCGACCGCGGCATCGAGGGCGAGGAAATTCCCATCGCTCCGTGCGAACACTTCCTGTGTGGCGGCGTCAATGTCGACAAGGAGGGCCGAACCTCGCTCGATCGGCTCTACGCCGTCGGCGAGTGCGCTCGCACCGGCGTCCACGGCGCGAACCGGCTGGCGAGTACCAGCTTGCTCGAGGGGCTGGTCTGGGGCCTGCGGGCCGGCGAAGATGCGACCGGATTCGATCCGGAGCCGGTCGAAGCGCCCGAACTCCGGAACCGGGATCCCGACCTCCCCGAGCGCTTCGCTGCCGAGAAGTTCACGCGGCTTACGCAGACGATGGACGAGTATCTTGGCCTCGAGCGCGATCCCGAAGAGATCGCCCGCGCGAGCGCCGTCCTCCGGCGGCTCAAAGGAGAGGTCGACGCCTACATCCGGACCCGAACGGCGCGGGACCTCTACGAACTCCGGAATGCCAGTATCACCGCGCTGTTGATCGCGCGGGCGGCTGGCGAAAATACGGAATCGACGGGCTGTCACTACGTCGCGACCGACCCCGACGAGTCAACAGCCGAACCGCCGGTGGACGACTGAGAGACTCATGATCACCGACGCACAAATCGAACGCTGGCTGCGCGAGGACGTCGGCCACCACGACGTGACGAATCAGGTCCCCGGCGAGACGACCGGTCGTCTCGTCGCGAAAGAGTCCGGCGTCGCCGCCGGCCTCGAGGCAGCAGCGGCCGTCTTCGACTACCTCGACGTGGCAGTGACCGATCGGCTCGAGGACGGAACCGAGGTCGAATCCGGCGACGAACTGCTCCAAGTCGAGGGGGCCGCACGCGAGGTGCTCCGCGGCGAGCGGGTCGCCGTCAATCTCGCGGGCCACGCGTCGGGAATCGCGACGCGGACGCGCGAGGCGGTCGAACGCGCTCGAACCGAGGCCGAAGCGGTGGCGATCGCCGCGACCCGCAAGACGACGCCCGGCCTGCGCGGCCTCGAGAAACGCGCCGTCGTCGCGGGCGGCGGCGACACCCACCGCCTCGACCTCTCGCACATGGTGATGGTCAAGGACAACCACATCGCCGAGATGGGGCTCGAGGAGGCGGTGGCGCACTTTCAGGCACGGACCTCGTTCGCGACGAAGATCGACGTCGAGGTCGAGACCGTCGACGACGCGCCCCGTGCGGCCGACGCGGGGGCAGACATCGTCTTACTCGATAACATGACGCCGGCGGAGACGCGGACGGCCGTCGAGACGCTCGCCGATCACGAGGGCGTGCTCGCCGAGGCCAGCGGCGGGATCACCCTCGCAGACGTGCCCGATTACGCCGCGACGGGCGTCGACGTGATCTCGATGGGATCGCTTACCCACTCGGCGTCGTCGCTGGACCTGTCGTTCCGAACGAGAGGGTAGCTCCCGCCGCCGATCACTCCGCGCTCCACTGTCGAACGTCCACCTCCTCGAGGAACAGGGACGGATCGTCGTGGGAGAAACTTACCCACCCGACCTCGGGGTCCGCCGTCACGTGAATCAGTAACTGCTCCTCGACGAGCGCCGTCTCGAAGACCGATCTGCAGTCTTCGATGTCGTAGGAGAGGGGGACGAAGATGGCCGTCTCGCTCTCCTCGTCGCGCTCGACGGCGAGTGCGACTCGCCGGTCGCTTTCCGCCGCCAGCGGTCGGTAATAGACGTCGGCCGCGGAAATCGTGACGTCCCCGTCCTCGATGAGTTCCGCGACGAGTTCGTACTCCTCGGCGGTGACGTCGACGTCGAGCCCGGTTCGCTCGGCCTCCTCGACCGGGAATGTCCCGACCGGCTCGAGGACAATAGCGTCCCAGCCGTCCTCGCGGTACTCCTCGGCGATAGCTCGCGCGTCCTCGAGCAGGTCGTTCCACAGGGGATCTGCCGAATTCGACCCGTTGGTGGCCGTCGAACGGGTCGATGGTTCCGAATCGTCCCCCGTCATCTGCTTCCCTCCGGTCGCGGTCGGTTCGTCATGTTCGACTCCGACGACCGCGAGGGGAAAAACGTTACCTGACGCGGGCTCGCGTCGGGGCGGCGCAGCGCAGAATTCACAGGAAAAATTATTTTTGATCGCGCGATTACCCCTGGGTATGAGCGAGGAGCCACTCGACGATCTCGACAGGACCATCATCTACTGTCTGCAGGAGGACGCGCGCAAGACGTCGGCGAGCGAGATCGCGGACAAAGCGGGCGTCTCGGCCAGCACGGTCCGCAACCGGATACGGAACCTCGAGGAGAGTGGCATCCTCACCGGCTACCGACCGGAGGTGAACTACGAGGCGGCCAGCTATCAGCTGCAGACGCTCATCGTCTGTACCGCGCCGATCCCCGACCGAGAGGCACTCGCGCAGAAGGCCCTGGAAGTGCCCGGCGTCGTCGCCGTCAGGGAGGTTATGACCGGCACCGAGAACGTCCACGTCGAAGCGATCGGGTCGGACAGCGACGACCTCAGTCGGATCGGCCGAGACCTCGACGAACTCGGCCTCGAGGTCGTCGACGAGGACCTCATCCGGAACGAGTACGAGCGCGCCTTCCACGGGTTCGACGTGGATGAGTTGTCGTAGCGGTCCCGCTTGTCAGTCGTCAGTTTGAGCGCGGTCGTCCAGACGACGAGCAACGGGTTCGCGTCGTCCTGCCCTTCCGCTCTCTTGCTCGCTTGTACACCTTCTCTCCGGACGGGTCCGCAACACGACGTGGTACTGATTGCCGAATCCCGAATTTATCGGCGCTTTTATGCGGATCCGGAGGTCACACACCGATACAGAACCAAATATGCGTCAGAGCACACCCCCATCCCCCCATCTCCTGTTGGTCGGCAGCACACGGGCCTCGAGCCCCGTACCGACGCGGTCGCCGAACGACTGACGGACTTCCTATCCAATGCCAAAAGAACTCGAACGAGACCTCGGCTTATTTGCGGTCGTCGCGATCAGTATCGGCGCGATGGTCGGCAGTGGAATCTTCATCCTTCCCGGCCTCGCCCTGAAGACGGCGGGCCCGGCGGTTATTCTGGCCTACTTACTCGCGGGCGTACTCGTCTTACCGGCCGCCCTGAGCAAGGCCGAAATGGCGACTGCGATGCCGGAGGCCGGTGGCACGTACATCTACATCGAGCGCGGCATGGGACCGCTACTCGGAACGATCGCCGGCGTCGGAACCTGGTTTTCGCTGTCGTTCAAGGGCGCGCTGGCGCTGGTCGGTGGCGTCCCGTACGTGCTGTATCTGTTCGACCTGCCGGTGAAGCCGGTCGCGCTCGCGCTGGCGGTCGTGCTCGTCCTCGTCAATCTCGTCGGCGCGAAACAGACTGGTCGCCTGCAGGTCGCCATCGTCGCGGTGATGCTCGCGGCGATGGTGTGGTTCGTCGTCGGGGGGCTCCCGTCGACGGACAGCACCTACTACGGCGGATTCTTCGACGAGGGATCCGGCGGTCTCCTCGCCGCGACCGGCCTCGTGTTCGTCTCGTACGCCGGCGTGACCAAGATCGCGAGCGTGGCCGAAGAGGTGGAGAACCCGGATCGGAACATCCCGCTCGGTATCCTCGGATCGCTCTGTTTCACGACGCTCCTCTACGTCCTCATCGTCGTCGTCATGGTCGGCGTGACGCCGCCCGATCTGTTGAGCGACTCCGCGGTGCCGATGATCCACGCGGCCGAGGCGACGCTCGGCCGATTGGGCGTGATCGCCATCATTATCGCGGCCGTCCTCGCGCTGATCAGTACCGCTAACGCCGGGATCCTGTCGTCGTCCCGATATCCCTTTGCGATGGCTCGAGACCAGCTCGCGCCGCCGTCCCTGACGGAGATCCACGACAAGTGGGGAACGCCCGTGCGGGCGATCACACTCACCGGTGCCGTTATGTTGGTACTCATCGCGTTCGTCCCGATCCTCCAGATCGCGAAACTGGCGAGCGCGTTCCAGATCATCGTCTTCGCACTGGTCAACGGCGCGGTCATCGCCTTTCGCGAGGGGGACGTCGGGGAGTACGACCCGAGTTTCGAGTCGCCGCTCTACCCGTGGACCCAGCTCGTCGGCATCGCCGGCGGCTTCCTGCTCATCGGCTACATGGGAACGATACCGCTCGTCGGCGCCGTCGTCATCACGGCGGCGTCAGTGCTGTGGTATCTCTACTACGCGCGCGGCCGCGTCCAGCGCGAGGGCGCTGCCACGGACGTCGTCAGGCGGAGCGTCGGTCGCAAGGCTGTCGAACAGACGAAAGCGACCGTCGAGACGGTCGACGGCTACGAGGTACTCGTCGCGATTACCGAGGAGACGAGCGAGCAACGTGAGCAAACGTTGGTTCGAATCGCCGCCGATGTCGCCCGCGAGAACGACGGCAGCGTCACCGTCGTTCAGTTCGACGAGGTGGCCGATCAGGTGCCGCTCCAGCAGGCGTCGGAAACGCAGTCACCGGCGGACGTCGAGTTCGAGGAGCGGACGGAGCCGCTGACCGAGGCGTTCGACGTGCCGGTCACCTACGGCGAGATCGTCAGCCACGACACGAAGCGGGCGATCGCTAACTTCGCCGCCCACGAGGACGCGGACTTCCTCTTGCTCGAGCGAAGCGACGATCCGCTGTACGCGCCGATATTCGGGACAACCGTCGAGTGGATCACCCGCAAGGCACCGTGTGACGTCTTGCTCGTCGAGGACCGCGACCTGGAACGGATCGACTCCGTCACGGTCGTCACCGATCGCGGCCCCTTCGATCCGCAGAAGATTACCGTCGCGAACGCGCTGGCGACCGAGGCCGGGGGCAGTATCACCTTGCTGTACCCGCTCGATGACGCGGCGACCGAGACGCAACGCGAGACGATAGACGAGTACCTCGCGGAACTCGAGTCGCTGTGTTCGGTTCCCGTAAATCGTTCGATCATCGAGACCGACGACCCCGAACGGGATTTCGTTTCGGTGACGAACGCGGGCGACATCCTCGTCATCGGGACGGACGGCGGACGGATACGTGGGTCCCTGTTCGGCCGGCCGGCCGACAGAATCATCGACAGCGTCGACTGCACGGCGGTTCAGGTGAAATCGAAGCGAGGCACGTCCGGCCCGGTTCGTCGACTCGTCGAGCGCATGGTGTTCTAACGGCTCGGCTCCACTGCTCCGATTTTCCCCGCCGCGGGTCTCGTTCGGAGCGGCAGCGTCGGATCCCGAGTGACTCGCGGTGTTCCAGCGCGCGCCACCGCTCACGCTGCGAAGTTCTTTCCGACACCACAACGTGAGGTGCGACTGTTCGACCGACGATGCCACCCGACTCAGACGCCAATCCGTCCGTCGAGATCCGCCGCGCGACCCACGACGATTACGAGGCCGTCGCCGACTTCACGAGCGACATCTGGCCCGAACGCGGCGGCGACTATATCCCGCGGATCTATCACGACTGGCTCGAGGACGACGACGAGACCGACAGGAAGACCTTCCTCGCGGAAATCGACGGTGAGGCCGCGGGGATCGTCCAGGCCGTTATGCTCTCGCCCGACGAGGCCTGGTTTCAGGGAATGCGCGTGGCGGCAGACTATCGCCGGCGGGGCGTGAGCCACCGGCTGAACGAGACGACTTTCGAGTGGGCCCGCGAGCGGGGCGCGACCGTCGGGCGAGTCATGGTCTTCTCGTGGAACGCGGTCTCGCTCGGCGCGGCGCGGGCCAGCGGGTACGAGCCGATCACCGAGTTTCGGTTCGCGCATCCCGAGCCCAATCCGGCGGCCGAGGGTCCGTTTCGCGTCTCGCACGATCCGACGGCGGCCTGGCGCTACTGGACCCACAGCGATGCGCGCGAACACCTGACGGGACTCGGCCTCGCACCGGGGGAGTCGTGGGCCGTCCGAGAACTCACGCGCGATGATTTCGAGCGATTGGCCAACGAGACCGCCGTTTTCGCGGTCGAGGGCGAGAACGCACTCGCCGGAGTGGCCTATCGATCGCGAACGTACGACCGCCCAGTCGAGAGCGACGGGTCGGCCGACTCGAGCGATGTAGACCCCACTACCGAGATGTGGGCCGAATACGGCCTCGGCGCGTGGGAAAATATCGACGCCGCGCGATCGCTGTTCGCCGCGATCGCCCGCGACGCCGCCGACTGCGGTGCCGACGAGACGCGCATTCTGATTCCCGAAACTGCCCGGTACGTCACGGACGCCGCCGCGACGGGGGTCGATATCTCCGAGGAACCGGACTTCGTATTGGGGATCGACCTGACGACCGACTGAGCGGCGCAGTTGCCGAGAGTAGCCGCCGCTGTGGCGTCGCCAGCGACCTACCCGCCGCTGACCGGCGGGAACAGCGCCAGTTCGTCGCCCTCTTCGAGGACCGTCTCCAGCCCGTCCTCTTCGACCAGCACGTTCGTACCGTTGCGAAGCACGTTGATCTGCGATCGCAGGTCGCCGTCCTCGAGCACGCGGCTCTCGAGTTCGGGCGCCTTCGCGAGCAGCGCCTCGAGTGCGTCCCCGACGGTGTCGCCGGCCGCGGTATCGACGGTCACGTGTTTGTCGCCCGCGCGTTCGGCGAGATCAGCGAACAGTTTCCACTCCGTGGGCATACGTGGCGCTATCGGTGCCGGCGGCAAGTAGCTACCGCTCTGACGGCCGTTCCTGTGCCCGCTCGGTCGCGGCGTCCGGGCTCCGGGCTGCGTCGTCCTCGTGCCCCCGGTCTCGGTCTGTCGATGGAGCCACCGTTCGCTCGGTCACCCGCCGGAGCGCGTCCGGACGGCCGAGGACGTAGGCGACGTCCCCGGCCGCGAGTCGAACGTCGCCGGTCGGGAGCGGGAGGTGCTCGTCCTCGTCCCCGGTCTCGCGATCGAGCACCAGTACCAGCACTGGCAGCGAGCCGATCCGGACGCCCGCGAGCGGGTCGTCCGACCCGACGGAGACGGTCGTCACCGTCTCGTCGGCCGCCCGGAGCAGGGAGACGAGGTCCCGTTCGGCATCGGGGCTGCCCGGCAGGGTCACGAGTCGATAGGACCGATCGGGCTCGAGGTCAGGGGCATCCTCGGCGTCGAGAGCGACGGTCGCGACGTCGTCGGCGGTCGCGCGCAACTCGCCGCCGGCGACGCGCCGAGCGGCGCCGCCGTCGTCGTCACGGGTCCAGATCCGGACGGCGTCGCCCGGGCTGGCGTCGGCCGCGGGATCGCCGGCCAGTGCGACGGCGACGGTCCCCGGCGCGAGCGTCGGGCCGATTCCCGCGGGTCGGCTCCCGACCGCGAGGTAGTCGACCGTCCCGTCCGCGGTGAGGTCGACGTCGACGTGGCCGATCCCGAAGTCGCGCTCGAGGCGGGCGATCAGCCGCTCGCGGAGCTGGTCGACGGTGAGGCGGCGCGGAAAGAGGAGCGTCTGTCCCGCGAGTTCGTCCTTGCTCGTCTCCTCGACGGGGTCGTAGCCGTCGATATCGCCGATCTCCTCGGGCAGTTCGACCGTGACGACGCGACCGGCCGAGCGAACGAGCTGCGTGACTTCGGTGATCGTCCGCGGCGTCGCGACCATGAACACGTCCCGTGCGAGGTAGTCGCCCAGCCGTCGCCCGGCGTCGGCGGCGATCGCGCTGGCGACGAACGCGGCGACGGTGTAGATCGCGGTTCCGGGCTCGAGCAGCCCCGTGTTACCGATGATCGCCTGGGACAGCGCGGTCTGGGTGTTCAGCCAGAGCGCGACGAGCGCGACGCCGACGAGGACCGCGACGCCCTCGGGAATTTCGTCGGCGCTGTACCAGCGGTAGGTAAACGCCACGCCGGCTCCCGCTCCGGCCGCGAGCAGGGCGAAGCCGAGGATGCGAACGAGCGCTTCCACGAGCGTCTCGGTGGGGACCGCCTGGGCGACGACGGGATCAATCACGACCGGTCACCGCCGTCATGACCGTCGCCGTCGGTCGGGAAACGGCGCTCGGTCGCGGGAGGGCGCTCGGTCGGGCCAACGGGACGCCGAATCATCGGGCGATCGCCTCCACGAACGCCTCGGTCGCGTCGTCCGGCCCCGCGACGAACGCCTCGTCGCCGGCCTCGAGTCGCCGTTCGATGCCGGGGCCGAAGACCCAGCCGTGGCGACGACCGCCGGTCTCGCTGCCCTGTCGTCGCACCGCCAGAATCGTCACGTCCGCCGTTGACGCGGTCGTGTCGAAATCGGTAGCCTCGTCGTCCGAGCCGGTCGCACCGACCGTGAACCGTCGGATGGCGTACCCCTCGCGTTTGACCAGCGCGAGCGCCTCGAACTCGCGGCTCGTTCCCCGCGACCGTACGACGAGTCGGGGCGACTCGACCTCGAGAATTGGTTTCACGTCCCGTCGAGCAACGGCGATGGTCACCCGTCCCGGGCCGCCGGCGGCCGACGCGTTCGGTTTCGGATCGGCTATCGCGGACTCGGCGTCTTCCCCGCCGTCGGTCGCCACCTCATCGAGAGGGGTATCGAGCGCGGCGCCCGCGGCGCGTTCATCGTCGATCTCGGACCGAGCGCTCAGTACCGTGCCGGTGATCGAGCGCTCGCCGGCGCGAACGGTCACTTCGTCGCCTCGAGCGATCCCCGTCGGGACGAGCGTCGCGATCGAGACGGCGCGTTGGCCCGCCGGCACGCGTCGCGAGAGGCTTCCGGACGGCGGTGCCGCGACGATCGTCGCCCGGGCCTGTTCGTCCATGGTGACGTCGACGTCCGCGAGGTCGTGGTCCGTTCGCAGCCGTTCCTCGATCCGGGCCTCGAGCTCCGAGAGGGGAAGATCGGCCGGGAGTTTCCACGAGCCGGCTTTGAGGGACTGTCGGAGGGCGGGCGACAGCGGTGGGTAGCCTTCCATGTCGCGGATCTCCCCGGTGGGGCGGACCGACACCTGACCGACCGAGCCGACGAGTTCGACGACATCGGCCGAGAGTGTTCGCTGTCGAAGGCGGGTAAAGGAGAGCCGGCGCGGGAGTTCCGCGCCGAGTTTGTCGCCCTGGTTGTGGGCGTAGAGCGCGAGCATGAGGACGACCAGCACGGCTATCAGCAGCCGCGGTGACTGGGCGATAGTCGGTTCGACGAGTCCCAGCAGGCCGCCCTGCACGCTGGCGATCGAGAGCGCGAGGACGACGACACCGAACCCGGGCAGGGTCACACCGGTAAAATACCGCACGAGAAAGCCGAGCGAGCCGGCGACGAACGCGGGGACGATGCCGGTCAGGAGACCGAGGTAGAGACCGAGCAGCACTTCGACCAGCAGATTGCTCGGAATCGATTGCATTGTGGGGGAGTGGGACGGGATCGTTAAATTTGCACCGACAGGAGCATCCGTATCCGTTTCGGGTTCGGTACACGGCCCTGGCCGGACGTGAGACGGGGACGTTTAACTAACACCACCGCCGACCGGTGTGTATGGTCGACGGCTGGTCGCCTCGAGCGCGACTCCCCGAAAACTGGCGGCGAGTCTTCACGACGCGGGCAACCGTGGGTCTCGTCTTGCTGATCGCGCTGCTCTCTGTCGCAACCGCAGTCGTCAACATCGGGACCACGGACGTGAGCGGGCCGCTCGAGACGTACGTCCCCGCCGCCGTTCAGGCGGCTGCCGGCTTTACTGGCGCACTCACCGGATTCCTGATGGTCGGCAGCGCACTCGCACTCCGGCGCGGACTCCGGTCTGGCTGGTGGGCGACGCTGTTTCTCCTGCCGCTGACCGCGGCGCAGGGACTGCTCCAGTCGAGCAAGTACTCGTTCCCGCTGATCGTCCTCTCGCTGGTCGCGATTCCGATCCTCCTGCTGACTCGGAGGCGATTCACCAAACCGCTCTCGCTCTCGACGACGCAGATCGCGGCCGGCTCGGCGCTCGTCGGCGTTCAGCTGTACGGGACCATCGGCGGCTACGCACTCCGGGAGCACTTCGACGGTATCAGCAACATCCTCGACGCGTTCTACTTCACGCTGATCACCTCGAGTACGGTCGGCTACGGCGACGTGACACCGCAACCGGAGTCGGTTCAGGGGATGCTGTTTACGATGTCCGTACTCGTCCTCGGCGTCTCCAGTTTCGGTATCGCGATTGGGGCGCTGGTCGGCCCGCTCATTCAGGACCGCATCTCGAAGACACTTGGAAAAATGACCGAATCACAACTCCAACTACTCGACAAGCACATCCTCGTGCTCGGCTACGGCGAACTGACGGAACCGATCGTCGACGAACTCGCGGACAACGGCCGGCAGTTCGTCGTCGTCACCAGCGACCGGGAGGTCGCGACGGCGCTCACTGACCGAAACATTCCGGTGGTCAACGGCGACCCCAGCGACGAGGAACCGCTCCAGCGTGCGAAGATCGACCGTGCGGCCGCGATCCTCGTCGCCACGAACCACGACGCCGAGGACGCGCTGACCGTCCTCACCGCCCGCGAACTTGCCCCGAACACCCGCATCGTCGCCGCCGCGACCGACCGCGAGAACGTCAAGAAACTCGAGCGCGCCGGCGCGGACGCCGTGATCAGTCCCTCGCAACTCGGCGGCCACCTACTGGTGCGCTCGGCGCTGGGAAGCGACGAGAGCGGACTGATTGACCGGATTCTCGAGCGGGAGTGAGCACCCACAAGAGAGCCGAACGAGGGTCCTTCGGAGTGAATCGTACGGGAGACGTTCAGTACAGGGGAGAGACGTGTCACTCCGGACTAGGCACCGACACGCGGTGGCGCGCGCCGTGCCGCGGTGAATGTCAATGAACCGCGGCCCGAAATCGTGCGAGGTCTTCGCGAGCTTTGTGAGTGACGGCTTGGAAGACGCTCGCGTCTTCCAGTGGATGAGCGAGGGAAGCATGACCGAGCGTTAGCGCGGAACCGGAGGTTCCGCGAACCATGCGAACGGGCAGTGCGCGGCGCGTTGCGCCGCGACTGTCGGGACGGTGAAACCGTCCCGCAGCGCCCGTGAGCAGAAATCGGCTGGGGAGGGTGTGGCGATTCCCTGCTGCCACGATAGCAGGACGCTTCGTCTCACGCAATTCTATCGCAACTCATGCAATTCCTTCAGAATACAGTAGTACAGACGCAAACGTCTGCTAGCGGTGGCGTCCGCGGTGGACGATCGCCACGTCCGCCTCGAGATCACTGAGTTTTCGAAACGTCGGCGGCGAGACGAACCGCGAGGCGGCCGACCGGTCGGTGCTCGAGCCGACGAAACAGACGTCATACCGGGGCGCGACCCGGGTCAGGTAGGACTCGACCGACGCGTTGGCGACGTGGGTCTCGAAGCGGCCCGAGAACGCGTCGACGAGGTCCGCGAGCGTTCCCTCGGCCGCGCGGCGGCGCGACTCGCGGTCGATGCAGGTGCAGACGCTGATCGGTCGGCCGGACCCGGTCACCCGGATCGCGAAGTCCAGCATCGCTCGAGCGGTGTCGCCGGCACCGCGGACCGCGACCAGACTGTTCTCCCACCGCCGTCGCGGGGTACCGTTCGAGCGGAACGCGATCACGTCGATCTCGCTGTCGAACAGGCCCGTGAGAAACGACGAGAGCCCCCCGCTCTCGCGTTCGGCGTACGGTGCGACGATGAGATCGCAGTTCTGCTGGCGGGCGGTCTGCAGGGTAAGCCCGGCGGACTGCCCGCCCCCGGCCGCGACGACCACCTCGCAGGGGACGTCGTACGCGTCCGCGAGCTCGGTCGCGAACGACTCGAGGCGCTGCCCGGCGTCGCTGGCCGCGCGTTCGGCCGGGGCCAGTTCCTCGCTCCCGTCGGTCCCGGCGGCCTCGGTGCCGACGGGATCGTCGCGCTGCTCGGCGTCCTCGTCGACCACGTCGAAGAGGACCACCTTCCCCGCGTCGTGTGCGCCGGCGATCGACGCGGCGAAGCGGGCGACCGTCTCCCCGCCGTCAGCCATCGGAACGAGGACGTGATCGTCGCCGCTGGTCGTCCCGTAGAGGTACTGCGCACGCTGCTCGTAGAAGTGACTCCGCCAGAGGACGAACGCACTCGCGACGAACGCACTCGAGACGACGATGCCCAGCACGTAGGCGAACTGCGCGTTTCCGGTCACGAGCACGAGCAGCGCGGTCGAAAACGCCGTCGGTTCCTCGAGGTCGAGCCCCCACGTACAGAGCCCGGTGAAGAAGATGGCGAGGGCGGCACCGGCCGCGCTGACACCGCCGCCGGTCAGTCCAGCCGCGGCCGTGAGTTCGATCGCGAGCCAGCCACAGAGCGCCCCGACGGTCATCCCACCGACGAACTTCCACGGCGTGGCGTACTTCCCCTCCGGATCGGCGAAGAGCGTGTACGTGCCGGACGCCAGCGGCGGAAACAGCAGGAAGGAGATCACCGCCGTCATGTTCGTCAGCCACGTCACCGCCGCGATCAACAGCGGGACGAACACCAGTACCGAGAGGTGGAGGAGGTTCCCGGTGTGCTCGATCCACCGGACGAAGGAATCGAGTTCGCGTCGCTCCAGCCGTCGCAATCGACTCGCGAGCGCGTGCAGTCGCGCTCGCACCCCCTCGAGCATAGGAATCCGTTGCTCGCGGATCGACCAAAACTGTTCGGCTTCGCTCGGGAGTGACACCGTGTTCGAGGGTTCCTCGGTGATCGGTACACGGATCCCGAACTCCGTTCGTCGGGTGAGGACCGCGCTTCGTGTCTCGGCTACTCCGGCGCGCCCTCGAGAATCTCGACCCCGCTCGAGGCCCCGATGCGTTCGGCGCCGGCCTCGAGCATCGCCACGGCCTCGTCGTAGCTACCGATACCGCCGCTGGCCTTGACGGGGAGGAACTCGCTCATGAGTTCGACATCGTCGATGGTGGCACCGGCGCTCACAGCTTCGCCGTTCGCACGTTGCTTCTCCGACGCAACGCTCGCGAAGCCGGTCGAGGTTTTCACCATCGCCGCGTCGGCCGCTCGAGCGGCCTCGCAGGCCCGACGTTTCTCCGCGTCGGAGAGGAGCGCGGTCTCGAGGATCACCTTGACCGGGATCGGCACCGCAGCGACCAGTTCCGCGAGTTCGGCCTCGACGGCCTCGTCGTCGCCGGCCCGCAAGCGACCGACGTTGACGACGACGTCGAGTTCATCGGCTCCGTCCTGCCAGGCCGTCACGCCCTCGCGTCGTTTCACGTCGGGCGCGTGCTGGCCATGGGGGAAGCCGACCACCGTCGCGAGGGTGACGTTCGGGGCGTACTCGGCGGCCAACTCGACGGCGTAAGGCGGGATACAGGCGTTCATGCCGTGCTCCCGAGCGTCATCGAGGACGGCTCGAACGTCGGCGGGCGTCGTCTCGGGACCAAGGATGGTGTGGTCGATCAGGGGGGCGAGCTCGCTGCGATCCATAGGTGGGTCGACTCGTCGGACCGGCAAAAAGGCGTCCGATTACGCAGTCGACCGCCGTCCGGCGCATAGCGTCACTGTCCCGCGGCCGACAGTATCCTTTTTAGCCGCGATATGCAACTGACTCGCATGGCCGACGCAGATCCCAGCACCGTTCCGGCCGTCGAATCCACCGCCGACGACATCGCCGCGATGCGGATCCGCGGCGCGGCGACCATCGCCGACGCGGCCGCCGCGGCGCTGGCGACGCAGGCCGAACGCTCCGCGGCCGAGAGCCCCGCGGAATTCCGGAGACAGCTCCGGACCGCCGCGCGGACGCTCTACGAGACGCGGCCGACGGCGGTCAGCCTCCCGAACGCCCTCCGGTACGTGCTTCGGGGGATGACCGGCGACACCGTCGCCGACCTCCGAGAATCGACGATTACCTGCGCCGAGGCCTTCCAACGCGACCTCGCGCAGGCGCAGGATCGACTCGGTGAGATCGGCGCAAACCGGCTGCGAGACGGCGACGTCGTCATGACCCACTGCCACTCGACGGACGCCCTCTCGTGTCTCGAGGCCACGCTCGAGGACGGAACGGAGCTCGAGGCGATCGTCAAGGAAACGCGGCCGAGAAAGCAGGGCCACATCACCGCGCGACAGCTGCGCGAGTGGGGCGTGCCGGTGACGCTGATCGCGGACAACGCGGCTCGGCGATACCTCGATCGGGCGGATCACGTGCTCGTCGGGGCCGACAGCATCGCGGCTGACGGCAGCGTGATCAACAAGATCGGAACGAGCGGCCTGGCGGTCAACGCCCGCGAGCGGGGCGTGCCGGTGGTGGTCGCGGCCCAGACGATCAAGCTCCATCCGGACACGATGACGGGCCACACCGTCGAGATCGAAATGCGAGACGAAACGGAGATCCTGTCGGACGAGGAACGGGCGGCGATCACCGGCACGGACGCGAGCGACGAGGCCGGGCTGACCGTCGAGAACCCAGCATTCGACGTCACGCCGCCGCGGTACGTCGACGCCATCGTCACCGAACGCGGCCAGTTCCCACCGGAGAGCATCGTGACGCTCATGCGGGAACTGTTCGGCGAACCGACCGACAACCCGTGGGACGCCTGAGACGGACTCCTGTCAGTCAGATCCGGTGAACCCGCGGCCCACCTTCGACTGTGCCGGGAGACAGGTACAACAGACCGTATACCGCGTCGACGACGTGCCGAACCCGTTTTATCAGCCAAATTACCGGCAATAATGGCCGTCCATGATCGTGCGAAAGCCACAGTAAATCTCTGTCACTACTATTCGACAATCGGAAAGTGTTAGTCACTGGTGTGAGCTATGCCCACTATGGTATTACCCGAGGGGTTCGTCGTCCCGCCGTGGTACCTCCTGGTCCCGGTCATCGTTTTCCTCGGTAGTGTCCTCGCGCTGTTGTGGGCGCTCGAGCCGCCGGTGACCGATCGCACGGTTCTGGCGTTCGCGCCGTGGATGATGTTCGGCGCGAGTCTACACGTCCTCTACAAGATAAATGCGTTCCAGATCAACGCGTTCCCGGCGAGTATCGAGTCCCTGTTCAGCGCCCCGATAGTCTACGCGGTAACGGCGATCATCGCGGGGATCGTCTGGATCATCGCGATCTTTCTCCACGTCGGCGGTCTCCAGCCGACGATCTCGCGGTTTGTCGGGATCGCCGGAACGGCGTTTTTCACCGTCTTCGCGATGTTCGCGGTCCTTCGGAGCATCGAGGCGGGGGTCTTCGAACCGTTCTGGCCCGTCATCGCCGTCGTCGTCGCCGGTATCGTCACCGCCATCGCCTGGATCGCGCTGAGCCTCTGGTTTACCGACGTCGCGACGACCACGAGCACGACGGGCGCGCTCGTCGTCTTCGGACACACGCTCGACGGCGTCACGACCGCGATCGGCTACGACGTCCTCGGGGCTGCCGAGAGCGTGCCGCTCTCGCTGGTGCTCCTCGAGGCCGGGGAGGCGCTACCGACTGCCGAGTACATCGGTTCAGGCTGGCTGTTCGTCCTCGTGAAAGTCTCGCTCGCGATGGTCATCCTCGGGTTGTTCCGGGAGTACGTCGAGGAGGCACCGCGACAGGCCCGCACACTGCTCGCGCTGGTCGCCGCAGTCGGGCTCGGCCCGGCGACCCACAACACGCTGCTGTTCATGGTCTCCTGATCGCTCGAGGAGCCGATCATCGACTCCTCAGATCGATAGTTTGCGGCGGTGCACCCCGCCACCGCGCTCACCTAGGTTTTTGCCGGCGGACACCGTCTTCTCGTTTCATCGAATGGATCCGATACCGGTGCTCACGGCCGGCCACGTCAACTGGGACGTGACCCTTCGCGTCGACAGGCTTCCCCAACCCGACGGCGAGGCTTCGATCCGCTCGCAACGCCAGTCCGGCGGCGGCAGCGCCGCCAACGTCGCCGCCGCGCTCGCGGGACTCGACGTCGACACCGGGTTGATCGGGAGCGTCGGCAACGACGACAACGGCCTGCTCGCCCGCCGCGAACTCGAGGCCGCGGGCATCTCGCTCGCGGGCGTCCGGGTGGTCGAGGGGGCCGAAACGGCCGTCAAGTATCTCCTCGTCGACGACGCGGGCGAGGTCGCGATCCTCGGCAACGACGGCGTCAACGAAGCGGTCACGCCGGACGATCTCGAGCCGGATCGAATTCGGGCGGCCGAACACGTCCACCTCACGGGACAACGACCCGACACCGCCGCCGCGATCGCTCGGGTCGCCAGCGAGGCCGGCAGTTCGGTCAGTTTCGATCCCGGCCGCCGACTCGCCGACCGGGAGTACGGCGAGGCC
This sequence comes from Natrinema sp. H-ect4, assembly GCF_041894845.1. Lineage (NCBI taxonomy): Archaea > Methanobacteriati > Methanobacteriota > Halobacteria > Halobacteriales > Natrialbaceae > Natrinema > Natrinema sp. H-ect4. The sequence goes on from NZ_JBHDYC010000018.1 coordinate 38,616, forward strand.
CTGGCGCTGGCCGACGTCGTCTTCGTGACCGATCGGGAGGCCACGGCGCTGCTCGAGACCGATTCGGTAGACGTCGCCGGCGACGGTCGAATCGTCGTCGTCACCTGCGGGGCCGACGGGGCGGAAGCGTACACGCCGAGCGGTTCCGTCGTTCACCCCGGGTTCGACGTCGACCCCGTCGACACCGCCGGTTCCGGCGATGCCTTCGCCGCGGGGTTTCTCGCAACGTGGCTCGAGGGTGCTGACATCGACCGCGCGCTCGCGTACGGGAACGCCTGCGGAGCGCTGACCGCGAGTCGCGACGGTGCACGGAGCGCGCCGACGGCCGAGGCGGTCGAAGACGTTCTGGCGCGACACTCCTGAACCCGCTCTCCGCCCGTCAGCCCGATCGCCGAAAATCACTGTAGTTGATGGGTTCTCACCGGGTGTTGTCTGACGGTAGTTATATGGGCGGAGACGTTGCCTCCTCGAGTAGACAGTCACGATACCGTGACTGAGAGACATGACGGAAGGAAGGGTTAACGAGTCTAACGGATGCAGCCTCGACCGGCGCATCCAGTACGAGCGAGACGCGAACGAATCGCCGAGTATTGCCGCTGCGACGGCACTGGCCCAGTATTACGGTGACGACGTCACTGCGACCAGTATGCAGCTGTACGACTACATCGATCCGGACGCGCTCGACAGCCTCTTCACCGAAACGAACCGCGGTGACGCGCGGGCGAGGGGAACTGTCGAGTTCCAGATCGACGACGCAATGGTCACGGTTGGGCCCGACCGCGTCGACGTTCGTCCGACCGGCTGATACGGATTACTGTAACGGTTTACCGGCGCAACCGCGGCTGTCCTGCGGTTGCGCCGGAAACGACTTACAGCAGTCCGTATGAGCGACGAGCGATCGAGTGCCGAGAACGGATGCTGGGGAACTGGGTGGCGTCGAGGATCGCCGTGACGAGTTGACCGCTCCTCGGCCCTTCCTCGAACCTTTTTTCTCACCGCCGCCGGTATCCGACGGTATGACGACGCAGCCACACCTGCTGGTCGACGAGGGTGATCTGACGGACATCGCACTTATCCCGGGCGATCCCGGACGGGTCGATCGCATCGCCGACCACTGCGACGAGTCGGAGACGATCACCCAGAACCGCGAATACAAGGTCGTCAACGCCACCTACGGGGGGCGCGAGCTCACGATCTGCTCGACGGGGATCGGCTGTCCCTCCGCCGCGATCGCCATCGAAGAGCTGGCGAACGTCGGCGTCGAGACGTTCATCCGCGTCGGAACGACCGGCGCGCTCCAGTCGGGGATCGAGATCGGCGACATGATCGTCGCGACCGGCGCGGCGAAAAACGAGGGTACCTCGAAGCGCTACGAGGCCGTCGAGTACCCCGCGGTGCCCGATTACGACGCGCTGTCGGCGCTGGTCGATTCCGCGGAGGCGCGCGCGGCCCAACGGGCCGCGAATAGCGCGAACGGTGAAACCGTGAGCGGAGACGAGGACGTCCACGTCGGTCCCATTGCCACCGACGACGCCTACTACGCCGAGACCGACGACGCCGTCGACGACTGGGAGGCCGCCGGCCTGCTCGCCGTCGAGATGGAGGCCGCCGCCGTCTTCTCGCTGGCCCGCCGCAAGGGACTCGCCGCCGGTGCGATCTGTACCGTCGACGGAAACCTCGTCGAGGGCACGCAGAAAGGAACCGACACCGAGGACGACGAACTGCCGGACAAAGCCAAGAACAACGTCGGGCGCGCGATCGACATCGCGCTCGAGGCCGCGACCGAGCTATAACAGCCTCGAACCAGCCGAGTTTACTCTTTCGAGCGACCGAACAGCCGTTCGCGGAGCGACCGCTTCGTCGGCCGCTCGGCGAGCAACACGGAACACTCGAGGTCGTCGACGACGTCGAAGACGAGCGAGCCGCGGACGAGTCGGGAGAGCAGGCCGCGTTCCGTCGCACCGATGATCACGAGCGTTTCGTCTGCAGCCTCGCGGGCGATCGCGCTCTCGACATCGCCAGAGGTGTCGACCGTCAGTACGGCGTCGCCGATATCGTGGTCGGCCGCCCACTCCGTCAGGAACGCCTCGCCGGCCTCGCGCTCGCTCTCGTCGTCGACGACGTGGAGGAGATCGATCGAGGCCCCGGTCGTCGAGCGCAGCGTTCTCGCAATCTCCGCACTGAGTTCGGAGTCCGGACCGCCGGCGGTCGGCAGGAGGATCCGGCTGGGATCGTAGCCCCGGTCTTTCAACACGAGGAAGTCACACGGGAGATCGTGGGCGAGTTCGTCGAGCGGCTGTTCTGCGCGTCCCGTCGCCCACGGCCGGTCCGCACCCCAGCCCATCACGACCTGATCGGCGTCGTACTGGCGAGCGGCGTCGAACACCTCCTCGAACGAGCGATGGGAGACGATCGTCGTCGTCTCGATCGTCGCACCCCGCTCTTCGGCGTGTTCGCGTGCTTGCTCGAGCAGTTTCGCGGATTCGGCGTCGATCCGATCGATCTGCTCGGCACCGCGGTCCAGCGGCGTTTGATCGGGGACCTGCACGATGTGGACCGCGTGAACCACGCCGTCGCGTTCGGCGGCGAGCGCGCTGGCGAGCGAGATGAGCTGTCGTTCGGTCCGGGGGTTTGACAGCGGCACCAGCACGCGGTATTCGTCTGCCGCGTCGGGACTGGCCGCAGTGGCCGCCGAGACCGCGACGTCGGGCATCGCCTCGGACCGATCGAGGATGTACTGCCCGAGGACACCCCGCCGGGGCGTCTTCGAGCGTGCGTACAGCGCGTACCACAGCACCGCGACGGCGACGAAGGCGAGACTCAATCCGATCTCGATCGGATCCATGAAGGCGATGAGCCCGAAGGAAAATACCGTGCCGAGGATCGGCGTCACCGGGTAGAACGGCACCCGGAAGTCCGGCTCGTACTCGGGTACGTCGGCCTGCCGGAACGCGATCAACGCGAGGTTCATCAGGCCGTAGACGATCAGGTGGAGCACGCTCGCGGCCTTGGCCAGGATCTCGAGGTCCTGGCCGAGCGCGACGATAAACACGATGATGACGCTGCCGGTCAGCAGGATCGATCGATACGGCGTCGCATACTGGGGGTGGATTTCGTTGAGTTTGTCAGTGACGATCTTGTCCCGTCCCATCGCGAAGTTGATGCGAGCCGACGAGAGGATCGACGCGTTGGCACTCGAGGCCGTCGCCAGCATCGCCGCCAGCGAGATCAGGGTGACACCGATCGCGTCGAGGACGGGGATCCCCGCGAACGTGATTTCGGCGACCTGTGAGACGGGGACGCTGTCGTCAAGCGAGTGCCAGGGGACGATGCCGACCATCGTGGCGACGAGAACGGCGTAGATCATCGTCACGACGGCGACGCTGCCGATGACCGCGATGGGGAGGTTCCGGCCGGGATTCTTCAGTTCCTCCGCGACGGTCGCGATCTTCGCGTAGCCGAGGAAGGAGACGAAGACGAGCGCGGTTCCCGGCAGAATCGCGCCGTAGCCCGCGTCGGTCGGCGCGAGGCCGTCGGTGGTCAGCGTCGTCCAGTCGAAGTGGAGGAAGCCCGTCGCAGCGAACACGGTGAGAATCCCGAGCAGGACCGTGACGATCACCGTCTGGACGCCGCCGGTCTCCTTCGCACCGATGTAGTTGATGCCGACGAACAGCAGGCCGGCGACCAGGGCACCCAGCTGGATGTCCGACACCGCAAACAGGCCGAACTCGAGCGTCGGCAGCGCGAGCGCCGTGCCGGTCAGTAACTCGGTGAGATAGCCGCCGAAGCCGATACAGTAAAACGCCGAGGCGAACGCCAGTCCCATCCAGTCGCCCATTCCGGAGATCGAGCCGAACAGGGGCCCGAGCCCGCGATTGATATAGTAGTAACCGCCGCCGGCCTTCGGCATCGCCGTCCCGAGTTCGCTCACCGCCAGCGCGTTGACCATCGCGATCGCCCCGCCGATCACGAACGAGACGACGACGACGGGGCCGGCTTCCTGTGCCGCGACGCCGGGCAGAACGAAGATCCCCGCACCGATCATCGTCCCCATGCCGATCGCGAGCGCGGAGAGGAGCCCGAGGTCCTTTGCGAGTTCGTCGTCACTCATGGCTCTCCGTCCGCGGAAGGACCACCAGCGGCCGATCGGTGTTGGCGAGGAGTTTCTGTGCGACGTCCCCGGTAAGCAGCTTTATCCACCGACTCGCTCCGCGGGGAGTGAAGACGATCGACGTCGCGTCGAGTCGTTTCGCTCGCTCCAGAATCGCCTCCGCAACGTCGGTTCCGTACAGAATTTCGGTCTCGAGGGGAACGTCTTCGTCGGCCAGTTCCGTTTCGACGCGGTTGAAGATGCGTTCGGCCCGCTCTTTGCGCTGTTCGACGCCGGCTTTGTCGGGAGCACCGCCGGCTTTCTCGATTACGTGGACGACATGAAGGGTCGGTGGCCCGTCGTGAATCTCCCGCAAAATCGCCCGACACGTTTCTTCGGCATCTTCCTCGCTGGCAATCGGGACGAGAACGGTCTCGAAAAGGGAGTCAACCATCGGTTCGACCTCCCAGCCGACCGGTCTCGGACTGCCTCGTTTCGCGCTGAAACGGGAGACACTCCGCAATCGAGGCCCTTCGCTCGAACGGATACTCGGTCATTAGCCCGGCTGTTTCCTCGTTGCGGATATAAATCTCCCGATAGAATTGTGCATTACTTATTTTTCCCAGGGTTAGATTACTGATAGCTGAAAAAGAGTCCGTTGTTGATACGATGAGCGAAGTAGAGTAGCATATAGTGGAGGAGACGCTACAACGGGGTATGGATACTCGGCTCGACGAAATCGATCGTCGAATCATTCACGCGTTGATGGACGACGCCCGGACTATCTCGGCGCCGACGATCGCGGAGGAACTGAACGTTTCTCCCGGAACGATCCGAAACCGAATCGCGCAACTCGAGGAAAACGGCGTAATCACCGGCTATCACGCGAGCATCGATTTCGAACGGGCAGAGGGGCATCTCACGAATCTGTTTATGTGTAACGCTCCGGTCTCCGAGCGCGAATCGGTGGCCCAGCGGGCGCAGATAATTCCCGGCGTGATCAACATTCGGGAACTGCTGACCGGTCGCCGAAATTTGCACGTGCTCGCGGTCGGGACCGACACCGAGGACCTGCGTCGGATAGCCCGGTCGCTCTCCGATCTCGGGATCGAGATCGAAGACGAGGTACTCGTCCAGAACGAAACGACGCAATCGTACGCACCGTTTGGCCCGGCTACCGAAACGCAAGAGGCGCTGCTCACGGATTTCGTCAGCCTCTCGGGTGACGCAGAGGTCGCCGAGGTGACGGTCGATCGAGACGCCACGATCGCCGGCATGAGTCTACAGGAAGCGGCTCGCCGCGAGACGTTCACCGACGATACGCTCGTCATCGCCATCGAACGGGACGACACCGTCTTGACCCCCCACGGTGACACGAAAATTCGACCGGACGACATCGTCACGGTCTTCTCGCGCAACGGTGTGACCGAGGAAACGATCGCGACCTTCCGCTCGAGGGAGACCGCCGATTCCGAATGACGACGTGACGAGGGCGTTCTCCCACTCAACCCGTCTCGAAGGCTGCTGTCGATCGCGTTCGACCGTGTGTTTCACTGCGCCGTCGTGAGTTGCTCCGCGAGTGCCATCGTTCGATCGGTGAGCGTCTCGGTCGTCTCGGATGCCCCCTGCAGCGTCTCGTTGATCGCGGCGAAGAGTTGGTCGAACGCGAGCGTCCCGTCCTCGTCCCGCCAGTCGTCCGTCTCGCGGACGGTGAGTCCGCAGGTCGGACACGTCACGCCCGCGCTCGCTCGAATCCCATCCGCTCGAGTCCCATCGAAACAGCCCTGACACCGCTCGAGGGCCGCCGCGACCGTCTCCCCCAGTGCGACGACCTCGCGGAGCGTCGACTGCAGGTCCCTCGCCGTCTCGGCGAAGGCCTCGAGGGATGACCGAACCTCGGAGCCGACGGTCGGTTCGAGGGCGGCGAGGCGCTCGAGGCGGGCATCGACGATCGCGAGCGCAAGTAGCACGTCGCGTCGGGCACGGCGGTACTCCGAGACGGTGTCGTCGACGGCGGTCTCAGTTTCCTCGTCCAGCGCGGACTCGAGGGTCGCGGGTAGCGACGTCGCCAGCGACGCGAAGGCGGCGACGTCCGAGATGGTCGCGCCCTGGAGGCCGGTTGTCTCACGGACGAGTTCGAACAGTTCGGCGCTCTCGACGCCGTCCGTCGAGGGGGCGGACTCGAGCGTCCCGAAGCAGTCCTCACAGACGGTAACGAGCGTGCTCTCGTGGACCTCGCCCTCGAGCGGCACGTCGCCGATGGGGTAGGGCCGGAGCGTCGTCGGTTCGTCGTCGCCGCCGACCGCGTCGCAGTGGCGACACGTGTACGCGTCGCGCTCGAACACGGCATCCCGGTCGGCGTGCCAGTCGCGTGCAGTCACGGGCGAGCGAAGACAGCGCGGCGACAAAAGCGCTCCGACGGGAGACGCGACCGACGGCCGGCTCGATGCGGTGGTAGCGCGAAACACTAACCCGCAGGCTCTCGTAACACCGGTATGGCCGACGAACCGGACGACGCGGACCGACCGGACGAATCGGAAACGGGCGGGGCAGCGATATTCGAACTCGAGCAGGCGTACGACCGCGCGGACCTCGCCGCCGTCTTCCGCGAGTTCGCGACCGCCTTCGAGTCGGGGCGATCGCTCCGGCTGGACGGCGACGAGCGGAGCGTCGATATCGCGGTTCCACAGCGCGTCGTTGCCGCATTCGAAACCGAACGCGAGTCCAACGTGGAGCCGCCGATCGCCGAACTGGAACTCGAGATCGAGTGGGACGACCCCAACGACTCGAGCCTTCGGATTACCGACCGCGACGCCCGCGATACCGCCGAGGGTCGCGATCGACCGGCGGCTGCGGACGCCGATCCGGGGACGGCGGTGATGCCCCTCGAGGGAGTCGCCGACCGGGACGGAGCCAGTTCGGAAGATGGCGACGCCGAGGGAGCAACGGCGACAGCGGAGACGGACGTAACGGCGGAGACAGACATGACGTCGGAGACGAACGCGACGACCGAAGGGGCGGGACCTGCCGAGGAGACAGTGGCTACCGATCGGACGGGGAGCTCCGAGCGGACCAGTCGGTTCGAGATCTACGAGGACAAGGCGGGCCAGTGGCGCTGGCGGCTCGTCCACTGGAACGGCAACATCGTCGCCGACAGCGGCGAAGGCTACTTCTCCCGGTCCAACGCCGAACGGGCGGCCCGAAGCGTCATGCGCAGCGCACCGTCCGCCACGATCCAGCGGCGTGATTGAGACGGTCTGGTGTAACGGTTTGCCGGAGACCGCAGAACGGTTCGCGGTTGCTCCGGAACTGACTGACAGCAGTCCGTATGAGGCGAGGAACTACCGCCGGACGTCGTCGCTGTCGCCGTCCATGTCGACGTCGAGGTCCGCCGACCAGTCGATGCGCTCGTACTCGAGCGACGGGGTCACATCGGGCGGGACGGCGTTGTATTCTCGGAGGAACGCGACGATACCGCTGGTCCCCCCGAAATCACCTCGATACCGCCGGAAGAGCCGCGGGACCGTCGCAGTAGCGTCCTCGGAATCGTAGGTGGCGTTCTCCTCGAGGAACCACTCGATGGCGATATCGAGTTCCTCGTCGACGTCTCGTGGCGAGTAGATTGCGATCGGGGGGCAGTGATCGTCGCCGTGGCTCAGCGCGAAGTGGATCCGCGGATCGCACTCCGCAAGGCGGAACTGGCGCTCGAATGCCGTGGGAAACGGCCGCGGGACGTAGCCGAGGCCCCACGGCAGCTTTGAACTCCGGAGCAGCCCGTGTTCGATGTCGTTGAGACTCAGCCAGACCCCGCTGACGGGGACCTGATCGCGCGCGAAGAACTTCCACTGATCGAGCAACCCGCCCTCGAACAGGTCGTCGTCCGCCTCTTCCTCCAGCAGGAGCTGGGCGTACGCGTTGTAACAGTTGAGCCAGAAGGCCAGTTTGCCCTCGCGATTGGACAGCGCTCGGTCCAGTTGCGACCGCTCGAGTGTTGCGAGGCGCTCCCGAAACGGATCGGCGTCGCCCTCCGTTTTGACCGCATAGAGGAGATCGGCCGAGAGCGAGAGGGGATCGAGCTGAGTCGGCATTCGTGCGGGGGTTCACCAACCAGGCCCTTGAAGCCGTGTGACGGCTCTATGCGACAGTCCTGACTGAAGATACGTTCAAGCCGTGGTTTTATTTCGATAACGGTCGAAATAATGACCGTGAATCTCAGCAAGGGATTTCTCCTGGTCATCGTCGGGCTCTTCGCGTACCTCTCGCTGTTGCTCGCGCTACCGTTCCTCCAGTACATCCTCGGGGCCCTTCTCGTCGCCTACATCCTCTATCCGGTTCAGGGACGCCTCGAGCGGCGGGTCTCGCCGCCGGTCGCCGCCTTCGCGCTCGTCCTGCTGGCGGTCGCAGTCGTCATCGTCCCGCTCGTCATCATCGTCGTGGTCGTCGCCAGCGACGCCCGGCGGCTCATCGAAAACACCGATTCCGACTCGTTCCAGACGGCCGAACTCGAGCGACTCATCGAGGAACAAACGGGCGTGAGCGTCGATATCACGTCCACGCTGGCCGACTCCGCGCAGAGCATCGGCGGGATAGCCCTCGAGCAGTCGACCGCGTGGTTCAGTGCGCTGACGCACACCCTCGTCGGGCTCGGACTCGCGATTTTCCTGCTTTACTACCTGCTCAAGGACGGGGGCAGCCTACTCGCCTGGATCCGGGAGTTGACGCCGCTCCCGGACGAGGCCCAAGACGACTTCTACCGAGAGCTGGACGCGGTGATGTGGGCTGTCCTCGCGGGCCACGTCCTGATCGCGATCATTCAGGGGTCCATCGCCGGGCTGGGGCTGTTCGCGACCGGTGTGCCAAACGCCGTGTTCTGGACGGTCGTCATGATCATCCTCTCGTTGATCCCGCTGGTCGGGTCGTTCCTGGTGTGGGGGCCGGCCGTGCTCTTCCTCTTCCTGACGGGCGAGCCGTTGCTCGCCGTGGCGCTTTTCGCCTACAGCACGGTCGTCGTCGGCCTCTCGGACGACTACCTCCGTCCGCTCCTCGTCGACCGCTACGCCGATCTCAACCCCGCCGTCATCATCCTCGGCGTCCTCGGCGGCGTCTACGCCTTCGGCATCATGGGGCTGTTCTACGGTCCTGTCGTCCTCGGCGCGCTGATGGCGACACTGGACGTGATGAGGGACCACTACAACTCACTCGAGGGCGCCCACGGAATGCAGTGACTGTCGAAACGACAGCTCTAGGAACCACTGACAGTCCTGTACACCCGATCGCACGACGCGAGCGCGGTTCGGAGCGAGCGCGGTTCGGAGCGAGCGCGGTTCGGAGCGAGCGCGGTTCGGAGCGAACGAAGTGAGCGAGAACCGCGGGGATGCGAACGGCGAGCAAAGCGAGCCGTGAGCGAACGGAGTGAGCGAGAACCGCGGACTGTGCGATCGGTGTGGAAACCGTTTCAGTTTAGACTATAACCGCGGTAGCAGCCGGAGCGGCGGCTACTGTGTCTCATCGGTGCCCGCAAGTAACTCGTCGACGAGCCGCGTGAACCGATCGATGAGCCGATCGGGTACCGTCGGCGTCACCGTCGTCAATAGCCGGCCGGTCGTATCGGGATCTGCGAGCGTGAGGACGACGCGATTTTGCTCGTCGTATCGCTTGTCGACGATCTCGTGGTCGACCAGCCGATCGAGGTGATACTCGAGCGTACTGCGGGCGACACCGAGTGCATCGGCGACATCGGCGGGCGCGGCGGGTTCGCGTTCGATCAGGTGGGTGACGATCTCGCGGGTGGTTTCCCGGCGGAACAGCGCCAGCGCGGTCCGCTCCCACGCGTCGTACGACGGCGGGTAGTAGTGCGTCCGGCCGTACCACTCCTCGCGAACGAGTCGGTCGTCCTCGAGCAGTCGACGGACGTGGTACTGGACCTGCCCCGGCGCGAACGCCGACTCCCTGACGAGTTCGTTGAAGTGAACGCCAGCGTTGGCGCGGACGTGGGCGTGGATTTCCTGTCGTGTCTCTGTCATCGGTGCTGTGATTTCCCTCCTGTCGGCCGTACCATCGCCTAGCGCCACGGTCGACATAACGGGCCTCCCGCGTTCCCATTCCTCGAGAACCGATCGCTCGCGGCCTCGAAAGCGCAACGATGGTCGAGAACGGGTCCGACGACTCGAGCGAGGAGGGGCTACTATAGTACCAACTGCAGCTATTCACACACTGGTCGCACAGTCCGCGGTTCTCGCTTACGGTGGTCGCTCACTGTGTTCGCTCACGGCTCGCTTTGCTCGCCGTTCGCATTCCCGCGGTTCTCGCTCACTTCGTTCGCTCACGGCTCGCTTTGCTCGCCGTTCGCGTTCCCGCGGTTCTCGCTCACTCCGTTCGCTCCGAACCGCGTTCGCTCCGAACCGCGCTCCCATCGTGCGATCAGGTGTGCAGTGACTTGCAGTGGCTACTAGATCGGGACAGGGACCGAAGCGAATAGGTGGGTGTCCGCCCGATTACAGGTATCGATCGCATGGTGCTCGCAATGTCGTTCGCCGACGAGTGGCTCGATCCACAGCTCGCGCCCGTCCTGGTCGCCGTCATCGTCCTCGCGGTGATCGGTACGACGGCGCTGTTCGTCGTTGGGCTCGTCGCCTATTCTCGGCGCCGGACGACCCGATACTCCCTGATCACCGTCGTGCTCGGCGTGCTGGTCGTTCGGTCGGTGACCGGACTGGGAACCGTCCTCGGACTCGTCCCCATGACGGTCCACCACCTCGTCGAACACGGCTTCGATTTCCTGATAGCCGTGCTGGTCCTCTACGCGGTCTATCGAAGCGGCCCGACGACCGAAACCGATTCTCGAGCGCCCGACGAGTGACGCCGGTTCGCCGTCGCTGCGAGCGGTCGGGATCCGTCGGGCTTTTGGCGTCCCGCACCCGACGATGTGACGAGACGAATGGCCCGGTATCACATCGAAACGTACGGGTGTACGTCGAACCGCGGGGAGAGTCGCGAGATCGAGCGACGTCTCCGCGACGCGGGCCATTACCAGGTCGACGGTCCGGGCGAAGCCGATGTCGCCATCCTCAACACCTGCACCGTCGTCGAAAAGACCGAGCGCAATATGCTCCGGCGGGCCGAAGAACTGGCCGACGAGACGGCCGACCTCTTCATCACGGGCTGTATGGCCCTCGCGCAGGGTGAGGAGTTCGCACAGGCCGGCGTCGACGGTCAGGTCCTCCACTGGGACGAGGTACCCGAGGCCGTCACCAACGGCGAGTGCCCGACGACGACCCCCGACGCAGAACCCATCCTCGACGGCGTCGTCGGTATCCTCCCCATCGCGCGCGGGTGCATGTCCGACTGCTCGTACTGTATCACCAAGCAGGCCACTGGCAAGATCGACTCGCCGCCGATCGAGGAAAACGTCGAAAAAGCCCGTGCGCTGATCCACGCCGGCGCAAAGGAGATCAGAATTACGGGCCAGGACACCGGCGTCTACGGCTGGGACGAGGGCGAGCGAAAGCTCCACCGCCTGCTCGAGGAGATCTGCGAGATCGAGGGTGACTTCCGCGTCCGCGTGGGGATGGCCAATCCGAAGGGCGTCCACGGCATCCGCGAGGAGTTGGCCGACGTCTTCGCCGCGAACGAGGAGCTGTACGATTTCCTCCACGCGCCCGTTCAGTCCGGGAGCGACGACGTGCTGGGAGACATGCGACGCCAGCACCAGGTCGAAGAGTATCTGGAGGTCGTCGAAACCTTCGACGAAACTCTCGACTACTGGACGCTGTCGACGGACTTCATCGTCGGCTTCCCGACCGAGACCGACCACGACCACGCACAGTCGATGGCACTGCTCCGCGAGACGCGTCCGGAGAAGATCAACGTCACCCGCTTCTCGAAGCGGCCCGGCACCGACGCCGCCGAATTGAAGGGACTGGGCGGCACGGTCAAAAAGGAGCGCTCGAAGGAGATGAGTGCGGTCAAGCGCGACATCGTCGCCGACGCCTACGCCGACATGGTCGGCGAGACGCGCGAAGACGTTCTCGTCGTCGAGCAGGGCACCGCCGACTCCGTCAAGTGTCGCGACTCGGCCTACCGGCAGCTCATCGTGCAGCACGCGAGCGACTACGGCCTCGAACCCGGCGATTTCGTCGACCTCGAGGTAACGGCACACGAGACGATGTACGCCTTCGGGACGCCGATCTAGGCGTCGGCCGCCCGCTCCCGGCCGGGCGGGTTCGACTCGCTCTCGAGGGTCTTCAAACGCACGGCGGAAACCAGTTTTCGGGAATCAACGGACGACTCTACTCCCATTCGGGCTGAATTGTAAGGTATGAGCAACACAGTCGAGGAGCCAACGCTGTGTCCGCGCGCCGAACGGGACGGAGAACTCGGATGTAATCCGACCAGAATCATCGAGTTACTCTCCGAAGATGACGCTCGAGCGGTGTACCTGGCCGTCGAGGAGCCGACGACGGTGTCCGAGATCGCCGACGCGCTCGAACTCCCCCAATCGACGGCCTACCGGAAGGTCGAAAACCTCCACGAGGCGGGACTGATCCGGCAGCTCAACGAGCGATCGAAGGGCGGGCTACCCGCCCATTACGTCCAGGCGATCGACCACGTGTCGGTAACGTACGACGATCCGCTGCGGATCGAGTGCGCCCAACACGGGAAGACCCTCTACTGTGAGCCCTGACCGCTGCGATGTGTGGCAGTCGGACACTCAGAGGTTCGTGACCGCGGTCTCGATTTCCTCGCGGGGGAGCGGCGAGATCCAGTCGTCCGCAACAAAGGCGTACTGTACCTCGCGCTCCGGATCGAGGACGAACGCAGAGCGCCACGGGGTCGAGACGTTCGCCATGTGATCGCGGTCGGCGAGCAAATCGAGCGAGTCGCCGATCTCACCGTTTACGTCGGCGAAAAAGCGAAAGTCCGGCTCGTCCAGCCAGCGGAGAAACTCGTTTTGCGCGTAGGGGCCGTCGCGGCTCACGCCGAGGACCGACACGTCGTCGAATTCGCCCCAGCCGGCGCGAACGAACTGTTTCCACCAGTTCTGTGCGATGGCGCTGAACGCGAAGCCGGTCGAGACCAAGACGCCGCCGCGATCGTCGAGCGCGTCGGCAAGCGTCGTCGAGCGGAACGTTTCACCGTCGCAGAGAAGCGCCTCGAAGTCCGGAGCGGTCTCGCCCTCGATCGGTGGCATACCCGAGTACTCTCGCGCGGGGAGAAAAAACTCCGCTCCGAGAGCGACCCGAGCGGGGGAGCGTCACCGCTGTTCGGCGTACCCTTATCAGTGATCGGGTACAATTGGTACCCATGCTCACGCTCTACCAGTTGGAAGGCTGCCCGTACTGCGAACTGGTCACCGACCGCCTCGAGGAACTCGAGATTGACTACGACAGCGTCTGGGTCGAGGGGCTGCACTCGAAGCGCGATGAGGTCAAGCGCATCTCGGGCCAGCGCCAGGTCCCCGTCGTCGTCGACGAGGAGTACGGCGTGACGATGGCCGAATCGGAGCGGATTCTCGACTACCTCGAGACGACCCACGCCTGAGACGGACTCGCGTCTATGTCGGTTCTCGCGCACCCGCGAACAGCCATGCGGGTGCGCCCAAACACAGATAGCGACGGACCGCCCGAGTCCGGACCCGCTCCGCTCGGTACTCTCGAGGCCCTCTGAAGCGTCCGTTCGGTGCCTCGATACCGCAACGCGGTACTCACGAGTGGCTGAACGGCGAACCGACCGATCACGTACACCAGCGCAACCGTCACCAAAACGGTCACAACGTTGTCGAGCAGGGAGAGAGACACCGCGATCAGTTCCTCGAGCCGGGTCAGTTCGGACACGCGTCCGGCGTTCGACGGGAACTCGCACAAGGATTGGGACGGCAGTCGCACCGGCGGCCGGGATCGGGCGACGCGACGGTACTAACGGCGACAACCACTACTCGAAGACGACGGCGCTGTCCTCGCCGGCAACGGTCGCCCCGTCCTGGGCGGCGAACGCGTCGTGGACGTGCTCGTAGGTAGCCTCGAGCGCTTCGACGATCACCGTGGTATCGCTCAGGACCGGCATGAAGTTGGTGTCTCCCTGCCACCGCGGAACGATGTGGGTGTGCAGGTGGTCGTCGATCGAGCCGCCAGCTCCGTCGCCGAGGTTCAAGCCGGCGTTGAACCCGTCCGGCTCGAGTGCGGCCTCGAGTGCGTCGAACGTGCGCTGTTTCAGGCGAGCGTGATCGAGCAGGACATCGTCGTCGAGAGCGGTGTAATCGCCGGTGTGGACGTATGGGATGACCATCAGGTGTCCCGGATTGTACGGATAGTTGTTCAGCATGACGAACGCGTGCTCGCTTCGCGCGACGAGCAGGTTCTCCCGATCGGATTCCCACTCGGGCAGTTCACAGAACACGCAATCCTCGATATCGGGGTTCTTGTCGTCGCGTCTGATCCACTCGATCCGCCACGGTGCAAACACCTGTTCCATATTCGATGCCACTCGAGGCGCGCCTAAAGCGTTTCAGTCCGCGCTCTCGCGTCGATCGCATCGGGAGACACCCCCGTTGCTGTATGGTACAATAGGGCATAATACCGCTATAACGAGGTGAGAAACGATTCTAAACGATATCGGGACGTCTGAGTCGTTCATTCAAAGAAGTTAATGCCGTCTTGCGATTTTTACGACTCAGACTTCAAAATGAAGGATGGGTTTAAGACGGGGCTACGACAACTAATCCGATAATGGCAACGACTAACGACTCCTTCAACGGGATGACCGAGCACTGCGACGCCTGTGAGCTAGAAACCCTCCACGAAGTGTCCGTCCAGATCAGGACCGAGAGCCTCAAGAAAGAGAACGCCCAGTTCTCCCGCGAACCGTACCGCGTCCGCGAATGCCAGCGGTGCGGGAATCGATCGAGTCAACGGATGAACAACGCCTGAGACGGCGTACTGTCACCGACGACACCCGTCGTATCTCGAGCAGACGATCCGATCTCGTTACCCGGTCTCCTGCGTTCTCTATTCATCCGACGCGGCGTTTTCGGTCGGGGTTCAGATTACCGATCGGAATTCCCGATGCCGTGGTAGAACGGAATTACTCTGCCGTCGTGACTTCGCAGCCGTCTTCGGTGACGATGATCGTGTGCTCCTTCTGGCTGACGAGGTACCCGTCGTCTTCCTTGAGAACGGGGTAACCGTGGACGATGTCGTTGCGTTTGAGTCGGCGCAGCGCCATCTCCGCGCGATCCGTCTCGAGCCACCGCGTCGCGAACGGCAGCGTTCGGAACTCCTCCGTGATCTGTTCGAGCGCATCGCGCGCCTGCCGGTTTCGGACGGTCCCCTCGCGCTCGAGCGAGAAGATTTCCTCGCTTCCACCTTCGGTGACCTTGCCGCCGCCGTCGGTCGCGAACGGCTCGATCGCGACGACATCGCCGACTTCGAGCGTCGTTCCCTGCGAGACGGCGCGATTCGGAATGTTCGGGCTGGTGTGTTGTTCCCAGTGGCCGAGTCCGTGACCGGTCAGGTTGACGACGGGGTTGTAGCCGTAGCCGTCGATCACGTCTTCGATCTCCGCCCCGATCTCGCCGGTATCGACGCCGGGCTCGACGATGTCGAGGGCGGCCTCGAGGGCCTGCTCGGAGGCCTCGGCCAGTTCGGGGTTGCCCGAGAGGTCGACGGTGATCGCGGTGTCGGCCAACCAGCCGTCAATATGAACGCCGATATCGAGGTTGATCATCTCCTCGCCGAAGGTCGTCTCGTCGTCGATCGACGGCGTCGCGTGGGCCGCCTCCTCGTCGACGGAGATGTTGACGGGGAACGCGGGTTGACCGCCGAGTTCCCGGATCCGCTCCTCTGCCCACTCGGCGACCTCGAGGTGGCTCGCGCCGACCTCGACGCGTTCTGCTGTTTCTTCGCGCACCTGCGCGAGGATCGCCCCCGCTTCGCGGTGTTTCTCGTACTGCTCGGACTCGAGGTCCACCTCGGATTCGGCCATGCACCGGGGTTGTACCGGTCGACAAAAAGAGGTTCCGTCTCTCCGTCGCCCGACGGCGTTCACTGACTCGTCCGCTCGCGGAAGCGGTGGTGCCCACGGTCGATATCGACCCACTGGCAATCGGAACAGGTGACGACGCCCTGGACGTTCGACAGTGTCGCGGTACAGCTTGGACACCGGCGCGCAGCGTACTGTGGCGGTCGGAGCATACGTCGACCCACGAGTACGTCAATAATAAATCCACCTCACGACGATCGTCGAAATACGGCGCGAACTGCGTCGGTCAGAATCGGACTGCGAGCGAACGTCTCCCTGTCCCAACCGTTTGCGGAAGAAATCACGCGTATCGCCAGCGGGGACCGTGAAACGGTCGCCACGGGTTATGCCCGCGCGGGTCTCGAGTCTATCTGGCGTGAGAGACGCCACGAACCGAGCGGGTCGTCACTGGCACGCCGCGACCGGCTCGGAGCCCGTGATCACCGCCGCGAGACC
The DNA here is from genome assembly GCF_041894845.1 of Natrinema sp. H-ect4. NCBI lineage: Archaea > Methanobacteriati > Methanobacteriota > Halobacteria > Halobacteriales > Natrialbaceae > Natrinema > Natrinema sp. H-ect4. The sequence continues at coordinate 55,177 of NZ_JBHDYC010000018.1, forward strand.
GACGGCACGAACGAGTTCCCCGGCGGGTGGATCCACCGGTCTCGCGGCGGCGATCACAGGCAGTTTCCGCGGACTGTCCCGCGACGGACGCACGCACTGGAAAGTGTTGGTTTTACGCCGAACGTCCCCTTCATTTGATTGGTTTTTGGATAGTACGCGACAGCGAATTTTAACAGCTGTAGCCGTTTCCCGCCGCTCTATTACCAGTATCGGAGTGGGAAGACGAATGGGTATCGTTCAATTTTTGCCGGCCCGCGATGGAAATGGTAGACCTTTTACCCCCATCGGAGAACCGTATAGACGAAATGAGCTACGACAAGATCGAGGTCCCCGACGAGGGGGAGCAGATTACGCTGAAGGAGGGTACCGAGGGCGAGATCGAGGTGCCCGACAATCCGATTATCCCGATTATCCACGGCGACGGCATCGGGAAAGACGTCGGACCCGCCGCACAGAAGGTTCTTGAAGCCGCCGCGGAAGCGACCGGTCGGAGCATCAGCTGGATGCGCGTCTACGCCGGCGAGAGCGCCCAGGAAAAGTACAGCGAGAACCTGCCCGACGAGACCGTCGAGGCGATCAGAGAACACCGCGTCGCGATCAAGGGGCCGCTGACGACGCCCGTCGGTTCCGGCTTCCGATCGCTCAACGTCGCCCTTCGACAGACGCTGGACCTGTACGCGAACGTTCGGCCGACCTACTACCTCGACGGCGTCCCGTCACCGATGAAGGCGCCCGAGGAGATGGACATGGTGACGTTCCGGGAGAACACCGAAGACGTCTACGCCGGCATCGAGTGGGAGGCCGGCACCGACGACTCCGAAAAAGTTCGGGATTTCGTCGAAGAAGAGATGGACTTCGACGGCATCATGCACGAGGGAGACATCGGCCTCGGTCTGAAGCCGATCTCCGAGAAGGGGAGCAAGCGCCTCGTCCGCGAGGCCATCGACTACGCCATCGAGAACGACCGCGACAAGGTCACGCTCGTCCACAAGGGGAACATCATGAAGTTCACCGAGGGACAGTTCGGTGACTGGGGGATGGAAGTCGCCGAGGAGGAGTACCCCGACGAGGAGGTCTTCGCCGCGCCCGACTCCCTGTGGGAGACCCAGGACGAGGTCGACATCCCCGAGGACGCCGTCATGGTCGAGGAGCGCCTCGCCGACGCGATGCTCCAGTGGATGCAGCTGCGCACCGACGAGTTCGACATCCTCGCGATGCCGAACCTCAACGGTGACTACCTCTCCGACGCCGCCGGCGCCCAGATCGGCGGTCTCGGTATCGCACCCGGCGGTAACTTCGGCACGGGTCGCATGCTCGCGGAACCGGTCCACGGCTCCGCGCCCAAGCGCGCCGGCCAGGACATGGCAAACCCGACCGCGATGATCCTCTCCGGCCGTCTCATGTTCGACTACCTCGGCTGGGACGACGCTTCGGACCTGATTCGCGACGCCGTCGAGGAGACCATCTCCTCGGGCAAGGTCACCTACGACCTCGAGCGCCAGCTCGAGGACGCCGAGAAACTCGCCACCAGCGAGTACACCGACGAGATCGTCGACACCATCGAGCAGCTCTCGTAGAGCGTTTGCCGGGCGCACAGAACGCGCAGCGTTCTGACGCTCTCACGAACGCTTTGGAGGGCAGTTCTCGCATTCTCGCGGTTCTCCGGTCGCAGATATGGCCAGCACTGTTTTATTCACGTGAGAGTATCCGTCGGGCGACGACGGATGGACGGTCGATTTGGTGTCCGCAACCGTCGCGGTTTCCGGGGTCCTCGAATGCGAATGGCACACAATCCCGCTTCGAGCCCTCACCGCGGACTAATTTGCGTTTTTACCCGTATACTCCCGTTTATGTAAAATTCAAATAGTATGAATAATCAGCGAATCTTTTGTATACTGGGTTCGATCAGGTGTGCATGCCACCCACACCATCACCCCACGACACGGTTCCGGACTTCATCGTCGAACGGTTTGCCGACCACTCGATCGAGGAACTGCGAGAGATCGCCAGGTACGCCGAAACGCTCGACCAATCGGAGAACGTTCCCGACTACATCGTCCGAGCGTTTGCGATTCAGGACGACGAAACCCGTACAGTCGTCGCCATCTACGCGGACGAACTCGCGGATTCCCTCGAGGCGAGCGAACGGGCGGTCGACGAGGACGAATCGGACGGCAGCGACGACGACACGAGACCCGGCAGAACGGGAGGGATGTTTTTCGGCTGAGTCGGGCAATCACCGGCTGATCGCTCGAGAGCGCGATCGCCATCCCCGGAGAGGTGGAACGGCAACAGCCGTCCGTAAGTGGGCTCCGCCGGCGCGAACGGGGACTGGGAACGCACTGGCCGGTTCGTCGCGTGGCGCTTAGCGATGTCGACGGCCCCGGCGAAGAATCCGACCGGGAACGGATCCGGCTCGACGGAGCGTAATAGTTTCACTGTCGGAGCGGCTACGTCCGCCTCATGGAGGATCTCGACGTGCACGTCGTCGACACCGATCACGAGCGCGAGGACGCCTTCGCGGTCCGTCGCGAGGTGTTCGTCGCGGAGCAGGGCGTCGACGAAGAACTGGAGTACGACGAGCACGACGAGACGGCCACTCACTTCGTCGCCTACGACGGCGACGAACCGATCGGCGCAGCGCGACTGCGCGAGTACGAGGCGGACGTCGGCAAGGTCGAACGCGTCGCTGTCCTCGAGTCGCGACGGGAGGAAGGCGTCGGCCGTGCGCTGCTGCAGGTCCTCGAGGAGCGAGCCGACGCGCTTGGCTTCACGACGCTGAAATTGCACTCGCAGACGCGAGCCGCCGCCTTCTATCGGAGTCTTGGCTACGACCGACGCGGGGACGAGTTCGAGGAAGCCGGAATCCCCCACGTCGAGATGCGAAAGTCGCTAGTGTGATTAGTCGTCGAACCCCTCGAGACCGTCACTCGAGTCGGGACAGTTCGCCGGTCCGCTCCTTGCGGACGAGATCGCGAACGAATAGTCGGAGCTGCCGACACAGGAGTATAGCGCGTGAGCGCCACCCGTGGTCGGCTGAACTGATCACCGTCGAAATCGGTGTCTTTCGAGCGTCTGACTGAGCTTCAAGGGCCAGCGTGTGGCCATCGATGCTATGGTCCAGGTCATTCATCGCCCCCTGAACGCGGTCGCGTCGACGGTACCGATGGTACAGAAAGCGGGTCGTCTCCTCTTCCCGCTTGCAATCGCGCTCGCCGTTACCGGCAGCGGACTGCTCGTCTTCTTCGCGCTAGTTTCTGCCCTCTTGCTGTAACGGCTCGCGTCTATCGGTTTCGCCGGTCGACCGTTCCCATTTCAAGTGCTATCGGTCCGATCTCGGACGAATCGCCCGGCCAGTCCGACGAGTACCAGCACCATCGCCGCGGCGAACGCGACGACGAACGCCGACGCCGGTTCCGTGACCGTCTCGAGTTCCGCGAGGACGAACTCGCCGGCGAGGACGATCGCGACGACGAACAGCGCGAGGCCGCCGAGGTTCGCCGGCAGCGAGTTCGTTTCGGGGACGACCGCGGGATCGTTCAGCAAGTAGAGGATCACCGCGATGGCGAAGGGCGTGCCGACGAGTCCAAACGCCAGCGTGAGGACGAGCAACTGGAAGAACGCTCCCTCGAGGAACGCGCCGACGGCCGAAGCGAGCGCAACGGCGACGATGGCGGCCCGGTATCGGCCGTCGGTGACGGACTGCTCCCAGCCGAGTTTGTCGGCAAGGAGGTACGGCGGGACGATCGTGTTGCCGCCGAGGGTCGAGACCGCCGCACCGAGGAGGCCGGCGAGGAACAGCCACGTGGCGTACTCGCCGGCGATCGGACCGAGCGTCTGGGCGGCTCCCACCCCATCGATCGTCGCCGGATCGACGCCGGCCGAGGGGAGGACGCTCGCCGCGACGAGAAAGACGCCGAGGCTGAAGATCCCGAAGGCGACAAGCATCGAACTGACGACGTCGAACGTCGCGATGTCAGCGTCGCGGGCGGTCCAGCCGCGGGCGCGCATCGTATAGCTCTGCATCGTCAGCAGCGTGATGTGGACCGCGCCACCGAGGATCCCCGCGGCGACGAGCGCCCCGTCGACGCCGGCCGGAATCGCGGGTTTCAGGCCGTTCGCTGCCGCGACCGGATCGATCGGGACGACGAACGCGCTCGCGACGAACGCGACGACGACGATCGAGACGAGGAGCTTGGCTCCGACCTCCGCGAGCCGATAGCCACCGCCCGCGAGCCCCAGTGCGAGGATCACCGCCCAGAGCACGCCCCAGAATCGCGGATCGGTCAGCGCGGCGGTACCGACTCCCGCGCTTCCGACGATCGTCGCGCTCACGCCCGCCAGCGTCTTCATGATAACGAGCTGGGCGAGCCCCGCGGCCAGCACGACGTCGACTACGAGCACCCAGGCCCACGACGAGCCGAGGTGGCGCTCGACGACCGCGACGACCCCCGCTTCGGTGAGCAGCCCCAGCCGCATCGCGAGATACTGTCCGACGGTGCCCAAGACGGCCGATAGAACGACGACCCATAGCAGCGCGTACCCGAAGCTCGCACCCGCAACGAGCAGACTGGCCATCGTCGCCGGTCCCGCCGCGATCGCGCCGGCGAGCCACGTCGGGCCCAATCGATCGAGTACCATTCTGATTCGCCCCACTCCGGCCGTCTGCTGCTCCGTTGCCATCGGCCTCTCTTGCGAACTGAGATATATAACTCCGTGGTATTCATCGGTGGCGGCCAGCCGAATTCACTTTCTCTGCGTCGCGTACTCACTCCGCCTGCCAGCTCGGGTTCTCCCGCGGCGGACTGAAGATGTCGACGCCGCGGACCGTCTCGTCGCCGCGATTCTCGGCCGCGTGGGGCTGCTCGCCCGGAATCGCGTAGGAGTCGCCGGGACCGCAGACGACCTCCTCGCCGTCGGTGACGAACGTCAACTCTCCCTCGTACAGGAAGCCGGTCTGTTCGTGGGGATGGCTGTGCTCCTCGACAACTGCACCGGGCTCGATCTCGAAGTGCTGGACGTTCATCGAGTCGGTGCCGGCCATCAGCGCCAGGTGGACGCCGTCGGCGGCTTCCGATGGCTCGAGATCGGTCAGGGAAACGCGTTCCATACGCCTCAAGCGGGGCCCGAGTGCCTAATAGTTCCGCCGGTGCCCCGGCCGTTCACTTCCGCTCCGGTTGCCGAACGTTGAACTGTCGGGGCGGCCCACTGTCTGCTATGTACGCCGTCGTCGGCTGTAGCGAGTGTTCGAACCTCTGGATCATCGAGGGGCGCTCCGAGACGACCCAGTGTCCCCGCTGTGGCTCGCGGAAAGCCTACGAAAAGCGCAAGAAGTTCGTCGAAACCGACGACGCCGCCCACGCCCGCGATGTCCGGGCCTCGATGCTCGCGAACCGGCAGGGGGAGGGCGAAGCCTTCGCGAAACTCGACTCCTTCGCCGACCTCGAGGACGACGTGGCGGACGGCGTCGTCGACGACGAGGAGTACCTCGAGGGATCAGGACTGGATGTGGAGGAAGTCGAGGCGGCCGGCGACCGTGATCCGCGCGGGTCCACCCGCAGCGGCAGCAAGCAGGAGATCGTCAAGGGGGCGCTCGAGGACCTCGAACAGCCGACCGAGGAAGAGGTCGTCGCGTACGCGGGTGAGCGCGGCGTTTCGGCCGAGTACGTTCGAGAGGCGCTCGAGAAACTCGCCCGACGCGGAGTCGTCAGCGAGAGTCGCGGTCAGTATCGCCTGCTGTAGGCTCGCAGCGGCCGTTTTTCCCGTCGTACGCGCCGCGACCGTACCGCCACGGCTTTCCCCGTCCGGCGACGCAAGTCGGTATGACAGCGACGACCGGTCTCCAGGGGCGCATCATCGGTGCGGGACTCCTGGCTGCGATCGGGCTACTCATTTACGGAACGATCGTCAACGAAACGATCGTCGGGGTCGACGCGACGGTCGCGACGACGTGGGTCTTCGCGGCGACGTTCGCCGTTCTCGCCGTCGTCCACGCGAGCGTCGGACGATACGATCTCACCCTCGGGCACGGGGGTGCCGCCGTCGGCTGGCTGCTCGTTCTGCTAGGGACGACGGGGATACAGATCGTCCTTGGACTGGTGTTACTCGGTCTATCCGGGTGCTACATCGCGATCAGGACGGTTCGACACGGTCCGGACGAGGGCGACACCGAGACGGGTGCGACGCAGGATTCCGTATAGTCGACGGCGAATGAGTGACTTCAGTACTCGATCCCCGGCCGACTCCGTACTCGATCGAGCATTCCTTCGGTGACCCGTCCCCGCTCGAGCGCTATCGACCCAGATCCTCGTGCGCGCTCGCGAGGTGTCGCGAAGCGAGCGCCGCCAGCAGTGAGAGTTCCCCGGCCAGCGCGCCGACGGCGATGATCTCGGCGAGCGCGTCGGCGTTCGACCCCGCTGGATCGCCGCCACCCCGGAGGCCGAGGATGTCGAGCGCTTCGGCCTGGGTGGGGAGTTTCGTGCCCCCGCCGACGGTTCCGACCTCGAGGGAAGCCAGCGAGACGCTGGCGTAGAGATCGGTGGTACCGTCCTCGCGCTCGCGGGCGTCCATCGTGGTGATCGTGTTCGCGGCTTCGACGACCTGGGCCTCGTCCTGGCCGGTCGCGAGGAAGGCCGCGCCGACCACGTTGGCGGCGTGGGCGTTGAACCCCAGGCTGCCCGCTTTGGCGCTGCCGATCAGGTTCTTGCGGGTGTTGGCCTCGGCGATGGCGTCCGCGGTCGTGTGGAGGCGCTCCTCGACGAGTTCGCCGGGGACGACGACGTCGGCGGTCACGGAGCGGCCTCTGCCCTCGACGGCGTTGATGGCGGCGGGTTTCTTGTCCGAGCAGAGGTTTCCCGAGAGCGCGACGAGCGAGGCGGGCGTCTCGCTCTCGACGACTTCGCAGGCCTCGCCGGTGGCGATCGTGGCCATGTTCATTCCCATCGCGTCCTTGGTGTCGTAGGCAAAGCGCAGAAAGACCGAGTCGCCGACGACGTAGGGCTCGACGTCGAGCAACTCGCCGTGGCTCGTCGTGGACTCGGCAGCCTCCCGGAGCACCTCGAAATTGGCCTCAACCCACTCGACGGTCTCGGCGGCCTCGGCAACGCCGGTCACGCGAAAGACCGGTGCTCGAGTCATCCCGTTTTTCGTGACGCGCGCGTCGGCCCCGCCGGCGGAGCGGATCACGCCCAGCCCGCGGTTGACCGACGCCAGCAGCGCGCCCTCGGTCGTCGCGAGCGGCAGGTAGTGTTCGCCGTCGGCCGCGCCACCGTCGTTCGCAGAACTCGGGGAGTTCTGCGAGCTCGGTGAGGTTTCCTCACCGTTGACGGCCACGGGACCCACGACGCCCATCGGCACCTGCGCCGCGCCGATCATGTTCTCGATGTTCGGGTCGGCCTGTTCGGCGGGGAACGCGTAGTCCCCGATCGCCTCGAGTTCGGTTCCCGTCTCGCGTTCGATGAGCAATCGGCGCGCGTGAGCCGCGGTGTCGTAGTCGGCGTGGTCCTCGAGTTCGTGAATGCGAAGGTCGCCGTCGCGCACTCGCTCGGCGAGGTCCTCGGGATCGGTCATGGGTGGGTCGAGACGGTCGGACGCCCTAACAGTTGCTGATTCCCGCGGTCGTGACTCACCGATCGCGCAGGTCGAACGTGACCTCGTCGCTGACGGCGCGATACCCCTCGAGGGCCTCGTAGCAGAGTACCCCGAGGATCGATCCGGTGCCGGTCGCTGCGATCAACAGATAGCGCGCTCCCGACGCGTCGTCGGCGAACGCGACCGCGAAGACGGCCGTCGCGACGGCGGCAAAGCGAAGTCTGCTCCGCGAATGGGGGCCGGTTTCCGTGACCGCAAGATACAGTTGTGGGAGCGCGACGCCGATGCCGGCAAACACCAGGAATGCGAGCAGCGGTCGATCGCGGAGCGCGACGCCGGTCTGTTGCTCCACGACGATCGAGCCCGCAACGGCGACGACGAACACCAGGAGTGAGCCGAAGACGACACGCCCTTCCCGATCGATCATAGGAATCGATCACCGGCCGGACAGGTCAACCTTGCGCTCGATTGCAGTTTCGGCGTCCGTCCCGTTCGATTCACTCCCGCTCCTCGAATTTCGACCGGTCCCGTATCGCGATGGGGCATCAATTTTTGCTGCTGGGTGTTCATCGGACGGGCATGAACGTTGGACTCATGGTAACGGCATTCGGCGACGACGACCTCGCTGACGTCGCCGTTCGTGCCGAGAACAGCGGCTACGACGCCGTCTGGGTCGGCGAGCTCTGGGGGGCCAGCGGCGTCGTGCAGGCGACCGAGATGGCCTGTCGCACCGACGAGATTCGGATTGGTACCGCGATCTTGAACGTCTACTCCCGATCGCCCGCCGTCCTCGCGATGACCGCGGCCTCGCTCGAGGAGGCCTCGGACGGCCGCTTCACGCTCGGTCTCGGGACGAGCACGGCCACGGCGATCGAGGGGCTCCACGGAACGGCGTTCGATCGACCGGTCCGGCGCGCCCACGAGACGATCGAACTGATCCGCGAGTTTACCGCGGGGACCGGCGAGCCGGTCGACTACGAGGGGGAACTGCTCGAGGCGGCGGATTTCCCGTCGATCGAAGCGTCGGTGCCGATCTATCACGCCGGCCTCGGTTCGGCGAATCGCCGCGTCGTCGGTCGGCTCGCCGACGGCTGGATCCCGCACAACATTCCCTTTTCACGGCTCGACGAGGCCTTCGAGGAGGTCGCGGACGCCGCCCGGGAACGCGACCGCGAGCCCGACGAGATCACGATCGCGCCGTACGTCCCGTCGGCGGTCAGCGACGATCCGAGCGAGGCTCGGGACACCCTCAGCCGACACATCGCCTACTACGTCGGGAGCGGCGAGGGCTACCGCCGGGCGGTCGCGACGAAGTTCTCCGAGGAGGCAGACCGAATCGCCGACGCCTGGCGCGGCGGCGACAAACGGGCCGCCGCGAACGCGGTGACGGACGAGATGATCGCCGATCTCGGGGTTGCCGGGACGCCCGACGAGGCGCGCGACCAACTCCGGACGCTCGTCGCTGAGACGAGAATCGACCACCCAATCGTCGTCATTCCCGCACCGGCCTCGAACGAGATGGCCGAAACGACGATCGACGCGCTCGCACCCGAGCGGCTGTAGTCCGTTGCTCGGTAGGGTCCGGTACGCAGCGGGATCATCGCTGGTAGTCTCCGCTCCCGCACGGCCGACGCCGTGTGCCCGAACTACGGCCGACGCTTGCGAATCCGCGGTTAGCGCTTTTGCGTCGAACAGTCCACAGCCTCGAGCAGACGGGGCAACTACAATGAGTACGAGCTACACCGATTTCGTCGGTGAGGTACAGCACAGGATCGAAGCCGGTCGGCAGGCCGAAGCCGTCCGAACCATCCGTGCAGTCCTCGAGACGCTCGGCGAGCGCGTCGACGAGGGCGGCGCGACGGATATCGCAAGTCCGCTACCGATGGAGATCGACCGTCACCTTCTGGACGCCGACCACGGCCAGACCTACGACTACAACGAGTTCGTCGACGTCGAGACCAAGCCCTGGGAAGCAGCCTGAGGATTGCGATTATCGCGCCAGGTCCTGCTTCGCCCGTCTAATCTCGTCGTGGGCCTCGTCCGCACCGTCAACGCGGGCGAGTCCCTCGGCGGCCTCGAGGGTCCGGACGGCGTTGTCGAGAAACGAGAGCACGTCGCCGGAGTAGGCATAAACCATGTAGTCGTCGGTCATCACGTCGACGATCGCGTCCGGTCCCAGCCCCTGAGCGCGCAACTCGAGGAGGTACTGGAGGAACTTCCGCTCGGGACAGCCACAGTAAGGGTTGTTGTCACAGCCACAATCGAGGAAATCCTGCGTGAAATCGAGGACGCGATCGCGGGTCGCGTCGTCGAGTTTCTCGAGGCCCTCGCCCTGAAAGAGCATGTCGAGTGTCGCCCCCTTGAACGCTCCTTTGGGGATGTTCGTCTCGAGTTGGGAACTGAGCTGGCGGTGATTCTTGACGTAGATCTTGTCGGTGATGGCCACGCGTTGGCCGTTCTTGGGGCTACGGGTCGAAAAACGTCTCGGTCGCGAACCGACTCGAGTGTGACGAGCTATCAGGGACCACTCACGCGGGGCGAAATTGCACGGTACGGAGTTCCACACTCCATCGCAGAGTCGTAACGTATTTTAGTCCAACCGGCTGTAGGTTGAGATGCAAGCGTGTCCGGGTTGGGGTAGTGGTTATCCTTCAGCCTTGTGGAGGCTGAGACGCGGGTTCGATTCTCGCACCCGGACTTTTTCGCGACGAGTAACACGAGGAGCGGAAAAGCCGGAAGGCGAAATCGAACCCTGCCAGTCGCAGCGGCCGAGCGAAGTGAGGCCGACCGTCTGGCTACGGTTCGATTCTCGCACCCGGACCTTCTGTGGCGTCATCGCGAACGGAGTGAGCGATGGCTCGGAGCAGTCTCGCTGCTCCGGCGAACAAACTCGTGAGCCGCGGCAGTCGTCAGCAAATCGAACCCAGACCGCCTGCGATCGCATCGTGACCGGCCGCAGTTCGATCACCCCCGGGCAACGCGCCGCCCAGAAGAAGCCGGCCCCGGTCCCAAAGCGGGACTTTTTGTCGTCCGACTCCGACAGTGAACGATATGAGCCACGGACTGGAGCCGACGGAGGAGTACGACGGCTCCATCGCCGTCCACCTGCTGGACGACCAGTCGGGACGGGAGGAGATCCGCTGTGTGTCGTACCAGGAGGCAATCGACGTCGTCAAAGCCAATCACCGCTCGGTCACGGTCGCGAAGATCGTCGACCGGGACGGTAACGTCGTCTTCACCTCCGCGGAGATGGCGATCGACGACTGGGAGTCCGAATGGGAGCGCGCGAAACGTCGCCTCTCCGTCGACATCGAGGAGTACGATTGCCCCCACGACAACATCGCCTGTTTCGCCGACGATCTCTGCATCGACTGCCAGATCGACAGGGTCAAAGAACAGTACTGAACGCGAGGTCGCCACCGGCTCGAGGATCGGTCACGCGGCGTCGTCGAGAAACGCCGTCAGCCGATCGACGAAGTACGCCGGCCGTTCCTCGGGAATCCAGTGACCGGCCCGGTCGATGACCTCGCCCTCGACGTCGGTCGCGACAGCCTCCATGTCCCGGATCGGAAGGTCCCGAAACGAGGCCGCACCGCCGAGCGCGAGGACCGGCACCTCGAGCGGGTCCTCGGCGTGGGTACGGTTGTGTTCGGCGTCGGTCTCGTAGGCGCGATAGTACTCGAACCCGCCCCGCAGTCCGCCGGCCTGCGAGTAACAGCGGACGTACTCGTCGCGGGCCTCGTCGTCGATCGCCGACGGATCGTACGCCCCTTCTTTGTAGAACCAGTCGAGATACAGTCGCTCCCGGCCGGCGACCAGCCGCTCGGGCAGGTCTCGAACGCCGTGAAAGCGGGTGTGCCAGAGGTGGCGTTTCTCGTCCTCGTTGATCCCCGGCAGGCCGGCCTCGAGGACACAGAGTGCGCGGATTTCGTCGCGATACTGGGCGGCGTAGGCGTAGGCCGTCGGCATCCCCCAGTCGTGGCCGACAAGCGCGATCTGGTCGTCGCCGAACCCGAGCTCGTGGACCAGTTCGCGAACGTCGGTCGCGACGGTGTCTTTGTCGTAGCCTGAGACGGGTGTCTCGGAGTCGCCCAGTCCGCGGAGGTCCGGTGCGATGACAGTGTACTCGTCTGCCAAGTCCGGAATCACGTCTCGCCACTCGTACCACGTCTGTGGCCACCCGTGGAGCAGTACCAGCGGTGGACCCTCGCCAGCGGTCACATAATGCAGTTTGACGCCGTTGACACGGGCCCGTCTATGCTCGAGAGTATCACGCGCAACCATACAGCTACGTAACCATACTGATGTATCAGTCTTTGGTCGAGCCGGTGACTCACCGTGATTAGTATCGGTGGCGAGATGATGGCTCGGAGTCGCGTCGCTGCTCCGGCGAACAATACCGAGAATCGCGGGACTGAACCGTGAAGAAAGAGCAACGGTGTCACGACAACAATACTGGTTCCTCAGGGCAAATATCATATCCCTACCTTTCATATCGAGAGACTTCCTGCGTGAGCGTACCTGTCTCAACGAATTCACCGGCGACGGGTATTGCAACTGAGTGGCGCGACGCTGGCCGCGACCGCGGCCGGCTGTCTCGGTAGCGATTCGGGGAACGGTAACGGGAACGGCGAAAACACGGCTGGCACGCCGCATATGCCGAGTGGGTGGCGACCGTCGACGGCGAGGTTACCGTCAGCTACGTCGATATGATGGCGCTCAACGACCTCGACAGCGAAGAGGACGATTCGAGCGACGACTCGGGGAACCTCGAGGATATCGAAGACCCGATGATCGGAGTCCCGCTGAGCGGGATGTTTGTCGCCATGTTCACGGCCGGATTCGGCCTGGCGGGCCCGCGGCTGAGCAACCTCATCACCTTCGATGAGGAACAGACGAACGAGGACGAATTCGACACCTCGATCGACGACCTTCTCATCACGAACGAGACGACCGTCATGACCGGCGACGTGGTCACCGACGAAATCGACAGCACGGTGACGGCCGCCACCGAAAACGACTACGGGGCGGAAGTCCAGTTCGAACAGACGAGCGAAGTAAGCGGCTACACCCTTTACGAGCCCGCGGGAGACGGACAGCAGGAGACGGTACTGGGGGTCTCCGGCAACGCGATCATCCAGGGTGAGAGTAAAGCGGACGTCGAGCGAGTCATCGAGACGAAACAGGGCGACGGAACCCGCGCTGTCGACGAATTCGAGACCTTCAAGCGACTGCTGTCGACCGGTGGTAACGGACACGTCGTGTTCGGCGGCTACAGCCCGGACGGGTTCGACATCGAGAACGAGCAGTCGTCGGACGGCTCGGAACAGGATACCCAATTCGAGGAACTCGAGGATACAAACGGCGTCGTCGGCTCGCTCACGATCTCCGACTCGGAAAGCACGGCCGACATGGGGCTCGATTTCGACGACATCGACGATGCAAAACGCGACGAACTCGAGTCGGTTCTCGGCAGTCTTGGATCCGACGTTTCCGTCGACATCGACGGCGGTTTCGTCTCCGCCTCGGCGACGTACTCCGACAACGCCCTCGAGGACATCTGAGCGGACGACCGATCGATCGTCGATCACGTCTACGACGCCGTCGGAGCCGCCGTCGTTGCTATCCGTGGCTCGTTCTCCCTCACCGACCTCTCCCAGCGGATCGCCGTCCGACTCGAGAGATCGTAGCCGGCCCGTGTCAACTGGAGGGATACTGGCCGGTCCGAGTCAACTCGAGCCGCTTTCACTCCAGTCCGTTCGATCCGGTTCCAGTCGAAAAACGGGTGTGGGGACTCATACGGACTGCTGTAAGTCAGTTCCGGTGCGACCGCAGGCCGTATCGCGGTCGCACCGGTAAATCGTTACAGCAGACCGTATCAGTCGGCCGCTTCGGTCAACCGCTGTACCTCGTCATCGCTGAGTGAGAGGTGAGACGCGGCAACGTTCGACTCGAGGTGGTCCGGATCCGAGGTGCCCGGGATGGGGAGCATCACGTCCGAGCGCTCGAGCAGCCACGCCAGCCCGACCTGTCGTCGCGTGGCATCGTGTGCGTCGGCGATTTCGTCGAGGAGGTCGCCGTGTTCGTCCAGATCGTCGCCGTTGATCGGGGCCCACGGGATGAAGCCGATGCCCTCGTCGTCACAGATCTCGAGGACCTCCCGACTCCCGCGGTCGTTCAGGTTGTACCGGTTCTGGACGGTCTCGATTTCGACCTGTTCGCGGGCCTGATCGAGGAGTTCGGCGGAGACGTTGCTGACGCCGACCGAGTCGACGAGTCCCTCGTCTTTGAGTTCCGCGAAGGTCGCGACGGAGTCTGCGTACGGCGTGTCGTCGTCGGGTCGGTGGAACTGGAAGAGATCGATGGTGTCCGTCTGGAGCCGATCGAGCGAGGTCAGGACCTGATTGCGGATGTAGTCCGGATCGCCGTGTGCGATCCAGTCGCCCTCGCTGTTGCGCAGCAGGCCGGCCTTGGTCGCGACCAGTACGTCGTCGGGGTCGCCGATTGCCTCGCCGATGAGTCGCTCGCTCGCGGCGGGGCCGTAGGAGTCGGCCGTGTCGATGAGGTCGACGCCGCAGTCGACGGCGTGTTTGACGACCTCTCGTGCGGTCTCCTCGTCCGCCGGCGCGCCGATGATGTTCTCGCCGGTGAGGCGCATCGCACCGAAACCCAGCCGGTGAACGGTCGAATCGCCGATTTCGAACGTGTCGCTCTCGTTTGTGATCGAGTTACTGCTCACGGCTGTACTGACAGTCTCCGCCCTCTTGAGAAGTGGGCTTCCCGAACGGAATGCCGGTTACGCCTCATTCGGCGTTCGGATCACTGTTCAACGTGATCGTCAGCGGAACCGACCGTCTCAAAACTCGTGCCACGTTCGCAGTGTCTCGGCCAATCGACGACGCGAATCTCTCCCGATCCGGCGTCCGTTCTTCCGGTCATTGTGGTGCGGTTCGGAGACGTCCCTTCTCACGCGACTCCGAAAGCGATCGCGGCCACTCACTCGAGGGACGGGAGTATTTCGTCGCGAATATACTCGAGAAAGTCCGCCGAGTCGAACGAAGCGGGGCGATAGAGTTCCACGTAGCCGCTTCGGGTGGCCGTCATCTTCACGTCGTCCCCGTCGTGTTCATAGGAGAGCCCGATCTGGTTGAGCGACGACGTCTCGAGTACGTCGCCCATCTCGTCGCGAAGGTCTGCGCCGTGAAAGACTCCGTTGACGTCGGTTTCGGCGGGCCCGTAGAACCCAGCTTTCCACGGCGTCGCTCCCTCCCGGGCCGCGACGAACGCGTCGAGATCGACCGTCGCCCGCTCGATGCTCGAGTTCGTCTCCCTCCCGATGAAATCGAACGCGAAGGCCCCGTCACCGCTGTCGACGACGACGAACTCCCCCGGAATGCCGACGAACTCGGCGAACCGCGTGACGGTCCGCTCTCGCTCGTCGACGTGAATATCGCCGGTTTCGATCGTCGTCGCGGTTTCGGTCGCGATCGCGTCGGCGGCCGCCCGTCCCTCGAAGGCCATCTCACCCGACGGAAGCGAGAACACGCGGTCGATCGTGAGACACCGCTCGAGTTCGTGTCCGTCCTCGGTGACCGCCTCCGTGAACGAGTCGACGACCGTGAACGTGCCGTCGACGACGCCGAGCACACCTGCTTTCATGCGTAGCGCCACGCAATCCGTTCTGATAAACTATATGATACGGCGGTAACAGAAACCGCGACGCTGCGCCGCTCAGCGCGGATATTCGGAGTTTTTCAGTGGGCCGTCTCCGAACTCGCTCGAGTCGACTCGGCGCAGTGCCGACCGAAGTCGACCCTCGTCGGACGGGACTGCGAATACTCGTCTCCCCCGTCGCCCCCCGGAGGTTTAACTATAGTAGCCACTGGAAGTCATTGCATACCTGATCGAACGATAGCTGTACGATCTGTATGTGAATCGTTTCAGTGGTTACTATAGTCGACTGGACTCAGGTTTTGAGAGACGCATGACTGACGACGATTCGGTCGAACCGCCGTTCATCGACGGTTGGTCAATCGATTACACCTCGGAGTACGACCCCGCCGCAGTCGAGGAAACGCTCGCGACTGACTGGAAACGAGAGCTACTCCTCGAGGACTACAAGAGCGCCGGTGACGATGCGCGAAACAAAGAGACGTTGCTGATTCAATCGTTCTACGTGTCGCTAGTGCTGTTCGGTCTGCTCCTAGACATCGGGTATCGGCTCGGTCAGCGAACCCAACTGCTCGAACTGTTCGGGCTTTCGATGTTCGGAGTCGCACTATTTGGGCTGCTTGCGAACTGGTCGCTCAGATACAGACAAGGCCGGGACGCCTCCTGGGATCGGCGAAGCGAGATTGAGGACTTCGTGAAACGGGCAGACAATGCGCTCTTGCGGAGTAACGACTCGAAATTCAAGCGACTGTCGCGAACGGGGGAGGGAAAGTATCGTATCGCCGAACAACCGTGGTACGAAACGGGGTCGATCGCGACGCTGGTAGTGTACGCGGAACTGGGAATCGGTGTCATCTGGCTTGCCATCGCCGTCTGGGCCGGCGTAGCTCTGATCTGAGTACGAGCAGTTCTATGTAGCGATCTCACGTCGCACCCCCAATATCCGCGCGTTTTCTATCACGTCCGGCCTGACGAACAGATGCATCGAGCTCACAGAAACGGTACATCGTCTCCCGGAGTTGACGTTCGGAAAGACTTGCGACGCTCGCGGGAACGGGGACAGCTCGGTTTCAGTCGAGTGCGAAAGCTACTCGAATGGAAATCGGATAGAATCGGGAGACCACCTCCCGGCAGTTGGACCACGCTCTGTGCGTTCCTGAACCCGTTCGTCGTCCGATCTAACGGAACGATCCACCTCACTCGGCGTCTGCACTCGGCACGATGTCGCAGGGCGTGAAGAGTGAAACGTCGTCACGGTTCGCAGCCGTCTGCTGCAAATCGTCGGAAAAGCCGGAGCGACAGAAACAACAGTAGTGCTCCTCGCGGTCGGTTCCGTTGGGGGGTGTCCACCGAACCCGTGACGCAGTCCGTTCGAGGTCAGCCAAATCCCCCTCGGTCATCTCTCTGCTGGTGTACTTGCACTCACCCGCCACGAGCGTTCCGTCACTTGCAAGCCCGACGACATCGAGTTCGTGCTGCTGGTGCCACCAATAGCCGATCCCCTGATACGTGTTGGGAATCAGCGATGGAAGTGCGTTCTGGCAGACCTGCTCGAACATCGTCCCCATGTAGTCCGTAACAGTCGGCTCGATCAACTGCTCGTAGGCGTCCTCACCGAGCTGGGCGAGTTTTCCTTGCTGGCCGTAGACGTAGCGGAACCAGAACCGGAACAGGGGCTCTTTCAGCCGGTAGCGACTCTTTCGGGTCGCGTTCGGGTTCGCAGTCACTGGAATATCGCGTTCAACGAGTCGGAGCCGTCGGAGCTTCGAGAGATACGAACCAAGCGCGTTTGAGTCAGTGCCGGCGAAGTCAGCGATCTCGTTTGCTGCACGCTTGCCGGTCGCAATCGCCCGGAGGATCGTGTAGTACGTCTGCGGTTCACGAATCCCGAACTCCGTTCGCAACAGGAACTCGGGTTCGTTGTGGAGGACGCCGTGTTCCGAGAGAACGTGCGACTGGATGTTCTCGGCGAGCGAACGAGACGGAGTAAGTGCCTGGAGATAGTACGGCGTTCCCCCGAAGACACCCCAGGCCTGAATGACCCTATCTGGATCGTCGTCGGGGTAGAACTGCTGTGCATCCATCAAGTCGAGCGGCGGGAGGTCGATCATCGCGGTCCGGCGGCCGTACAGCGGACTACCGCCGCTGAGGACTTTGTCTTCCATGATACTGATCGACGAGCCGACCAGCACCAGCGTCATACTCGTCTCTTCGAGGTGCATATCCCAAACGCGCTGGATCTTCGAGGGAAGCGCGTCGTCCGACTCAGCGAGATAGGGGAACTCGTCGAGGACGACCACCGCTTCCTCTCGACCCAGTGCCCGAAGTAAGGCTTCCCAGTCACGCTGTATGTCGTCCAAGATCGGAACCGTCTCGCTGGCAGTGTCGACGAAATTCGCAAGTTGTACATCAGACGTCTCTTCCGCTGCCTGCCAGTAGACAGCATCCTGGCGGCCACGGATCGCTTCACGGACGAGTGCACTCTTGCCGAGTCGTCGACGCCCGTAGATCACAACCAGTTCTGCGGTATCGTTCTCGAACCGCGATTGTAGCAGATCGAGTTCGTCGACGCGGTCGACGAAACGCGGAGGGGTCATACCCCCTGTTCCGCTCCGACGGCGATAATGCTTCCGATTATCTAAATCGCGATTTTACTAATCTTGTTTTTACTATTTTCGCGCTTCGTCGATCCTTTCCCGATCGACGCCGAGTCGATACTGTAGCCTATTATCTCGGTGATAAACAGGTCTAAAATTGCGGAGAATCGAGCAGTTGCTCGAGAGCACTTGCACAGAGAGTATGATGCCGTCTCCTGGATTTGAACCGAAACCAGACGTGCTCGTGGATCGAGAGAGCTCGCTCTCTCGTCATCAAGCGAAACCTTCGGTTTCGCGGACCTCGCGAATCGGAGATTCGCTCAGTCACGGAAGACGCCAAGCGTCTTCCGATCGACTTCGCTGTGCGCGACTGGTAGGGTTCAGAATCCGCTCGGCGTCGTTTCTGTGCCTCCTCACTTCGTTCGTCGCCGCAGAATATGCCGCCTCCCGGATTTGAACCGGGGACAGCTCGATCTTCAGTCGAGTGCTCTCCCAGTCTGAGCTAAGGCGGCCTACTTCACTCTCCGGTCAAGGTATAAAAAAGGATTTCGAATCAGGATCGGTGTTCCGCCTCGCTTACAGGAGACGGCAGCGTGGTCCGGCGACTCGAGTAAGTCACCGAAAAACGAGTAACGGAGACAATACGGGCACATCTATGCGTGATTACCCGCCGTCTGTTGGAATATCGGATATTCAAGACACCCTTTTGCCCATCGGTGGGTAATATCTTGTTATGGAAGCCCTTACCTCGAGCCAAGCGGAACGGGAGCTCTCCGCGGACACCATCCTCGAGCTGCTGGCAAACCGTCGGCGGCGATACCTGCTGTACGCACTACGGGGCCGAGAAGATCCGATCGAACTCTCGACGCTGGCCGAGACGGTGGCGGGGTGGGAACACGACGTCCCGCCGGACGAGGTCGCGAAAAACGAGTACAAGAGCGTCTACGTCTCGTCGGTCCAGTGCCACGTCCCGAAACTCGACGATGCGGGCGTCGTCGATCACGACGAGGACAACCACACTGTCGTCCTCGCGGACAACTTCGATCAACTCGAGCCCTACCTCCGGATCGTCGTCAAGGACGAACCGGAGAACTCGACGCTCCACGCCGCGCTCCAGACCGAGTCGGGCGACGGCCTGCTCGGACAGATCCGGGAGAACGTCGCCCGCCTCAAACAGTAACGATCGCGGCGCGTGTCGTGCCGTTCGGTCCGTCGTTCAGTCGGCCGGCTCGGGGCCTCTTGTTCGTGTTCGGAGACCGCGAACCCGCTTATCGGTTTTCTGTTTATCTCTGCTAGTGCTCGATCCCGTCTCGGGGTTCGAGTCGCTATCCGAAACGAGGTCCGCCACTCGCCAGATGTGGCACCTGCCTGATCCGATAGGAACTACCAATACTTCGCAGGCACCGGATACCTCGGCAACGTGCTCCGAACTGACCAGTAATTCTGAAGACGGGACGAAATCCAAATAGTATCTCGTTTCGTAACAGTAGTTTAGATATTACAACATCAACCAGTAGTGATTACCGGATATGGATTACAGTCCAACCAGAAGAACAGTCATCACATCGAGCGGGCTGCTCACAGCTGGTCTCGCCGGCTGTATGGGCGCCGTCCAGGAAGATAGCGATCCGGAAGGGACGTCCACGAACGCGCTTCAAGTCCAACAAGTGGACGGCCCAGCACCGGTCGATCTCGGGACGGCCTGTGACTTTTCGATCCTGGCAAAATCCGGGATATCGAGCGTTCCCAATTCCGACGTAGCAGGGGACATCGGCGTGAGTCCGATCGGATCGACTGCGGTAACCGGGTTCGATCTAACGCTGGACGCATCCGGTGTCTATTCGACGTCGACGCAAGTGGACGGACGGGTGTACGCAGCCGATTACGCGGAGCCGACCCCGTCCAGATTGACCACGGCCGTGAGCGATATGGAAGCCGCGTTCACCGATGCGTACGGTCGCGTCCCGCCGGACGTTACGGAGTTAGGCGGCGGCAATATCGGCGGGGAGACGCTTACCCCGGGCGTCTACAACTGGAGTACAGACGTCCTGATCGACGACGATATCACCATCGACGGTGGCCCGGACGACACCTGGATCCTTCAGATTGCGGGGGATCTCACCGCGACGAGCGGGGTGACAGTTAATCTGGCGGGTGGCGCGCAGGCCGAAAACATCGTCTGGGTGGTCGCCGGCGGTGCCGGTGTCGAGATCGGGACGGACGCGACCTTTGCGGGGGTCGTGCTGGCCCAGACGGGGATCAACGTACTCACCAACGCAACGGTGGACGGCTGTTTGTACGCCCAGACCGATGTCAATCTCCAGATGGCGACGGTTACCGGGTGCGACTGCGATCTCGTCGACCTGCAAGTGGACTCGGCGTGTGAAGCTGAGGACGGGGAGATCACGGTAACGAATCCCAACGACGTCTCGGTGATGGTAACCGTCACGGGTCCCGATGCGTACGAGGAGACGATGGAGGTTCCCGCCGGCGGTTCGGCGACGTGGGGGACTCTCGCGGACGGAACGTATTCGCTCGAGACCGACAATATTGCAATCGGTCTCGATATCACGACGCTCGACATCAGTTGCGATCCGGCCGTCCCCGATGTCGTCACGTCGCCGGCGACGGAAGTCAACGGCTCGACGGCCACGCTCAACGGTGAGTTGACCGACCTCGGCGACTTCGACGCGGTCGACATCTTCTTCGAGTGGCGTGAGCTCGGCACGGATGAGTGGATCGCCACCGCGCCCCAGACGCTCGACGCGCCCGGCGACTTCAGCGCCGGGATCGCAGGCCTCGAGCCCGGCACCACGTACGAATTCCGGGCGGTCGGGCTGGCGAACGGCGAGCGGGTCGAAGGGGCCACGCTTCGCGTCATCAAGACGGTGCCAGGTGTTCCGGAGGTCGTCACGTCGCCGGCGACGGACGTTAACGGATCGACGGCGACGCTCAACGGTGAACTGACCGATCTCGGTGACTCCGACACCGTCGACGTCTTCTTCGAGTGGCGCGAGCTCGGCACGGATGAGTGGACTGCCACCGCGCCCCAGACGCTCGACGCGTCCGGCGACTTCAGCGCCGGAATCGCAGGCCTCGAGCCCGGTGGCACGTACGAATTCCGTGCGGTCGTGGTGAGCGATGGCGTGCGCGACGAAGGGGCTACTCTCTCGTTCACCAAAGACGAACCCGGCGCACCCATCGTCGAAACCCAGACGGCGACGGAGATCAACGGCTCGACCGCGACGCTCAACGGAGAATTGATCGGTCTCGGGGACTCCGATTCCGTCGATGTCTTCTTCGAATGGCGTGCGCTCGGCGAGGAAGACTGGACCGCCACCGAGTCCCAGACGCTCGACGCGCCCGGCGACTTCAGCGCCGGGATCGCAGGCCTCGAGCCCGGCACCACGTACGAATTCCGGGCGGTCGTCGTGGCCGATGGCACGCGTGAGGAAGGAACCATCGTCTCGTTCACCAAAGCTGAGGCCGGCGTCCCCGACGTCGAGACACAGCTGGCGACGGAGATCAACGGCTCGACCGCGACGCTCAACGGAGAACTGCTCGATCTCGGCGACTTTGACACCGTCGACGTCTTCTTCGAGTGGCGTGAGCTCGGTGCGGACGAGTGGATCGCCACCGAGTCACAGACGCTCGACGAACCCGGCGACTTCAGCGCCGGAATCGAAGGCCTCGAACTCGGTTCCACGTACGAATTCCGGGCAGTCATGGTCGCGAACGGCGAACGGTTCCTCGGAGCCACACTCTCGTTCACCAAATTCGGGCCGGACGAGTTGAACGTCGAGACGGAGCCAGCGACGGAGGTCAACGGCTCGACGGCGACGCTCAACGGCGAACTGCTCGAACTCGAGGGTGCAGCGGAGGTGACCGTCTACTTCCTGTACCGGGTCAAGGGAACGACGGTGTGGATGTTCACCGACGAGCAGGTCCTCACCGAACCCGGACCGTTCAGCGCGACGGCGACGAACCTCGAGACGGGAACGACCTACGAGTTCCAAGCGGTCGCCCAGGTGGGCGACACAGTGGTGTACGGCGAGATTCTGGAGTTCACGAAGGAACCCGATGACGGAGACAACGGAGATGATGGGAAGAACAAGAAGAAGAAAAAGCGCGAATACAAGCGCGCAAAACGCGAGTACGAGGAGTACAAAAAGAAATACGAGAAAGGGAAGGTGAACAAGAAGCAACTGAAAAAGAAGCGCCACGCCTACGAGCGCGCAAAACGCGAGTACGAGGAGTACGTAGAGGACTGTTAGAACGCGTCCTGATCCGGTCGACCGATCGATTTCGGATCACATTCGATCGCGCTGGTCGTGACGTCGCTTCGGCCGTTTTCGTTAGCGTCCGATATGGAGAGCGGTGTTGGATGACGTTCGTACAGAATGTGGATTGGCTCGAGCGGGTTCGAACCGAAGCAAGACAGTCCAAATCAGTCTTGCCGTCTGTATCGTGATAGACTGTCGACTGATAGCGGAAGTTGGCTCGGGCGGGTTCGAACCGAAGCAAGACGGTCGCTCACTTCGTTCGCGCTGCGACTTGCAGGGTTCGAACCGCCCTCGTATACATTTCTGTAACTCACTGTCGTTCGTTCCAGAAATGGGCTCGGGCGGGTTCGAACCACCGATCTCGGCCTTGTAAAGGCCGCGTCATAACCAGCTAGACTACGAGCCCGTATCCGGGACGAGTCGCCCCGTCCGAATAACCTTTACTCTCTCGCGTTGCGGGTATCATACATGGCTCTCGAGCGCGTATGGAAAGGTCTTCTCGTCCTCGCCGTCGTCGCAGCTGCTGGTATCGTCCTCGTACAAGCTGGCCTCGTCTCCGTCCCCTGGGGCCCTGACGATGGCGAGGTTCGGATCCTCGACGATGGATCCGACGACGACCCGAGCGCTGACGCGGATCCCGAACCGGGTAACGGAACTGCCGCCGAGGGTGAAGAGACGAACGGGAGCGATGGATCGACGAATGACAGCGATGGCGACGCTGAACGCGAACCCAAGGCCGTCGTTGATGTTGAAGTCGCAGACGATTCAAACGAACGCCGTACCGGATTAAGCGATCACGAGTCCCTCGAGCCGGGTAATGGGATGTTGTTCGTCCACAACCAAGAGCGAGACCTGACCTATGTGATGCGTGAGATGGACTTCGACATCGACATCATCTTCATCAACGCCGATCGCGAGATTACGACGATTCATCACGCTCGCGCGCCCGGACCCGACGAGGACGGGAACGATCTGGAGTACTCCGGGCGCGGCAAGTGGGTGCTCGAGGTGCCCCGCGGCTACGCGAACGAGACGGGTATCGAAGTCGGCGACGAAGTCGAAATCGACCTCGAGTCGAACCAGACGACCATTACCAGTGCCGGATCCGGTTCACTCGAGCGCGTCGCCGCGACTGTCGATCGCGAGCCGACCACGCCAGCAGCGGTCGACGCCCACCGTATTCCTGCTCGTCGGTAATTCTTATTGCCGGCGGCCCCCGAGCCCCGGTGAATGAGTAACGCCGACTGGGACGATGACGATCCCTTCGAGGAACAGCGGGCGGAGATCGAGAATCCGATGAAGCGGCTGTTCCTCGAATACGGGTCGAACTACACGGGCGCCGCCATCATCGGCGTTATCGCGAGCTTCTTCGCTCGGGTCCTGGACCTGCTCCCGGCGCTCATGCTGGGGGTCGCGATCGACGCCGTGATCCGCCAGGAGATCCCGTACGCCGAGGCGTTTCCGATCGGCGGGGGGCTCGTCGGCCCCTACGTCCCGGAGGGGCGGCTGGCGCAGTTCTGGCTGACGATCGGGATCATCGCGGGTGCCTTTCTCTGTTCGGCCGTGTTCCACTGGACCCGAAATTGGGGGTTCAACACCTTCGCCCAGAACGTCCAGCACGATATCCGGACCGACACCTACGACGAGATGCAGCGCCTGGACATGGGCTTTTTCGCCGACAAACAGACCGGCGAGATGATGTCGATCCTCTCGAACGACGTCAACCGCCTCGAGAAGTTTCTGAACGACGGGATGAACTCCCTCTTTCGACTGCTCGTGATGGTGCTGGGAATCGGGGGCCTGCTGTTCGCGATCAACTGGCAGCTAGCCCTGATCGCGCTCCTCCCGGTGCCGCTGATCGCCGTCTTCACCTACCTGTTCATCCAGACCATCCAGCCCAAGTACGCCCAGGTCCGCTCGACCGTCGGGAAGGTCAACTCCCGACTCGAGAACAACCTCGGGGGCATTCAGGTCATCAAGTCCAGTACGACCGAGGAGTACGAATCCGAGCGGGTCGAAGACGTCTCTCGAGACTACTTCGACGCCAACTGGGGCGCGATTCGGACCCGGATCAAGTTCTTCCCCGGCCTGCGCGTGCTCGCGGGAATCGGCTTCGTTATTACCTTCCTCGTCGGCGGTCTCTGGGTCATCTCGGGCCCGCCCGGACCATTCTCGGGCGAACTCAGTACCGGGATGTTCGTCGTCTTCATCCTCTACACCCAGCGCTTCATCTGGCCGATGGCGCAGTTCGGGCAGATCATCAACATGTACCAGCGCGCTCGCGCCTCGAGCGAGCGCATCTTCGGACTGATGGACGAGCCAAACCGGGTCGGCGAGGAACCGAACGCGCCAGACCTCGAGGTGACCGAGGGCCGCGTCGAGTACGACGACGTTTCGTTCAGCTACGGCAATCGCGAGGCGGAACGAACCATGGGCGAGCCGACCGAGGAGCGCCCGGACCCGGGAGACGCGGAGACGATCCTCGAGAATATTGACTTCACCGTCGACGGCGGCGAGACGCTCGCGCTGGTCGGCCCCACGGGAGCCGGCAAATCGACAGTGCTCAAACTCCTCTTGCGGATGTACGATGTCGACGAGGGGGCGATCCGTATCGACGGACAGAACGTCGAAAACGTCACGCTCCGCAGCCTCCGCGAGTCGCTGGGCTACGTCAGTCAGGACACCTTCCTCTTCTACGGTAGCGTCGAGGAGAACATCACGTACGGCACGTTCGACGCCTCTCGCGAGGACGTGATCGAAGCCGCGAAGATGGCCGAGGCCCACGAGTTCATCGAGAACCTTCCCGAGGGGTACGACACCGAAGTCGGCGAACGCGGGGTCAAACTCTCCGGCGGCCAGCGCCAGCGGCTCTCGATCGCCCGCGCGATCCTCAAAGACCCCGACATCCTCGTGCTAGACGAGGCGACCAGCGACGTCGACACTGAGACGGAAATGCTCATCCAGCGCTCGATCGACGAACTCGCGGCGGATCGGACCACCTTCGCCATCGCCCACCGCCTCTCGACGATCAAGGACGCCGATCAGATCCTCGTCCTCGAGGGCGGCGAGATCGTCGAGCGAGGGACGCACGACGAACTGCTCGCGAACGGCGGACTCTACTCGCACCTCTGGGGCGTCCAGGCCGGCGAGATCGACGAACTACCCGAGGAGTTCATCGAGCGGGCTCAGCGCCGACAGGCGCGAACGGAAGTAGAGCAAACGGACGATTGAACGCGAGCGTCGTAGGTCTGGCGACGCAATTGTCGAGCCGCGCTATTCGCACACGGCCCTATACAGCACTCATATGGGGTGAAAGTTATTTCATATAAGTTTGAAATATCTGGCATGGGTCCACGCACACCGCTCCTGAAACCGGGCGACTATTTCTCGGATCGCGAGGATGTACATCTTCCGAGCCTCGCCGTGTTTACACTCTTCGTCGTTGCGAGCGTCGTGATGACGGTCGTGATGGTCCAGTTGCTGTTCGACCAGATAACGGGCGTTCCGAAGGGAACTCGGTGGGGAGTGCTCTTCCTCGCGATCCCTGGACTGGTGGTTGGTCTCGTCGTCGGCTGGTTCGTCGTCGCTGCGATTATGCATTTTCTGGGCGGGAACGCGTCGAACACGGGGACGTTCGCCGACGCCCTCGCCGTCGCCGGCTGGGCGTACGCGCCGAATCTCCTCGCAATTCCGTTCCGAGTATTTCAGTTCCGTTCGAAAATCGAGTCCAAAACGATCACCGCGACAGATCCAGAGCAGCTCGAGGCCCAACTCGAGGTAATGCAATGGGGGTCCGGACGAGTAGAAGTTCTCATCTATCTGGTCGTGATCGGTTGGAGTGTCTACATCCTCGCACACGGCATCTCGAAGACCCACAACGCCTCCTACGGGAGTGCAATAAGTGCCGCCGTACTCGTCGGTATCGGCTCGTTTCTGCTCGGACTGCTGTAAGCAGGTCGGTACCCCTGACTGCGGTTCAGCCTGGCCAACAACGCCGATCAGAACGACTCCTGTCCTTCCTGCCCCTCTTGATCCGGTCCCCCCTCGTCCTGCCTGTCCTCGCCCGTCGCGGGCGGCGTCCGGTCGCTGTAATTCTTCCGACCGATCGCCTCGTCGCTGACCATGTTCATGATCGCCTGTTCGACCTCACCGTAATCCCTGTACTCGTCCTCGTTCAGCGGCCCGATGAGTTCCTCGAGCGTCGTCGTATTCCCGCTCATCTCGACGGTCTCGTCGCCGTGTTCCTCAAGGAGTTCGTCGTGACCGATCGGGTACTCCTGGTTCTCGAGCGTCTCCTGTAGCTCGCCGAGTTCGACGCCGAGTTCGCGACTGTCTTCGGGCATACACGGCAGTTAGTCACGGTGCGGAAACGGGTTCGCCCTGCGTGCGCCACGGGGGCATGGGTGGGACGGGTCATCCGCCGCTGTCGGTCCACCACAACCGATCTACCGTACCCGGTCCACCGCAGCCACCGAGACCACGAGAACGACGGGCAGGGGTCATCACCGGGAGTTTCATGGCCACGCAGTCGGAGTTCCTTCCTATGGACCTCTCTACCGCGACGTGGACGGATATCCGGGACCTCGAGACGGACCTCGCGGTCGTCCCCGTCGGCAGCACGGAACAACACGGCCCCCACGCCCCCCTCGGGACGGACGTGATGACCGCCGAGGCGGTTGCCGACGCCGGTCTCGAGCGTGTCGACCAGGATGTCGTCCGCGCGCCAGCGATTCCGGTCGGGATCGCCGAGGAACACCGCCAGTTTCCCGGGACGATGTGGGTCTCCGAAGACACGTTCCGGAACTACGTCGGCGAGGCCGTCGAAAGTCTGGCCCACCACGGCTTCGATCGCATCGTCATTGTCAACGGCCACGGCGGCAACGTCGACGCCCTTCGAGAGGTCGGCGGCCGACTCACCAGGAACGGCGACGCCTACGTCGTTCCCTTCACCTGGTTCGAGGGCGTCGGCGAGCACACCGCCGACATGGGCCACGGCGGCCCCCTCGAAACGGGACTCCTGCGCCACCTCGAGCCGGACCGCATTCGAGAGGAGCGGATCGACGAGGCCCGGGCCGGCGCGGCCGACGGCTGGGGCGACTGGACGAGTGACGTCAACCTGGCCTACGACGCGGCGGAGTTTACGGAAAACGGAGTCGTCGGCGATCCGGACGACGGCGACGCCCAGCGAGGCGAAGCACTGCTCGAGTTAGCCGCCGACGCGCTGGCTCGGCTGCTCGAGGCGGTCGACGAGCGTGACGTTTCGCGGCCCGAGCGACGATAGGGATTCAGACAGTTCGATCGGTGGTGGATCGATTACTCTTCGTCTTCGTCCTCGTCCGCGGCCTCCGATTCATCGTCGTCGACATCCGCGGGACCGGCATCCTGCAGCGTCCCGCGCAGTGCCGGAATCGTCGACGTGAGTTCGCCGACCTGTTCGCCGGCCTCGGAGATGTCCGTGATGGCCTCCTCGAGGGCTTCGATCTCTTCCTCGAGGTCGTCTGCGTCGTCGAAGGCGTCGGCGCGCTGGCCCATCGTGAACCACTTTTTCGCATCGCGGAGGCTATCCTCGGCGTCGCCGGCGTCAAGCGCCGAATTGAGGCCGTTGAGGACGCCCAGCACGTTGTCGGCATCTGTCTTCCAGATGTCGTCGGCGGCGGGCAGCGTCGCCCAGGCCTCCTCGAGCGATGCTTCGACGTCCTCGCGCATCTCGTTGGCCGCTTCCCCGAACAGTTCCTCGTCGTCGCCGAGCGTAGCTTGGCTCATGGCATCGTCTTTGCGACCGGCGGGGTTAAAAGATAGCCCGAAAGTGAAAGTGAAATCGGTCGGGAGCGCATCGATATCGGTCAAACGGCGTCGGGATTTCGAAAGGAACGTCATCGAGCTTCGATCGAGGTGGAACCATTCAATTAGGAGAACGACATCTCACTCCAGACTGACCATCCGGTGTGCGGTGGCGCGCGCTGGGCCGCGGTGAACTGCGAGGCCTGAACGAAGTGAGGGCCTCGATGGGGTGAGCGGCGACCGGAGGGAGCCGCGAACCAACGGTGAACCGCGGTCCGAAGCCGTGCGGGGTCTTCGTGAACGGAGTGAACGAAGGCTTGGAAGACGCGAAGCGTCTTCATGTGGATGAGCAAGCGGTGCGAGGGATGAACGCAGTGAATCCCTCA